>DATIUQ010000080.1:0-70281 GCA_035466775.1 Arthrobacter sp.
TGCTCGCCTCGGCGCGGATCCCCGGCGGGACTGCGCTGTACGACGTGCACGTTTCCGGCGGGGTGGTTACGGGGCTCGCTCCCGCGGGGACGCCCTGCAACCCCGGATCCCGGGTGGTTGACCTGGACGGCCGGTACGTCATCCCGGGGCTGTGGGATGAGCATGTCCACATGACACAGTGGGCCCTCGCCGCCAACCGGATAGACCTCTCCGGCGCCGCCTCGGCGGGTGAGGCGGCCGATGTCGTGCGTTCCTATCTGTCTGGTCCCGGCCTTGCGGAGGAAGGAGTCGACGGCCTGACGGCGGTGGGCGTGGGTTTCCGGGACGCTGTCTGGGCGGATGTTCCCACCCTGGAACTGCTCGACGGCGCCACCCGGGGCCGGCCGACCGCGCTGCTGAGCCATGACCTGCACTGCGTCTGGCTCAACAGCGCGGCGGCTTCCCGCTACGGCGTTCACGTGGACGCCTCCGGGCTGCTGCGCGAAGAGCCGGCCTTTGAAGTGACCCGTGAGCTGGGCAAACTGCCGGACGCCGTGGTGGACGCGTGGGTGCGGGAGTCGGCGCAGGCGGCGGCCGCACGCGGGATCGTGGGGATTGTCGACTTTGAAATGACGTGGAACCGCGACGTGTGGCTGCGCCGCCTGGCCGGCGGATTCGACTCCTTGCGGGTGGACGCCGGGGTCTATCCGCAGGACCTGGACAGGGCCATTGCGGCGGGGATGCGGACCGCCCTGGAGGTGCCCGGCGGGGCGGGGCTGCTGCGGGTGGGCCCGCTCAAGGTGCTGATCGACGGCTCGCTGAACACCCGCACCGCGTACTGTGTGGACCCGTATCCGCACGGCGGCCGCGGATTGCTGACGGTGAGCGAGGCGGAGCTGCTGGAACTGCTGGGCCGGGCCCGGGAATCGGGCTTTGTCCCGGCGGTGCATGCGATCGGCGACGCCGCCAACGAGGTGGCGCTGGATGCGTTCGCCGCGGCCGGGATCGCCGGGCGGATTGAGCATGCCCAGTTTGTCCGCGGCCAGGACTTCGCCCGCTTCGGTGAACTGGGCCTGACGGCGAGCGTCCAGCCCGCCCATGCCCTGGATGACCGCGACGCGGCCGATTCCAACTGGGCCGGACGCACGGACCGGGCGTTTCCGCTGCGGTCGTTGCTGGCTGCCGGTGCCACCCTGGCGCTGGGCTCCGATGCGCCAGTGGCGCCGCTGGAGCCGTGGACCGCGATGTCGGCGGCGACCACCCGGTCGCGGCAGGACGGCCGCGGCCCCTGGCACCCGGAGCAGGCCCTCACCCGGCAGGAGGCCCTGGCCGCGTCAACGCGCGGGCGGGGCACCGTCCGGGCCGGGGACCCGGCAGATCTGGTGGTGCTCGACGGCGACCCGCTGGCGGTATCGGACGCTGTTTTCGCAGCGATGCCTGTGGCCGCGACGCTCGTGGCCGGGCGGTTTACGTTCCGGGGCGGGGTGTAGCCGGTTTAGCTGCCCTTGACCCGCGACTGGACCAGGTTGGCGAACGGCAGCCGGCCGAACTCCCCCACGAATGCCGAGTGGTAGCCGGCCTCGGCCGCGTTCAGCTGCTCCATTGGGAGCTCTTTCCAGGCGATGAGCAGCTGATTGGCGGCGCCGAGCTGCCAGATCAGCCGGCCGTCCCAGTGACCGGGCGGTTTGCCCTTGCCGAAGTCGACGAACTCCTGGATCTGCCGGCGGAGCCCGCGGTTGCCCTTGCTGCCAGGCCCGGCCTTCCCCACATACAGGACGTCCGCGCCGTCGACCCATTCGGCGTCGAGTGCGTCCGCCTTCAGGGTGGGGTCCTTCTTCTTGAAGACACCGGCCGTGCTCTTGGCCAAATACTGCGGCCGGAACCCCTCGGGCCGCAGCACCACGAAAATCCCCGGTTTCTGCGGGATCCGGTTGATCTCGAGGTCCCCGAGCGTCCGGAATCCGGTGAATCCGTCCTGCTTCAGTGTCTGGCTGTTGATCGGCATGGGTTCCTTGGATCGGGGCGGGGGCGTTCCTTCAAAGCTTACGGAAGCGCCGGTTCCGCGGTCGCTTTAATAGTCCGAGGTGGCCGTTAGGTTGGATTCATGAACGGCGAGCAGGGGCCCGACATGGCTCCAACAGCGGTAGCGGGTGTGACGGTCGCGAAGGCGGCCCGGGCGCTGGCTGATGTTCTGCCCGCCTGTGACAGTGCCGGGCTGATCAACCAGATCCGCGAACTCGAGGACGCTAAGTCCGCCGCGGCCGCGTCGCAGGCCCGCCTGACCGTCACGCTCGAATCACCGGCCAAGGGCGGCCGGCACTTGGGGTTGGCGAAGGCCTTGGTCACCGAAATGCCGCACACCCTCGCGGCGCTGGAGACCCACGGCATCGGCCGCTGCCTGAATCGGACCTGATGTGAGAGCAGCGTTTGGGTGTGTCATGAATTCCCTCGGAGACGGAAAGAGGCCAGCCGCATTCGGCTGACCCCTTCAAGTTGTACGTGCAGTTCAGTTGGTTCGAGAAGACGCTGACTGAATGGCCTTGGCGAGGTCGCGGGGACGGCTCCACATAGGCCAATGCCCCGTCGGGAGGTCAATGACGTCGAGGTGTTCGATATTCGCGACTTCGGCAAACATGGCATGGCCTGAGCGGGCCAGCTCCAGCACCTGCGCGCTCGGGATCGAGCAGCACACCAGGGTGGTCCGGACCTTGCGGCGGGCATCGTTTGTGAGCTCGACGGGCTGACGAAGCACGGGGCCGGGCTCAGGGACGGCCCGGGCCCGAAAACGCTCGAGAACCTCTGCGCTCAGGCCTTCGAGGCTCGCCTGCTGTGCGAGAACGTCGAGGGGCGGCAGCGGAAGCTCCTCCAACTCCTCCGGAATGTCTGGGGCGAAGGCGCTTCCCGTCGCCACAGGGCCGGAGTCGACCCACACAACTCGATGGACAAGCTCAGGGTGTCGGTCAAGGACAAGGCTGACGGGGGCGTTCGCCCCACTGTGAGCGACGAGCGTTGCGGGCTGATCCTCGGAGACTCCGAGTTGAGTGATGACATCCAGGACCGCTGCGACTTGATCGTCGAGAGTCTTCGCCGCACGCCCGGGATCCTCCCCGTCGAGACCAGGCAGTGTCATCGCGATTGCACGAGAGTGGTCGGTTGCCAAGTGTTCAAGGACTTCATCCCACGCCCAAGCGCCCAGCCAGTGGCCGGCGATGAGAATAATGGTCGGACTGCTTGTAGTAGTTGTCATGTCACTACCCTCGCAGGCACTGCGGACAAGGGTATGTCACTATTTATGTCATGAATTTGTCGGGGCCTGAACTGTGAAGCGAACCGAACGGCTCCATGCCCTATCCGAGATGTTGCGCCGCAGCGGCGCGCGGGGGGTTTCCGCCGAACGGCTGGCGAGAGAGTTCGAGGTATCCGTGCGCACAATCAAGAGAGACCTCGATGCGCTAGAGAACAGCGGTACGCCTATATGGTCTCGTCCAGGTCCCGGCGGTGGCTACGGATTGGCTGTAGGCGCGTCCCTGCCGCCTGTCAGCCTGTCCCCAGCGCAGGCCGTGGCGCTCATGGCAGCCATCTCTGCTGCACCCGATGCCCCCTACGCCGATCTGGCAGCAGCAGGTATCCAGAAGATCCTGGACGTCCTCGATCCCAAAACCCGGGCACGAGCCGACGAGCTGGCCCACCGCGTCTGGGTCAACGCGCGTCCCTCCTCTTCGCGCGCCATCAAGTCGGCACTGGAGGAGGCGATGGCCGAGCAGCGAGTGGTCCGCATTCGCTATACATCGGGAGACGAGACCACGACCACCCGCCACGTTGAGCCCGTGCTGTTCGCCTCCACGAACGGCCAGTGGTACCTCGTTGGGTGGTGCCAACTGCGCAACGCAATGCGATGGTTCACCGTGTCGCGCATCGAGCGTGCCAGCGTAACCAAGACGGCTTGCGGCGGCCATACCATCCACGAGGTCGGAGAACCCCCAGCGAACGCCAGACCGGTGCACGGTCGGAGCGACTGAGTCACTCAATCAACCTCTCCGGTCAGTCCAGCTAGCGACCGAACCAGGCCTCCGTCAGGGACACATCGGCTTCCAGCGTGTACTCACCGGCCGAGTGGCCCAGCACCAGCCGGTAGCTGCCGCCCGCGGTGTGCCACTGCCCGCGATCGGAGTCGAAGGACGCCAACAGCCGCGGATCAACCTCCAGCGAGACAGTCCGTGATTCGCCGGGTTCAAGATCCACGCGTTCGAAACCGAGC
The DNA here is from genome assembly GCA_035466775.1 of Arthrobacter sp. Lineage (GTDB taxonomy): Bacteria > Actinomycetota > Actinomycetes > Actinomycetales > Micrococcaceae > Arthrobacter. The sequence goes on from DATIUQ010000080.1 coordinate 4,238, forward strand.
AGCCGCATCCCGGGTCCCGCAGGACCCTCAAGGACGTAGAGCTGGGGCACGTCGGCCCCGCGCCGCGGCCCCGCATTGGTGACCGTGAACTCGGCTCGCACTCCGTCATTGCCCCGCACTGCCACAGTCAGGCCCGCATACTCGAAGTCTGTGTAGCTGAGCCCGTGGCCGAAACGGAACAGGGGCTGCTGCCCGGTCCTGGCGAACCAGCGGTACCCGACGTCGGATCCCTCGTTGTAGTTGACCGTCGTCGGGGTCCCCCACGGCGTGCCGAGGCCCGGGAGGTCCGGACGCGGCGTCTGGTCGAGGCCGGTCGGGAAGGTCAGCGGCAGTTTCCCGGAGGGGTTGGTGACGCCGGTGAGGATTTCCGCGATCGCCTGCCCGCCGCACTGGCCGGGGTACCAAGCCGCCAGGACGGCCCTGACCTTCGCGAGCCAGGGCATTGCCACCGGGTTGCCGGTCTCGAGGACGACGACGGTGGCCGGGCTGGCGTCCGCGACGGCTTCGATGACGGCGTCCTGCCCCCACGGCAGGGACAGGTCCGCGTTGTCGTAGCCCTCGCCCTCCACCCGGATGCCAAAAACGATGGCAATGTCGGAACGGCGCGCCAGCAGCGCGGCCTCGGCGGGGCTCATCCCGGGGTCGTATTCGATCTCGGCGTCGGGCAGCAGCTTCTGCAGTTCCGCCAGCGGCGAGGAGGGCAGCAGGTACAGGTTCCGCATGCTGCCCATGATGCCGGGGCCACCGATGGTGTGGCTTTCGGCGTAGCCGCCGGGCGGCACCACCGCACTCGAACCCGCGCCGATCGGAACTCCGAGCTGGGCATGTCCCCCGATCACCGCGATCCTGAGGGGCACGCCACCCGGCGACGGGATCTTCAGCGGGAGCACGCCGTCGTTCTTCAGCAGGACAATCCCCTGCCGCGCCGTCTCCAGCGCAATGTCGGCGTGGGCGTCCAGGTCGACGTCGGGCGTTCCCTCCCAGCGGTCGATACCGACGTCGAAGATGGCGTAGAGGATGCGCTGCACCATCTCGGAGAGCCGTTCCTTGGGGAATTCGCCCGCGGCGTAGGCCTGGCGCAGCGGGGCGGTGAAGGGCTCCTTCCCCCACATCATGACGTCGATCTGCACGCCGGACTCCTGGTCCTGGCCCTGCAGCGCGAAGTCCCAGCTCGGCGTCGCACCCCAGTCGGACATCACCCAGCCGGGGAAGCCCCAGGCGCCTTTCAGGATGCCTTGCAGCAGGGTCTTGTTGCCGCCGGCGTATGTGCCGTTGACCTTGTTGTAGCCCGTCATGACCGAGCCGGGCCGGGCGCGCTCGATGGCGATCTCGAACGCGAGCAGGTCGGATTCCCGGTGCGCGGCCGGGTCGATGACGGCGTCCAGCCAGTGCCGGTTGGTTTCGTTGCAGTTCAGGGAGAAGTGCTTGACCGTGGAGATCACCTGCTCGCCCTGGATGCCCTTGACCGACTCCGCGCCGAGCACGCCGGTGAGCCACGGGTCCTCGGACAGGTACTCGAAGTTCCGGCCGTTGCGCGGGTCGCGGTGCAGGTTGAGGCCGCCGGCGAGCTGGACGTTGAGCCCTTTGCTCCGTGCCTCCCGGCCCACCATTTGCCCGGATCGGCGGGCGAGTTCGGGGTTGAAGGTGGCGCCGAGGGCGATCGACGCCGGGAGCGCCGTGGCGGTGTCGCCCTCGCGGTAGCCGGGGTTGGTGACGCCCAGGCTCGCGTCGCTCATGAGCAGCGCGGGGATGCCCAGCCGCGGAATCCCCGGGGTGTAGCCGGCGCTCATCGGGACGCCGTCAGGGATGCGCGGATCCTTCTCCGTGAGCGTCGCATTGGTGCCCATGACGCTGATGAGCAGTGAAAAGCGCTCCTCGTCGGTCAGCTGCGCCTCGACTTCCCGTGCCCGCTCCATCGCTTCAGAATTCACGCCTTGCCCGCCTTCGGGTTGTCCCGGCGGGCGTGGGGCGCCGCGGCGGGGTGGGGACCTTCGGATGGGTTCCATCATGCCCGGGGTGGCGGGGAGGGGCCAGACTATGACTGGGGGAGTCGCAGGACCCCAAGATGCTTGCCTTAAACGCAAGGCCTGCAGGTACCTTCGCGATCTCGCTATGAGATGGCTCGGACATTTTCATGTCCTGAACGACCCGGCGTAATCAGATGGCTACCTGCAGGCGCTTTAAGCGTACGCCCCGGCCGCGGTGATGGGTAGGGCAAAGGTCCCGGATTCCGGGACCTTGCGCTCCAGGGCCACGCGTGGCGCTCGGGCGTTGCCCGGCGCAGCGTCGGCGGCCCGGCGGCGCCGCAATCCGACGCCAAAAAACGCCGTCCCGGCCGGAAGCGTAGAGTGGAACAAGACGCCTGATTCTGGACGCCGAGCGCTGAGGGAGAAATCGTGACGATTGACTGGGACGAAAAGAAGACCCTGCTGCAGGAACCGAACATCGCCGCCGTAACGCAGCTTTGCGACGAACTGATGGAAAAGAAGCCGGGGTCGGTCGTCCCGTACATCGATCCCGTCCATGACGAGGACGAGTGCCGGATCGTCAGCCTCCACATCGCACCGGGCAAGGGCACCGAATCAGGCTTCGTCTCCCACTTCAACGACGACGAGGCCGCCCGCCGCGCCACCTCCATCTACGAGGCCGTCGAACTTGACCCTCGCTACGTCATGCCGTGGAACGCGTACCCCTGGGTCCGCGACCCCGAACTCCCGTCCGCGCTCAACGTCCAGGAGAAGACCGACGGCCTGCGGCCCTTCCGCCAGTTCCTCAAGATCAACAGGCGCGTCTCCGCCGTCATCGCCCACGGCGCCGACGCCCACGCTTTCCTGACGCTGTTCGAGAAGACGTACCACTCCTCCCTGAAGAACCGCGGCGTCAAGATCTACAAGGCCACCGCCCTGGGCGGCCGCGCGTTCGCCGTCTCGGCGGCCAAGCAGGAAGAACTCCTGGCCAAGAACGTCGAGGTCTACCAGGACGCCATGCAGCGGGCCGGCATCCAGCACCTCTGACCTGACACCGCACCGACTGCACCACGACGGCGGCCGCACCGCCGCCGTCGTCGTGCGGTCCGGTTGACTGTCCGGCTGACGGTCCGCGTAGGGTCCAACGGCCCTGCCCAAGCCCCGCGGTCCTTGGTGAGCTTGGAGCGGAGCCCGGACGTAGGCACGACGGTCGCGGCCGGCACCGTGGCGCCTTCCGCGCACTGACACGAAAGCAGAAGCCCATGTCGCAGAATCCAGGCTCCAAACTGGCGATTGTCGGCGCCGGCAGCGTGGGCTCGTCCCTCGCCTACGCCGCCCTGATTCGCGGCTCCGCCAGCAGCGTCGCCCTCTTCGACGTCAACACGGCCAAGGCCGAAGCCGAAGTGCTCGACCTCGCGCACGGCACCCAGTTCGCCGCCGCAGCCGCGACCGTCACCGGCGGCGGGGACATCACCGCGGTGGAGGGCGCCGACGTCGTCGTCATCACCGCCGGGGCAAAACAGGCGCCGGGCCAGACGCGCCTGGACCTTGCCAGCACCAACGTCCGCATCCTCGAACAACTCATGCCGCAACTGCTCAGGCACGCCCCGGACGCCGTCTACGTGCTGGTCACCAACCCCTGCGACGTGCTGACCGTCGCGGCGCAGAAGATCTCCGGGCTGCCGTCGTCGCGCGTTTTCTCCTCCGGCACGGTCCTGGACACGTCCCGGCTGCGCTGGCTGCTGGCGCACAAGGCCGGCGTCTCCCTCACCAGTGTCCACGCCAGCATGGTCGGCGAGCACGGCGACACCGAGTTTCCCGTCTGGTCCGGCGCCACGATCGGTCCGGTGCCGATCCGCCAGTGGACGGTCGACGGCGAACGTGTCTTCACCCCCGAGTACCTCGCCGACACCGCGCGGGAAGTGACGCAGGCCGCCTACAAGGTGATTGCCGGCAAAGGCGCGACGAACTACGCCATCGGCCTCTCCGGGGCCCGGATCGTGGAGGCCGTGCTGCGCTCGGAAAACGCCGTCCTGCCCGTCTCCACGGTGCTGGACGGCCAGTACGGGATCTCGGGGGTGGCCCTGTCACTGCCGAGCATCGTGGGGAACGGCGGGGTCCGCACGGTTCTGGATACGCCCATGGACGACGGCGAACTGGCTTCCCTGCAGCACTCGGCCGAGACCCTGCGGCAGAGCCTGGCGACCCTCGGGATTTAGGCGGGGCGGCGCGCCCCGGCCGTGACGAAGGCGGGCACAACCGTCACCGGGCCAACGTGCGGCAGGGCCCGCCGGATGACGCTTTCCAGATTGGACGTCACCGAGGCGAGCTCAACCAGGTGCGCATCCGTTGGGATCGGCACCGTGACCTCAACCTGCAGCCGGTGGCCGGACCAGCGCAGCCGCGCGGTGCCGCCGGCCCGCGAGTGTTCCGCGATGACGGCTTCGACCCGCTCCGTCAGTTCCGGGTCGACGCCGTCCATCAGCCGCCGTCCGACGTCGCGCACGGTGCCCCAGAGCAGGACGCCAATGGCGACGGAAATCAGGAGGCCCACGATCGGGTCCGCCAGCGGGAAACCGAGCCAGATGCCAATCACGCCGGCGACGACGGCGAGCGACGTGAAGCCGTCCGTCCGGGCATGGACCCCGTCCGCCACCAGGGCGGCGGAGCCGATCCGCCGGCCGACGCGGATCCGGTAGATGGCGACGAGTTCGTTGCCGGCGAAGCCCACCAGGCCGGCCGCGAGCACCCAGCCGAGGTTGTTCACCGGCTGGGGTTCGAAGAAGCGGCGGATGGATTCGACGGCGGCCACAACGGCCGAGAGTGCAATCATCGCCACAATGAACAGCCCTGCGAGGTCCTCGGCCCGGCCGTAGCCATAGGTGTACGTCCGGGTGGCCCGGCGGCGGCCCAGCAGGAACGCGATCCAGAGCGGCACGGCTGTCAGGGCGTCCGAGAAGTTGTGCACGGTGTCGGCCAGGAGGGCCACGGAGCCGCTGACCAGCACAATCACCAGCTGGAACAGTGCGGTGGCACCAAGGCCGAGCAGCGAGAGCTTGACCGCCCGGATACCCTGCACACTGGCTTCGAGGGCCTCGTCAATGGAATCGGCTGCGTCGTGCGAGTGCGGGACAAAGACGGACTGCAGCCACCCTTTCAGTCCCTTGGCGTGCGTGTGGGGGTGGCTGTGGTCACGCGGACCGTGGCTGTGGTCATGTGGATGGTCATGCTCTTGGGTGTGCGTGTGTTCCTGGCCGTCGCCGTGATCGTGCCGCTCCACGGACTCCGCCGGCCGGTTCATGCGCCGTGCCGCGGGGCCGTGCCAAGCGCGTGCTCCGCCTGGTGGATTGCGTCCATGACGAGCTGGCTGGCGTGGCTGTCCCTCAGCCGGTAGTAGACCTTGGTGCCTTCCTGCCGGGTAGCGACCATGCCGCCCAGCCGCATCTTGGCCAGATGCTGCGACACCGCGGCAGCGGGTTTCCCCACCTTTTCGGCGAGCGCATTAACCGGCAGCTCACCGTCGCCCAGTGCCAGGATTAGCCGGACGCGCGTGGCATCGGCCAGCAGTGAGAAGACTTCCACTGCCAGTTCCACGTGCGGGCCGTCGATCTCAACCTGCATATCTGCATTCATATGCAGATAATGCCACAAATGTCCTCTCTGCGGTGTTTTCCCGTCCTGCCGTCGGAACACAATCCCGGCGGCAGGCGTTGACAACAGGTAGCCTGAAGGCTTCGTGAACTGCCCGGAGCCATGACTGCACGACTGCACGGAAGGAGAACGGCGATGTCCGCTGCCACCGCGGCCCGTCCCGTCGCCTTGCTCCGTGCTGCCTTCCTGCTGCCCGGGCTCCTCGCCGTGATCCTTGGCCTGCTTGGCATGCATGTCCTCGCCGGCTCCCACGGGATGCACGGCCAGGCAGCTTCTGCAGGCAGCACGGCAACGCCGACGGTGTTGCACTCCGATGCCGGGGTGCACACGGAACATGCGCTCTCCGCGCCGGCGCCGGAGACTCAGACGCCCGCTTCGGTGACGATCGGCGGCACCGAGGTGCCGCCGTCGTGCGTCTGCCCGGGCGGCTGCACGCAGAAGCAAACGGTTTACGCCGGCTGCACACCGTCGCCGGCGGGCGCTTCCTTGAGCGCCCCGCAGCCCGGGAGCACCTTCCTGGACAGCGAGTCCTGGACCGCGGTGCGGGCGGACCGTCCGGCAGGCTACGCGTATCTGCCCGGGACGCCCACGCCCCGCGACTTGTCCATCAGCCGCACGTAGGACTGGGCATGTGCCGGAACGACGCCGGCACGCCACCTGCCCCAGCGCGCTTGACCGCCACTCCCTGGCTCCCTCGCGCCAGCCACCCGGTTTCCGCCGGACCCACGAAGGACACGATTTGCCATGAAGAAAACCCTCACGCTTTCTGCCGCAGCCTTCGCCGCCGTCATTGCGCTGGCCGGCTGCTCCACTGCCTCCGGTTCCACCGGCAGCAGCATGCCCGGCATGGACCACAGCACGGGCCATGCCACGCCCGGCTCGAGTGCCGCGCCGGCCGCCGCGGACCACAACGGCTCGGACACGATGTTCGCCCAGGCCATGATCCCGCACCACGCCCAGGCCGTGGAGATGAGCGACATCATCCTGAAGAAACAGGGCATCGACGCCAGGATCACCGCGCTGGCAACGAAGATCAAGGCTGCCCAGGCGCCCGAGATCGAGAAGATGACCGGCTGGCTCAAGGATTGGAACGAGCCCACCCAGGCGCCCGGCGGCCACTCGATGACGGGCATGATGAGCGGTGACGACCTCACAAAGCTCGACGCCGCCCAGGGCACCGACGCCGCGAAGCTCTTCCTGAGCCAGATGATCGCGCACCACGAAGGCGCCGTCGAGATGGCGAACGCCGAGGTCCGCTCCGGCAAGAACGCCGACGCCGTCCAGCTGGGCAAGGACATCGCGGCCTCCCAGACGGGCGAGATCCAGGAAATGAAAGACCTGCTCGCCGCCCTGTAGCCCGCCCGCTGGCCGCGGGGATTCCGACCGGCCGGGGGCGCCGTAACGCAACGTCCCCGCAACCCGTCGCGGATACGGTTCGCATATGCTCAGCAGACAGGCTCACACTGGCTCAGCGACGCACCACCCGGGAGACACCTCATGACGAACTGGCGAATCAGGGATTTCCATTCGGCCGATCTTGACGGCATCCTGCACCTCTGGGAAACGCTCAAGGCCACCAACGTCGAGCCGGTCTACGCGCTCTCCGAGGTGTTGGCCTCCTGCGAGAAGGACCACGCCGTCGTTGCGGTCCAGGGCGACCAGGTGGTGGGCGCCGCCGTCGGACGTGCCGCCCACGACCAGGGCTGGATCGTTTTCCTGGCCACGCTCCCGGAATACCGCGGCCGCGGGATCGGCACCTCGCTGCTGGCCGCCGTCGAGAACCGGATGGCGCCGCACGGCCTGAACAAGCTCTCTGCGCTCATGCCGGAATCCGAGACCCGTGTGGAGGCGTTCCTGGGCCGCGGCTTTGTCCTGAAGAAGAACCTGCGCTATTTCGAGCGGCGAATCCCGGTGCAGCGCCAGGAGCTCGAGCCCCTCAGCCTGCTGGGCGGCCGGATCCTGGCCCGCGACCTCTGGGAAAACGTCGCCGGCATGCGGAACGAGAAGGAGCTGCTGGAGCGGCGCCTGGTCCTGCCCCTGGCCGAGGCCGACCTCGCCGATGAGTACGGTGTGGTGCCGCCGCGCGCCGTCGTCCTCTTCGGTCCTCCCGGCACCGGCAAGACCACCTTCGCGAAAGCCATCGCCTCCCGCCTCGAGTGGCCGTTCGTGGAGGTGTTCCCCTCCCGGCTGGCCTCCGATCCCAAGGGCCTCGCGGGTGCGCTGCGGGAGACTTTCCTGGAGATCGCGGAGCTGGAGCATGCCGTCGTGTTCATCGACGAGGTGGAGGAGATCGCGTCGCAGCGCTCAGGCGAACCGCCATCGCCGCTGCAGGGCGTCACCAACGAACTCCTCAAAATCATCCCGGCCTTCCGGGAGCAGCCCGGCCGCCTGCTGGTCTGCGCCACCAACTTCATCCGCGCCCTGGATACCGCGTTCCTGCGCCACGGCCGCTTCGACTACGTCATCCCCATCGGCCTGCCCGACCGCCAGGCCCGCGAGGCCATATGGCAGCGCTTCATTCCCGCCACGGTGGTGGACGACGTGGACGTGGAGCTGCTGGTGGACCGGACCGAGGGCTTCTCCCCCGCGGACATCGAATTCGCGGCCCGGAGCGCGTCCCAGCGCGCTTTGGAGAAAGCGGTGTACGACGACGGCGGTCTGGCTTCCAGCGGCAACGCCTCCATCCGCGAGGCCGTCCGGAAGGGCCCCGCGACGCAGGACTACCTCGACGCGATCGCGGACACGCGGACGACCGTCAGCGAAGAGGTCCACCAGCAATTCCTCGAGGACATCGACGCCCTGGGCCGGGTCTAACCCCAAAGGCAACGCGGGGTCAGATATCGCCGGTGTTGGGGCCCGGGATGGGTGCCATGTGACCCCGCGTTGTTGTCAGAGGGTGACGACGATCTTGCCCTTGGCGTGGCCCTGCTCCAGCGCGGCAAAGGCCTCGGCGATCCGGGCAAAGGGATAGTTGCTGTCCACGACCGGCTGCAGCTGGCCGGCGTCGACGAGCGTTGCCAGGGTGCGCAGATCCTCCCCGCTGGGGTGCATAAACAGGTAGCGGTAGCTGGCCTTCGCCTTACGGGCACGCCTGCGGATGCCCAGGCTCATGACCCGGAAGGCGGCTGTGATCCACGGCGGCGCGTCCAGGTCCTTGGTCGCGGTGAGGGGCTCCGGAACCCCGGCGATGGAGACCACCCGCCCGCCCGGCCGCAGGATGCGGAAGGACTCCTTGAGCGTCGCGCCGCCTACCAGGTCCAGCACGGCGTCGAAATCGCGCAGCACCCCGGCAAAGTCCTCCCGGGTGTAGTCGATGACGCGGTCCGCGCCCAGCCGCCGCACCAGGGCCTCCCCTCGGGCCGAGGCCGTAGTCGTGACCTCGGCGCCCAAATGCTTGGCGAGCTGGATGGCCAGCGTCCCCACGCCCCCTGCACCGCCGGAGATGAAGAGCCTGGTACCGGGCCCGACGGCGAGTTCGTCGCGGAGAGCCTGCAGCGCGGTCAGCCCGGCCAGCGGCAGGCCCGCGGCATCGGCGAAGCCAAGTGAGGCCGGCATGGCGGCCACCAATTCCTGCTGCACGCACACCATCTCGGCGAACGCACCCAGCCTGCGCTTGTCCACCCGGGCGTAGACGCGGTCCCCGATCGCGAAGCGGCTGGGCCCTGGTCCGACGGCCTCGACCGTCCCGGCAAGTTCACAGCCGGCGACGATCGGCAGCCGGAAGGGGCTGATGGGACGGAGCGCGCCCTGACGGAGTTTGAAGTCGACGGGGTTCAGGCCTGCCGCGGCGACCCTGATCCGGACATCGCCCGGACCTGGCCGCGGAGCCGGAACGTCCCGGAACTCCATGGAGTCCGCCCCGCCGTAACGAGTGAGGACATAGGCACGCATGCTCAGTCCCGGGCGGGCTCGGTTTCGTCGGCAGGACTCTCGCCGGGTGCAGCCGCCCCCGCACCTGCCGGAGCGTCGTCGTAGGAGAGGTTCTCGTAGTCGGTGTCGTCCGCTTCGTCGAGCATGTCGTCGAGTTCCTCCAGCAGCCACGGGTTGATCCGGGCCAGGATCTTCCGGGTTTCCTCGACCGGAACCGCGGCGTAGAGCACCGGACGGGCGTCGTTGTAGCGGGTGACCGGCGGCTTGTCCGGCCATTTCTCGGCCAGCGCCTTGACCCGCTCCGGCAGGGAATTGTGCGCATTGTCGGCGATCTTCACCAAGGTGGCGTCGTGGTTCTCGGCAATGTAGCGGATGCCGGCCTGGTAGTCGTCCGGGTCCTCGTGCAGGCGCTTGGTGACGCGCTCAATGATGTCCACGGCCCGCTCGGAGACGCCCATGTCCAGCAGCGCCTGCCGGGTCATGGGGGTGTCCTCGGCGATGTCGTGCAGGTACCCGGCAATCCGGATGTCGTCGTCGAAGTCCGCCAGGGCATCCCCGACGGCGATCACGTGCTCGCGGTAGGGCCGCTTGAGCTTGTCCTTCTGCCGGTTGTGGGCCACTTCGGCGAGGACCTTCGCCGTTTCGACGGTAAAACTCGGCTGCGGGCTGCGCGCTTCGATGAACTCTGGTTCTGACATGCTTCCAGCCTACGCGTGCGGCCGGCCCAGCCCGGGCCACACCCACGGCTCCCGAGGCAGCTCGGCGGGGTCAAAGACGGCGAGTGCGTTCTCCAGCGGCCCGGCTGGCAACCCGAGGGATGCCAGCAGCGCGTCCCTCACCTCATCCACGGGAACGCCGACGGCGGCGAGGTCGGTAAGCGTGACGGCGCCGTCCCGCTTGGCCAGCCGGGCGCCGTCGGCGTTCAGCACCAGCGGAACATGCGCATATTCCGGAACAGGCATATTCAACAGGGAGGCGACGTAGACCTGCCGGGGAGTGGACGGCAGCAGGTCGTCGCCGCGGACTACCTGGTCGATGCCCTGGGCGGCGTCGTCCACGACGACGGCGAGGTTGTAGGCCGTCACACCGTCGTTGCGGCGGAGCACAAAATCATCCACCACACCGGTGTAGCGCCCGTGCAGCACGTCCTGCACCGTTGCCTCCGTGACGGCGGACCGGAGCCGGACCGCCGCGGGCCGGACGGTACGCTTCGCCTCACGTTGCGCAGCGGACAGGTCCCTGCATGTGCCCGGGTAGGCCCCCTGCGGGGCGTGCGGCGCGGAGGGGGCCTCCTGGATTTCGCGGCGGGTGCAGAAGCACTCGTACGTGAGACCCGCCGCTTCCAGCCGGGCGATCGCGTCAGCGTAGAGGGGCCCGCGGTCGGTCTGGCGGACCACTGCCCCGTCCCATGTCACGCCGACAGCGGCGAGATCGCGGAGCTGCTCCGCCTCCGCGCCGGCCCGGGCCCGGTCCAGGTCCTCCACGCGCATCAGGAACCGCCGGCCGGTGGACCGGGCGAAAAGCCAGGCCAGGATCGCCGTGCGGAGGTTGCCGACATGCAGTTCGCCGGAGGGGCTGGGGGCGAAGCGGCCGGCAGACGTCATGCCACCAGCCTATGCGCAGCAACACAAGAGCCCCTCAGCTACCGATGACTTCGGAAAACCGACGTCGGTGGCTCAGGGGCTCTTGCCGTGCCGGGCCCGGGGCGTTGCTCCGGGCCATGGCACTGCGAATCTGGAGAACTGCGAATCAGAAGAACTGCGGTTGCGGAGATTTGTGCGGAATGACGATGGTGTGAACAAGAGTCAATCAGCGGGCGGGGTTCCTTGCGGGAAGCCTCATCCAAGGTCCGGGTGGTGTGCCGGGGTGCTTGTAGCCTGTCGGGATCCGGCGGTGGCCGGCGTCCCTTTGTTGTCACTATTTCAACAGAAGCCATACAGTAGGCGCAACGGACTTGGGTTGCATTGGTCAATCTGATCAAGTCTGGCCGCGGCGACGTACAGGGAGTAGTCACATTGCAGGAACTCGACCCGACGGACCGGCGAATCCTCCTCGCCCTCGACGAAGATCCCCGGCTGCCGATCATGGTCCTGGCCCAGAAACTGGGCCTGGCGCGCGGCACCGTGCAGTCGCGCCTGGAACGGATGACGGCGTCGGGCGCCCTGCGTGCCAACAGCAGCCGGGTGCTGCCCGCGGCGCTGGGCCGGGGCGTGGCGGCGTCGGTCAGCGCGGAACTGGACCAGAGCCACCTGAACGAGGCGATCGCCGCGCTGCGGAACATCCCGGAGGTCCTCGAATGCCATGCGCCCGCCGGCGAGACCGACCTGCTCATCCGGGTGGTGGCGAAGAGCCCGGACGACCTGTACCGCGTTTCCGAGGAAATCCGGCTCTGCCCGGGAATCGTGCGGACCTCCACCAGCATGTTCCTGCGCGAGGTCATCCCCTACCGGACCACGGGGCTGCTGGGTTCCTGACCTTGCAGCCCCGGCGGCGGGGAGACCTCCCCATCGCTGCCGACCCGGAATGCGGTTAGGCTGTCCGTGGCAATCGAGCTGGTGCAACAAAAGAGTCGGGGGACAAGTGGCGGGCAACTTCTACGGGGCGGACGTCGCCCAGCTGCGCCGGCTGGCCAAGGACCTGGCCGGCAGCGCCCAGCGGCTAAACCAGCTCGGACAACAGCTCAGCGGCGCCATCAGCATCAGCCCCTGGAAGGGGAACGACGGCGACCGCTTCCGCGGCGACTGGACCTCCTCGCACCTCCGGGCCCTGAAGGCCGCGTCTGCCGGAATCGATGCAGCATCCAAGGCGCTGCTGCTCAATGCCGGTGAACAGGAGCGCAGCAGCCAGGGCGGCGCCGGTTCCCCGCCGGGAGGCGTCGCCGCGAACAGCACCGGCACGGCCCAGCAACTCACCGACATCCTTGGCGGCATGACACCGGCGGAACGCGCGGCGTACCTGCTGAGCAACGAATTCCAGGACTGGGCGCTGAGAAATCCGGGGGCGGCGAAAACCGCGATGGACGCAGCGGCTGATTCTGGGCTGATCGACGTAAGGTCCCCTGAATACGCCGATTTCCTGAGCAACCACTGGAACCACCAGGCGATGCGCGGAATGGGGATCGACCCCGCAACATGGGACACCGCCCAGGGCACCGACTACAACTGGGAAACCATCAAGCGGGTCTACGATTTCTACGGACAGGCCTACCTCGCCGACGCTGACCTGCAGTGGGCCGGAATGGCCAACATGATCGGCCCATCCTTTGCCGGCGGATTCAAGGACATGGCGGTGATGAGGGACCTCGCCCAGCAGATCACCGACAATCCGGCGTCGAACATTCCAATGCCGATGCTGGACGAGCTACGCCAGCTGGCGGACATGACCGATGCGGAGATCAGGTTCTACGAAACCAGCATGCTGGATATGAATAAGGAGATCTTCCTGGACCAGGCCCGGCAGCACGAGGCCTACCTCAGCGGCGGCCTGACGGAAATCAACCGTCTGCGTGATTCCGGTGCCATTGACGCCGGAACCGCCAAGTCGTGGCAGCAGATCGCGTCCGGCGAACCCGACGAGGTCCGAAAAGGAAACACCGCATTGCTCTTTAGGGAACAGAACGACATTATCGCCGACGACTACGTCGCTATGCGCGATCATCCCGGCGGGGAAGCCGTGACCTATCTGGTGACCCTCGCGGGAGAACCGTCCATTCCGGAAGCCAAGAGCTTCGCCGAGGTCTTCCCCTACCGATTCAGCGTGGAGAGCCCCGGCCCACAAAACGTACCCCTGACGTCCTGGGATAATCCGTCCCAGTTCCGCACCGACTTCACCACCGGGTTCCCGGATGGAAATATCGCCGACGCCGACCGGCGCTGGGCCCTGATCGACCAGGACACGCTCCCGGCGTACCAGAAGCTACTCGCTGCAGATCCGGACGGCGCCCGGGACATCATCGGCTCCGATTTCAACGACCGGGTGGAGCAGCACCGCCCGACAAACAATGTCCCGCAGATAATGGAGCGCTTTGCGTCAGGCTTCAGTTCCGAGGTTTACCAGTGATCACGAACATCCGGGCGGGGCGCTGGGCGGCCGCGCTGGCCGCAGCAGCCCTGGGCTCAAGCCTGCTGATCACAGGCTGCCAAGTCGTCCGTCCCCCGTCCCCCGGCTCTTCCTCCGAACCTACCCCGCCCCCAGGGAGCACAGTGACATCCTCCGAATACTCCACCCTCGACGCTGCCGGTGTTCAGCAGATTGAAAGCAGCCGCCAGGCGCGCCTGGATATGACGGGCGGAGAGCTCCTCAAATCCGCGGTACGCCTGACGGACGACAGCCACGGCCCGGAAATCAGCACCCGCGGCGCGGGCAAGATGGTGCTCACCGTCGCCGGGCCGAGCGGCGAGATCCGGGGACAGACGGACCGCATCCGCTTTCTGACCACGGACTCCCAGCCGGACTTCAGCCAGATCACGTACTTCCTCACCGCGGATTCACTGGACGAGTACTTCGCCCTGATCCGCGACGGCGTGGAACGGTACGGCATCGAGAGCCGCGCCGCCGAAGGTTGGATAACCTCCATCAGCGCCCGGCCGGGGGACGAGAGCAGCTTCGCCCTCGGCCCGGGAACAGCAACCGGCTTGAACGTGAGCTATGACCTGCGTTACGACGGTTCGAAAGACGTCCAGGTCATCATCGTGCACGTCAGCCCCGCCGGGTAGTCGCGAAAGCAAGTCCGAAACTGCCCTCGGTGCGGCCTATACGGGTGGACCGGTATTGGTCATCAGGTTCTTCATGACCAGGGTGGACGTCAGCCGTTCGACGCCGAGCAGCGACGTCAGTTCGGCGTCGTAGAAGCGCTGGTGGGCGGGCAGGTCCTCAGCGATGACCTTCAGCAGGTGGCCGGGGGAACCGAACAGCCGCTGCGCCTCGACAATATTGGGCTTCCTGCTGGGCGCCTGCGCCCTGGCCTGCACGCCGGGGGTGGACTGGGCCTCTTCCATCTCTTCTGGTCGGCGTGGTCTACAGCGCCGTTGCACTGCTGGCCCGCAAACTGCTGCGCGCTGAGGTCACTGCCGCGGCATGTACCACTCGGTGAATGCCGTGGCGCGGCCGTCCCCCGTCAGCTGGATGATCCAGAGGTTGTCGTAGCTGCGGCTGTTCCCGCGGTAGTCGGTGCGGCCCTGCACGAAGGCCCTCCCGCCGTCGACCCCCAGCAGGCTCCACTCAAAGCTCCAGTCCCCCGGCACATCGCCCGCGGCGATCCAACGCTCCACGATCTGCTCCCGCCCGGTCCACGGCTCGGGATCATCAGGTCTCGTGGCATACACGGCGTCTTCGGTGAAGAGAGCCCTGATGTCCTCCGGGTCGTTCGATGTCCAGGCGGCGATGTAGTGCTGCACCCAGCGCGCTGAAGCATCTCTCATCCCTCGTTTTTACTCCCTGCTTCCGCACGCCCGCAAGGGTCAGGAATCCGGAACGAAACCAGTTCGCCCACGGTTCATTCGCCGTCGGCCCGGCCGTACTCGCGGTCCCAGAGCTCGTGCAGTTCGGCGTCCTTCCGGATGGCCCTGACCGTCTCCAGATCGGCCGGCGGGCGGTGCTGCCAGTCCCGCCGGTTCAGCGCCCTCCGCCCGTCGTCCAGCAGCAGCAGGGCGCGGTCCGTCAGGGCATCACCGCGGAGCGTGAAGTCGGTCTTCCGGCGGCGCAGGACCTCCTGCAGTGCGGCGCGGGCGGCCGCATTGGCACCAAGTTTCCGCAGCGACCGCGCCCGGATCAGAAGCAACGCGGCCGAGAGGTCATTCCCGTTGAGCAGCCCTTCAGTGTCCTCCACGACGTCCGCATCCCGTCCCAGCGAGGCGGCCAGCGAGCAGCGCGCCAGGGCCAGTGGCAACGACGGCGGCAGTCCGGTCAGCGCCGCCAGGGCGGCCTCCCGCTGTCCGGTCTCGCGCAGCGCGTGCGACCAGGCCAGGAACACCGCCTCCTCACTGAACAGGACCGGAACCTCGACCCGCTCGGCGACGGTCACCCGGGTGACAACACGGGCAAGGTACGTGAAAGCGTAGCGGTTCGCTTCGTCGTCGTTCCTGGTGAGCAGCCCGCGTTGGAGCAGTTCGGAGGCGCGCAGGTGGCCGCCCTGGACGTAGCTCAGCAGCCCGGCCGCCAGGTAGCACAGCCCGGCCCATCCGGGCTGTGAGTGCGCAAGGGCGATCAGCCGGTCCGGGTCGGAGCTGCCGAAGATGGCGGCATGCACGGTCCTGGCCGCCTTGGAGGGCGACCTGCCCGCCACTTTGCCGAGCCGGGGCGCACCGCCCTCCACGGGCAGGGTGCCGCGGATCCGCCCCGCCAGGACACCTCCCACCGCCACTCCCACGCCTTCGGCGAGATCGCGGACGGGCGTCCGGATGACCGGCGTGCGGAACGGCGTGAGGTCGCGGTGGTCGCGGTACAGGGCCGGTCGGGGTGCGGATTCTCCTGGTTCGGAGCTCATGCATCCATGCTAATAGGCGCGGGGAGGCCTCGGGCAGACTAGGCTGCGGCCGAAATCCACACGCCGATCACCCATGTGCTGCCGGCGAGGCAGGCGAGACCGAATTCGACGATCATTCCCAGGCCTGTGGCCTTCAGCGCGGCCCCGCTGGAGGCCACCGCGGTGCCGAAAGCCCGGGTGCGGTGCAGTTCGCTCAGCAGCAGGCCGGCGGCGAACCCGACGAACAGTCCCACCACCGGGATGATGAACATCCCCACAACGCCGAAGACCAGCCCGGCCACCACCGAGCGGCTGGGAATGTTGTGCTGTTTGAGTTTCCGGCCGGTCAGAACCGCGCTGGCCGCCATCCCGGCCAGGACGAAGACCATGCCGATCCCGAACACCACCCAGCCGGTGGTCCCGGCGCCTCCCCAGATGGCCCACGACAGCAGGCTCAGTCCGATCAGGATGCTGCCGGGCAACACGGGGATGACGGTGCCCGCCACGCCCACCAGGATGGCGAGGCCGCACAGGATCGTCACAAGAGTCTCGGGGTTCATCGCCCCAGTCTATGGTTCCTGGGCGGTACGGGACGGCGCTCCGCCGGCCGCGGGAAAGCCGGAACGCGGCGACGGCGCCGCATCCCCCAAGGATGCGCCGCCGTCGTCGTCTGTTCAGGCGTGGCTACTCGGCTTCCACCGCCGCGGCGACGGCGGCGGAAACTGCCGGCGCCACCCGCGGGTCCAGCGGGCTGGGGACGATGTAGTCGGCGGACAGGTCCTCGTCGGCCAGCGCCGCGATGGCGCGGGCAGCAGCCAGCTTCATGGCCGGCGTGATCCGGCGGGCGCCGGCGTCGAGGGCTCCGCGGAAGATGCCGGGGAACGCGAGGACGTTGTTGATCTGGTTCGGGAAGTCGCTGCGGCCCGTGGCCACGACGGCGGCGTACTGGCGTGCGACCTCCGGCAGGACCTCCGGGTCAGGGTTGGACAAGGCGAACACGATCGCGTCCTGGCTCATGAGCTTGAGGTGCTCCTCGGCCAGCTTGGACGAGGAGACGCCGATGAACACGTCGGCGTCCTGCATGGCCTCGGCGGGTCCGCCGGAGACGCCGCGCGGGTTGCCGCTCGCGGCCAGCTGGGCCTTCTTGCTGGCGGGATCGGCGGCGATGTCCGCACGCTCGCTGTTGAGAATGCCGCGGGAGTCCAGCAGCACAACGTCGGTGACCCCGGCGGTCAGCAGCATCTGCGCGACGGCGATCCCGGCGGCACCGGCGCCCGAGACCACCACGCGCAGCGTCTCGATGTCACGTCCGGTCACCTTCGCGGCGCCCGTCAGCGCCGCGAGGACCACGACGGCGGTGCCGTGCTGGTCATCGTGCATGACGGGGCAGTCGAGGGCCTCGATGAGCTTGTCCTCGAGTTCGAAGCAGCGCGGCGCCGAGACGTCTTCGAGGTTGACAGCGCCGAAGCTCGGGCGCAGCCGGACCAGGGTCTCCACAATCTCGTCGACGTTGGTGGTGTTGAGGACCAGCGGGATGGAGTCGAGCTCGCCGAACGCCTTGAACAGGGCGGACTTGCCTTCCATCACGGGCAGCGAGGCGCTGGCGCCGATGTCGCCGAGGCCCAGGACGGCGGTGCCGTCGCTGACCACCACCACGAGGCGCTGGGCCCAGGTGAGGGTCTTGGCGAGTTCCGGGTTGGCGGCGATGGCGCGGCTGACCTGGGCAACGCCCGGCGTGTAGGCGATGGAAAGGTCGCGCTTGCTGGCGAGCGGGACGGTGCTGGAGATGGAAAGCTTGCCGCCGTGGTGGGATGCGAAAATTTCCTCGTCGCTGAGCACCGCTACGGTCTCTGCGGGGGAAGTGGCGTCGGTGGGGATGATCGTTTCAGTGGACACGTCGTTGTCTCCTGGGGCTCACCGTGGGCGTACGGCTCATGGAAGCTCAAGCACAGGCGTGCTCAAGATGGTCTGGGGAACGTCGGCAGGGACCCGAGGTTGGTGGGTCTGCGGTGAAGCTCCGGGTACTGCAGGCGGCCGGGCCGCTCCGGTTCTGCAATGGTAAACAAAACCTTCCGGGCTCAAGGTGTCGCACGACACACCCTTGGGGTTGGTGAAACGTTTATCCGGCCATTTTGGTGGGCCGGATCACCGAAAAGGGCCGTTACTGGCGGGTATAAACCCGGATTGGTCTAGACCGGTTACGCGGCGGGTCGGCCGGATGTCAGCAGGACGCAGGCCTTCTTGAGGTCTTCCTCCGCCTCGAACAGCGACAGGCGGCGGCAGCGGACGGACTGGACCAGGCCGGTGACGGTCAGCAGCAGGACCCGGGAGATGGCGGCGTCGCCGCTCACGGCAGTGACGGCCTTCTCTGCCGCGGCGTCGATCTCCCGGAGCAGCTTCGTCGTGTCTGTGTCCTTGGTGTAGACGGCCTTGTTCAGGCACTGCTCCACGGCCGGCTGCATGAGGCGCATGTGGAAAATTTCCATCACGACCCCGACGAGCGCGTGGGCCGGAACGTCGCCGTCGTCGTTCGCGGCAGCCGGCTTTGCGGAGCGTCCCGCGGGTTTCTTCGCCCGTGCGGCGGACACGCCGGCGGCGGACACGACGGCGGCGGACGCGACGGTCCCTGCCGCGGCCGGCGAGTTGGCGGCGTGCAGTTCCGTGAGCTGCTTGCGGTAGAGCGCCAGCACCAGCTGGGTGGCGGAGGGAAAGTAGCGGTACAGGGTGCCCAGCGGAACGTCGGCCTTCGCAGCGACCTCGGAGAGGACCACGGAGTCCAGGCCCTTGCGGGCGAACCCTGCGGCGACGTCGAGGATCCGGGTGTAGCGGAGCCGCTGCCGGGGCAGGGTGGGCGGAGGGGCCATCGGTGGAAGTTCTGAGTGAAATTCAGGCATCAGCAGCGTTCCGGGGTCGGTTTTCTCGGCAGCCGGGCGGTATCCCCCACAGCGCTGCCGCGGCAATTCCCGTCCACTATACGCCACGCTCCCGGGCCCTTAGCCAGTCACAGGCGGCGCCTGGGGAGCCCGGACATGGCCTCCCCGACCATGGGTTCGGGCCTATTCGACGCCCTTGATTTTGACCACGAACACGGCCCCCAGCAGCCCGATCACCGCGGCCGCCACGTACAGGGAAACGTAGCCGCCCCACAGCGTCACAAAGGGGAAGGCGATGAGCGGGGCGAGCACCTGGGGCAGGGAATTGGCGATGTTGAGGACGCCCAGGTCCTTTCCGCGGCTCAGCGCCGCCGGGAGGACCTGGGTGATCAGTGCGAAGTCCACCGCCAGATAGCAGCCGAAGCCGATGCCCAGCACCGAGGCGCCGAGCAGGGCGCCGGCCCAGTTCGGGGCGAAGGCGAGGATCAGCGAAGCCACCGCAATGATCACCGAGGAGATGATCACGAGCGGCTTCCGCTTGCCCATCCGGTCGCTGAGCCGGCCTCCGATCACACTGGTGATGATCACCATCACCGCGTAGAGCCCGGTCAGGATCAGCACTCCGAGCTCCGGCGCGATGCCCTGGGTCTCCTCAAGGTGGACGGCGTCCTTGAGGAAGAAGAGCAGGTAGAGGGTCACCATGTGGTTGCCGATGTTCACCAGCAGCCGGGTCAGCCAGGCCCAGGCGAAGTCGGGGTAGAGGGCCGGGGAAATCCAGAAGCCTTTTGCGAAGCCGGCCAGGCTGAACGGCGGACGCGCGCCCGCGGGGAGCGGGACGTCGTCGTTCCTGAAGTAATACAGCACGACGCCGGCGAGCAGCGCTACGGCGCAGACCAGATAGCCGACGGCGAAGTTCCCGGTCACGGCTGCGGCGATCACGGCGCCGACGAGGATGCCGACGGTCTGACCCATGGCGGCCAGGCCCCCCACCGTGCCGCGCTGGGCCACCGGAACGCGGTCCGGGATGGCGGCGGTGATGGCGGCATAGGCGCCGTTGCAGCCGGCCTGCACGAGGCACCAGAGCAGCGTCATGACGGCAACGTTGGGCGCTCCCGCGAGCGCAATCAGGGCCGCGGCGCCGAGGATGGCCCCGAAGAGGACCCACGGGACCCGGCGGCCCAGGCGGGAGGTGGTGCGGTCGCTGAAGGCACCGAACAGGGGGTTGGCCACGAGTGACACCGCGGCGCCTGCTCCGGTCACGAGGGCGAGGATCGCTTCCTTGTCGCCTTCGCTGAAGGCAGCGGCCTGCTGGCCGAGGAGCACCTGGATCGGGCCGAAGAACGCCGCGTTGATCCCCAGGTTGACGAGGACGACGCCGGCAACCCAGACCGGGCGGACGGCCCGTTCGGGTTCGGCGAGCGCCACCGCCGTCGGGCCTTCGGCGGCAAGGCTCGCACGGGCAGGGTCCGGAGCTGCTCCGGGCATATCGGACAGGCTCATGGAATTCGGTTCCCCCCGGAAACGGATGACGCAGACTGAAGATCAGTGTGCAGCCAGACTATCGTGGGGATCACGATCCGCCCCCTATTTCCACCGCATAGGAGAACCGATGGCCGCATCCGCCGTTAATACCGCCGACCTCTTCGACGAACGCGGCGAGGAGCTTGACTCTGTGGCCCTGCAGTTCCAGTCGCTCGGCGGCCATACGCACTTCAGCGGCCCGGCGCGGACCATCCGCTGCTTCGAGGACAATGCCCTGGTGAAGTCCACCCTCGCCACGCCCGGCGGCGGCGCGGTCCTGGTCGTGGACGGCGGCGGGTCGCTGCGAACGGCGCTCATGGGCGACCTGATCGCGGCCAGCGCCGTCGCGAACGGCTGGGCCGGCGTCGTTATTAACGGTGCCATCCGGGACCGGACGGCCATCGCGGGGCTGCCGCTCGGTGTGAAGGCGCTGGGCAGCAACCCGCGCAAGAGCGCCAAGACCGGCGCCGGCGAGAGCGGCGTGGATCTGGAGATCGACGGCGTCGTCGTCCGGCCCGGCGCGATGATCTGGTGCGATCCGGACGGGATCCTGGTCGAGCGCTGACCGCTCCTGCCGGCGGTCTGTAGCGTCACGGCAGGCAGACTTTCGGCGCGCCCGCTGGTGCGGATCCGCGGACCCGCGGGGAATTTTAGGGGCTAAGCAGCCAAAAGACTGCCTGGCGTGACGTTCCGGGCCCGGCGCAAGGGCGCACGACGGCGGCGCCGCCCGCCGTCGTCCGCCAACCGTATGTTTCCTCTCACTTTTTGCCGCGTGTGACAGGCGTCGCTCCGGCTCTGGTGTAAGACTGGGTAGCTGCGGCGCAGGCCGTGGAACGCGAAATGCCGAGGGAGCCAGATGACAACCACCCAAGACCAGACCGCAGCCAAGATCCCCCAGCGGGTCATTTGGCTGGCCGTGGCGGGCGCCGTCGGCGGCTTCCTCTTCGGCTTCGACTCCTCCGTGGTCAACGGCGCCGTCGACGCCATTAAGGACGAGTTCGCGCTCAGCGAGGCCGTGACCGGCTTCGCCGTTGCCGTGGCCCTCCTCGGCTGCGCGGCGGGTGCCTACCTGGCCGGCAAGGTCGCCGACCGCTACGGCCGCATTCCCGCCATGAAGATCGGTGCGCTGCTCTTCCTGGTCAGCGCGGTCGGAACCGGCTTCGCCTTCAGCGTGTGGGACCTTATCTTCTGGCGCCTCGTCGGCGGCCTGGGCATCGGCCTGGCCTCCGTGATCGCCCCGGCCTACATCTCCGAGATCTCCCCGCGCCATGTCCGCGGCCGCCTGGCCTCGCTCCAGCAGCTCGCCATCACCACCGGTATCTTCGCCGCCCTGCTCTCGGACGCCCTGTTCGCGAACTTCGCCGGCGGCGCCGACCAGGTCCTCTGGTTCGGCATCGAGGCGTGGCGCTGGATGTTCCTCGCCGGCGCCGCGCCCGCCGTCGTGTACGGCTGGATCGCCTACACGCTGCCCGAGTCGCCGCGGTTCCTGGTGTTCCAGGGCAAGGATGAGGAAGCCCTCAAGGTATTCCAGTCCATCGCCCCGGATGAAGACACGGACCGCCACCTGCGCGACATCAAAACCGCCATCGAGGAGGACAAGGTCGCGGGCCAGAAGGGATCCCTGCGCGGCAAGGCCTTCGGACTGCAGCCCGTGGTGTGGATCGGCATCATCCTGTCGGTGCTGCAGCAGTTCGTCGGGATCAACGTGATCTTCTACTACTCCACCACCCTGTGGAAGGCTGTCGGATTCCAGGAAAAGGACTCCCTGACCATCTCCGTGGCCACCGCGGTCACGAACATCCTGGTCACGCTCGTGGCGATCGCCCTCGTGGACCGGATCGGCCGCCGGCCCATCATGCTCGCGGGTTCCATCGGCATGGCCGTCTCGCTGGGCACCATGGCCCTCGCCTTCGGGTCCGCCACCGGAACGGGCGACGCGATTTCGCTGCCCGGGGCGTGGGGCCCGGCGGCCCTGGTGGCCGCCAACGTCTTTGTGATCAGCTTCGGCGCCTCCTGGGGCCCGCTGGTCTGGGTGCTCTTGGGCGAGATCTTCCCGTCCCGGATCCGTGCCCGCGCCCTGGGCCTCGCCGCCGCCGCGCAGTGGATCGCCAACTTCGCCATCACCCTGAGCTTCCCGGTTATGGCGGCCGCGTCCCTGCCGCTGACTTACGCCATGTACGCGATGTTCGCGGCCGCGTCGTTCTTCTTTGTGAAGTTCAAGGTGCCGGAAACCAACGGAATGTCCCTGGAACAGGCCGAGACGCTGTTCGTTCCCAAGGGCTCCGCGAAGGAACCCGCGAAGGCCTGAGCCGCGCCCGCTACCACGCCTCGCCGAGGTGACAGATAATGCCCATGTTTCCACGAAACATGGGCATTATCTGTCACCTCGGAGCATCGGGACCTAGAGATCGAGCTTCATGCCTTCGTGGCTGGCAGCGAAGCCGAGCCGCTCGTAGAAGCGGTGGGCGGCCGTACGGGATTTGTCCGTGGTGAGCTGCATAAGCGAGCATCCCCGGCGCCGCGACTCGTCGATGGCCCATTCGACCATCGCCGCCCCCACGCCCTGCCCGCGCAGCTCGCTCCCCACCCGCACGGCTTCCAACTGGGCACGCCATGACCCTCGGCGCGACAGCCCCGGCAGGAAGCTGAGCTGGCACGTTGCCACCAGGCGGGCGCTGGACCCGTCGGAGGGCGTCAGCTCCCCCACGAGCAGTAGGTGGGCCGGATCGGCGTCGATCGCGTCGAATGCCTTCTCGTATGGGGCCGGATCGGACATGTCCTCCCGGCTCGAGCCGAGCTGGTCGTCCGCCAGCAGCCGGAGGATGCCCGGCAGATCGGCGCGTTCGGCACGGCGAAGGCGGAACGTCCCGCCGTCGACGTCGGAGGTCAGCAATGCGGTCCGGTCACGGGGGTTCGAAGTCACCAGTCCAGCTTGCCCTACCGCCCCACGTTCAGCGAGGACCCCGGCGGCAATGCCCTACCAGTTCTGGTTGTCAAAATCCTCGGTTGGGCACCACAAGTGATAGCGCAACCGGGGGCGGCGGCATGCTTCGGCGATTTTTTGGGACGGACTAGACGGCGGCCTTGGCCTCCCCGACGAGGGTGGAAACGGCCGGGAACAGCGGGTGGTCCGGGGCCAGGCCCGTGATCTTCGCTGTTGCCTCGTCCGCGCTCGAGGAGGCCAGGATCTTCCCGAGCTCCACGGCCTCGTCGTCGGCCGGGTCGTTGAACCGCAGGGCTGCGGCGATCGCCCCGAGCAGGGCCTCCGGCACGATTCCGCGTTCGGCCAGCTCCGCAGCGGGCCCGATGAAGCGCTCGTGCCGGCTGAGCTTGCGCAGCGGCGCCCGGCCCACCCGGTTCACGGTGTCCGGCAAGTGCGGGTTGGAGAAGCGGCCCAGGATCTTCTGGACGTACGCCTCCTGCTCCTCACGGTTGAACCCATGCTTGGCCACCAGGAGTTCCTTGGTTTCGTCCAGGACGGCGCGCACGTCGGCGGCGACATCCTGATCGGCCATGGCCTCGGAAATCTTGCCGAGTCCCGCCTCGAAACCGAAATAGGCCGCCGCGGCATGCCCTGTGTTCACGGTGAACAGTTTCCGCTCGATGTAAGGTTCCAGGTCGTCCACGAACGTCGCTCCCGGAATCACCGGTTCCTTGCCCGCGAACGGGGTCCGGTCGATGACCCATTCGTAGAAGGTCTCCACCGTGACGTCCAGGCCCTGCCCGGCCTCCTGGTTGGGCACGATCCGGTCCACCGCCGTGTTGGCGAACACTGCGGCGTCGTCCAGGGAGCCGGCGGCCGGATCCCACTGGGCAGCCACCTCGGACTTCAGGATGTCGGTCGCGTTGATGGCGTTCTCGCAAGCCATCACCTGCAGGGGAGGCAGTCCGGCGGCCCGGGCCGCGATCCCCTTGGCGATCACGGGCGCCACGAACCTGAGGATGTGCGGCCCCACGGCGGTGGTGACGATGTCCGCCGTCGCTATTTCCGCGATGACGTCCGCCTCCTGGGTGCTGGAGTTCAGTGCGCGGAAGTTCTCCACGGTGCGGACCGCGGGGTTGTCCCCCACCTCGTGGACCCGGTAGGAGTCCGCCGCGGCCAGCTGGGTGATCAGGGCCTCCGCAACATCCGCGAACACCACCTCGTACCCCGCCTCGTGCAGCAGCAGGCCCACAAAGCCGCGGCCGATGTTTCCGGCTCCGAAATGAACAGCCTTCACTAGGAATTGACCTTTCCGAACAGGTCCAGGACTTCCTCGACTGTGGTGGCCGCTTCAAGCTGCGCCACCTGCGCCTTGTTGGTGAAGACCTTGGCGATCGAGGACAGGATCTGCAGGTGCTCGTTGTTGATGCCGGCGACGCCGACCACGAACTTCACTTCCTTGCCGTTCCAGTCGATGCCGTCCGGGTAGCGCACCACGGAGACCGCGGACTTCATGATGTGGTCCTTCGCGGCGTTGGTGCCGTGCGGGATGGCGAGGTAGCTGCCCATGTAGGTGGAGACGGATTCCTCACGTTCGTGCATGGCATCCAGGTAGCCGGAGTCCACCGCGCCGCGGTCCAGCAGGAGCCGGCCGGCCTCGTCGATGGCTGCGTCACGGGTGGTTGCCGAGCCGTTGAGGACGACGCTCTCGGCGACCAGGATGCCGGCGGGACCCGTTTCCGCGGGAGCCTCCGGCGTCGCCGTCGCCGCAGGCGCCGCCGCAGTCGCCGCGGGAGCGGCAGGAGCGGGGGCAGCCGCGTCGGTTCCGCTGTCGGTGTTGCTTTCCCGGACCAGCTCTACGATCTCGTCGTACCTGGGGCTGTTCATGAAGTTGTCGACCGAGAAGTGAACGGCGCTGGCGGTCATCGGCTTGGTCCGTTCCGTCAGGTCCTGGTGCGTGATGACGACGTCGTAGGTGTCGCTGAGGTTGGCGATCGCGGAGTTGGTGACCTTGACGTCCGGGAAGCCGGCAGCCTTGATCTTGTTCCGCAGCACCGAGGCGCCCATCGCGCTCGAGCCCATGCCGGCGTCGCACGCAAAGACGATGTTCTTGACCGGTCCCGCGAGGACGGCGACGCCGCCGGCGGTTGCGCCGGAACCCGTGAGCATGGAGGACACCGAGCTCTTCTTGCCCTTCATTTCCTCCATCCGGGCGGTGGCGGCGCCGAGTGCCTCTTCCTCGGTTGCGCCCACCGGGGTCTTGCTGGCCTTCAGGATCACCGAGGCGATCAGGAAGGACACCGTGGTGGCAAACAGTACGGAGAGGGTCACGCCGACGTAGCTGTCGCGTGCGGTTGCGGCGTAGACGGCGATGATGCTGCCGGGGGCGGCCGGTGAGCGGAGCCCTGCGCCGGTGACCACGAGGGTGAAGATGCCGGTCATGCCGCCGCCGATCGCGGCGAGGATCATGATGGGCTTCATGAGCACGTACGGGAAGTAGATTTCATGGATGCCGCCGACGAACTGGATCAGGGCGGCGCCCGGCGCGGACGCCTTGGCCAGTCCCGTGCCGAAGATCGCATAGGCAAGCAGGATGCCGAAGCCGGGGCCGGGGTTGGCTTCCAGCAGGAACAGGATGGACTTGCCCTCCTCAAGCGCCTGCTGGGTTCCCAGCGGGGTGAGGATGCCGTGGTTGACGGCGTTGTTCAGGAACAGGACCTTCGCGGGCTCGATGAAGATGCTGGTGAAGGGCAGCAGTCCGTTGAGAACCAGGAATTCGACGACGGCGCTGGCGCCGGCGCTGAACGCCTTCACCACCGGGCCGATCACCAGCATGCCAACAACCGCCATGGCGGCGGACAGGATGCCGGCCGAGAAGTTGTCGATCAGCATTTCGAAGCCCGGCTTGACCCGGCCTTCCCAGATCTTGTCCAGCTTCATCATGAGCCAGGCCGTGAGCGGGCCCAGCATCATGGCGCCGATGAACATGGGGATGTCCGTGCCGACGATGACGCCAGTGGTCGCCACCGCGCCCACTACGCCACCGCGGACGCCGTAGACCATCCGGCCGCCGGTGTAGCCGATCAGAAGCGGGAGCAGGTAGGTGATCATGGGCCCGACAAGCTTGCCGAGCTCCTCGTTGGGCAGGAAGCCCGCCGGGATGAACAGGGCGGTGATGATGCCCCAGGCGATGAACGCGCCCATGTTGGGCATGATCATGCCGGACAGGAACGTCCCGAACTTCTGGATGCCAACCCGCACGCTGGTGCGGGGTTTCGCAACTGTCTCTGTTGCCATGTGATTTCCTAACCGTCGTTCCTGCTGCACCGCAGGATGGTCCGATAATTTCGCCGAGCTAGCTGGTGGAGCTGGTGGAGATCCGGTGGAGCCATTCGAGGAAAAGCTTGAGTTCCGAGCTGGAGAGCTGGTCCGAGTGTGATGACTGCAGTGCCGCGTTCAGGGCGATGGCCGCCACCACCACCGAGGATTTCCCGGAGTCCTCCGGGCCGCTGTTCTTGGCCTGGTCCGAGGACACCGCAAAGATCATGGCGTCCCGGGTCATGGTGGACAGCTCGAGGTTGCGCTCGGGCGCCTTCTCCGTGATCAGCATCAGCGTCACGCCCACGTTGGCAGCAAGGATGCTCCTGGCCGCTTCGCGCGGAGGGACGTTGAGCTGGCCGGCGACGGCGGCCTTGTTCAGCATTTCCTCCATCAGTCCCTCGGCGTCGGCGACGACGGCCGGGCGGCTTTCGGGGCGGATATTGCCAAACATGACCAGGTACAGTTCCGGCTGCTTGAGCCCGAACTGCACGTGGTTGTCCCACATCCGCCGGATGTCTTCCAGCGGCTGTCCGGACGGCGCGAAGTCCCGTTCGCCCGCCACATACTCTTCAAAACCTGCCGCGACGACTGCGTCGAACAGCCCCTCCTTGTCACCGAAGTGGTGGTAGAGGGTCGGCGCGGTGACGCCGGCCAGCTGCGTGATCTGGCGGGTGGAAACGGTACCCCCGGCGGAGGTGGCCAGCAGCTCGGCGGCTGCACGGAGCAGCCGCGTCTTAGGCGGAAGCTGGCCATCGAAACTCATAACCGCTACCCTAGCACCTATAGCAACGCTATATGAAGTGCATCACATACAATTTTTTCAGGTGCCGGACCCGCTCTGCCGACGTAGCCGTCGGCTGGCCCGCCGGACGATCCGGGCGGGAAGCTTCCTGCCCGGTTCGGACTGCCCCGGCGTCACCTGACTTAATGGCTTACCGGCCCACGGCAGAGAATGAGGACCTTCAGTGCAGAACTTCCCAGGAGTAGGCGTCAGCCCCGGCCGCATCATCGGAACGATCCGCCAGATGCCCAAACCCGTCAGCGAACCGCCCGCCGGGGAGCAGCTGCCGGCCGGCGTCACGGCCGAGGACGCGACGGCGGCGCTGAAGGCCGCCGCGAAGGCCGTCCACGATGAGCTGAAGGCCCGGGCCGAGACGGTCAGCGGCGACGGGAAGGCGGTCCTGGAGGCCACCGCCCTGATGGCGACGGACACCATGCTCCTGAAGTCCGCGGCCAAACTGATCGGCCGCGGCACGTCCGGCCAGCGGGCCATCTGGGAGGCCGGCGGCTCGGTCTCGGAAATGCTGCACAACCTGGGCGGCTACATGGCGGAGCGCGCCACCGACGTCCTGGACGTCCGGGCCCGCATCGTGGCCGAACTGCGCGGCGTCCCCGCCCCGGGCATCCCGTCCTCCCCCACCCCGTTCATCCTGATCGCCGAAGACCTGGCTCCGGCGGACACCGCCACGCTGGATCCGGAGAAGATCCTGGCGCTGCTCACGGCCGGCGGCGGCCCGCAGTCCCATACCGCCATCATTGCCCGCTCACTGGGGCTTCCCGCCGTCGTCGCCGCCACCGGCGTGGACCAGCTTCCGGACGGCACGGAAGTCTACGTGGACGGCGCGGCCGGCCTGATCACCGTAGACCCGGACGACTCCCAGCGGGCCGCGGCGGAACACTGGGCCGCCACCGCCTCGCTGCTGGCCGACTTTGACGGCACCGGCGCGACGGCGGACGGGCATTTGGTGCCGCTGCTCGCCAACGTTGGCGGGGCCAAGGACGCCGTGGCCGCGGCGAAGCTGAACGCGCAGGGCGTGGGCCTGTTCCGGACCGAATTCTGCTTCCTCGAACGCGACACCGAGCCCACCGTGGACGAACAGGCCGCCGCCTACAAGGGCGTCTTCGACGCTTTCCCGGGCAAGAAGGTGGTGCTCCGGACGCTCGATGCCGGTGCGGACAAGCCGCTGCCCTTCCTCACCGACGCCACCGAACCGAACCCCGCCCTGGGCGTCCGCGGCTACCGCACGGATTTCACGACGCCGGGCGTGCTGGAACGCCAGCTGCAGGCCATCGCCCGGGCGGAGCAGGAATCCGAGGCGGACGTCTGGGTGATGGCGCCGATGATTTCCACCGCTGAGGAGGCCGCCCGGTTCGCCACGCTGTGTGCCGAGGCCGGGATCAAGACGCCCGGTGTCATGGTCGAAGTTCCGTCCGCGGCGCTCACCGCCGAGGCCATCCTCCGGGAGGTCGGGTTCGCGAGCCTGGGCACCAACGACCTCACCCAGTACGCGATGGCCGCCGACCGCCAGCTCGGCCCGCTCGCGGCCCTCAACACGCCGTGGCAGCCCGCCGTCCTGCGGCTGGTGGGCCTGACCGTCGAGGGTTCCGCCGCGGAGGGCCACAACAAACCCGTCGGCGTCTGCGGCGAGGCCGCCGCGGACCCGGCCCTCGCCGTCGTCCTGACCGGTCTTGGCGTCTCGACCCTGTCGATGACGGCCCGGTCGCTCGCGGCGGTGGCCGCCGTGCTGAAGACCGTTACCCTGGCCGAGGCGCAGGAGCTGGCCAAGCTGGCGCTCTCCGCGCCGAGCGCCACCGAGGCCCGCGCCTGGGTCCGGGCCAAACTGCCGGTCCTCGAGGAACTGGGCCTGTAACCGAAGCGCGGGCCCCCGCCCGGGGCGCTAGGATGCACTCCATGACACTGATTGCTCCCCGGGTGGCTGCCGCCCTTCCGGCCGAGGACGCGCAGACACTCCAGCGCGCCCTCAACGGCAGCGACGACATCACGGTGTTCGTCGACGGCACCGTGCACCGGCTGCCGGAACAGGCGCGGGACGCCGTCGTTGACCTGCTGGCGCGCTTCAGCCGGGGCGAGGCGGTAACGGTCAGCAGCGTTGAGGAAATGCTGACCACGTCCCGGGCCGCCGAGCTGGCGGGCATCTCGCACACGTACCTGCGGAACATGACGGACCGCGGAGAAATACCGGTGGAATACCGGGGCACGCACCGGCGGATCCGGCTCGCCGACATCATGGCCTGGCTGGAAAAGCAGAAAAAGAACAATACCGCCGACGATGCACCGGGCCACGGGGATGACGGGGCCGCGGATGCTTCGTGACGGCGTGATAAGGATCAAACAACGATCCCGGCCCTGCGCGGAGACGCGGGGAAGGCCGGGGTTACGCTTGGATTGTGGGTAAGTTCAGAGGGTGGCACATTGTGGCAGGCATTGCCGCCATGGTGCTCACCGGCATCCTCGGAACCGCAATGGGGCTGACCAATACGGCAGCCTTCATGTCCAGCTGTGTGGCGTTTGTGGCTGTGTCCATGTGGACGGACAGCCGGATCTCCCGCCGGAGGCGGGAGATAGAGAGAGAAAAAGCACGGGAAACGGCGCAGGAGGCGGCGGAGACTGCCCGCGCCGAGCCGGACCGCCCGCTGGGCGCCGAACCTCCCAACCGTGAGGGCCGCGGCACCTGAAGCCGCCGGGCACGACGGACCCCCAAGCCTCCGCACCGGGCTAGATCCGGGGCCGGTCCGCCCAGCGGCGCGCCTTGAGGGCCGCGTGGAGTTCCAGCCGCACCATCCCCTTGAGCGGATCCACGCCGAGCAGCTGCCGGATCCGGCCCAGCCGGTTGTAGATGCTGCTCCGGTGCAGATGCAGCTTGTCCGCCACTTCCTGGACCGAACCGTCGTTGTCATAGAACAGTTCCAGCACCGGCAGCAGTTCATGGTTCCGGTCGTGGTCCTCGAGGAGGCGGAAATAGACCGAGCCAGCGTCCGCCCATGCCCCCGCGCCGCCGCCCGCCGAAGCCAGCAGCTGGTAGATTCCGGTGGCGCGGCAGTCCACGAGCTCCCCCAGCTGGGAATCTACCGCCGCCGCCTGGGCTGCCTGACGGGACTGCCGGTAGGCGTCCGCCAGTTCCCGCGGCTTTGCGAACCCCTCGGAGGTTCCGAGGATGATCCGGTGCACCGCCCTGCCGGAGCGTTTGGCCAGCTCCAGCTGGTAGTGGACCAGCACCTGGGCATGGTCCGCCCGGCCGGTGGACTCCTTGAACAAGACGACGGAGTGGGTCTCCGTCCCCGCGCTGAACAGGGCGGCGTCCACTCCGATGGTGGCCTGCAGCGCCGCGGAACGGTGGATCAGCGTGGAAGCGATCGGGTCCGATCCCTCCGCCCAGCCGTCGGCGTCCAGCACCGTCACGAGCTGCCAGGGCCCGCGTCCCTGGACTTCCTTCCAGCCCGCCACGGCCGCGACGGCGTTGGACTCGCCCCGGCAGGCGGCCAGGAATTCCTGCTCGCGGCGGCGGCGGAACTCGGATTCGGCGGTGTTGGATTCCAGCAGCAGGGCCGAGAGCTGCTCGAGCTCCCGGGCCACCCCGGGAAGCTGGGCGAGGACCGACGTCGCGTTTGGTTCGTCGGCTTCGAGCTGGACCCAGAGGTAGCCCACCCGGAAGCCGCGCAGCAGCAGGGGAACGCAGACGCGGCCCAGCATCCCAAGCTCCTCATTGGCCGGCACCACCACGGGCCGCACCGCCGTCGCGATCCCGTGGGAGAGCTGCCAGGCACTGACGTCCACCGCGACGCGCTTGGTGAGCAGGAAGTTCACCCGGACGCGGTCCGCCTGCGACTGGTTGGAGCTGTAGGCGAGCAGCAGACCGTCAAGATCCTCAAGGGAGAGGCCGCGGCCCAGTTTCAAGGCGACATGCTCCACGAGCTGTTCGACGTCCTGCTGCTGCATCCTGCAACATTACTGCCGTTTCCGTTCCGGTTGGGAATGCGGCGGCGAATGCCACCCCAACGGACAGCAGGCGACACCTGACGCCTGCCGGTTCGACAAATGTCCAGCCCGCTATTTGGAAAAGCCCGGAATTCCGCGGATACCCGGCCCTGCCGCCCGGCCGGCCCTGTCGCCTGCCTCACAGCCGGATTTATTCTGGAAGTACGACATCCACACACCCAGGCCCACAAAGCCGCCAGCAATGGAGCCCCCAAATGATTATCGGTGTCCCCAAAGAAATCAAGAACAACGAATTCCGCGTCGCCATCACGGCCGCCGGCGTCCACGAGTTCCGCACCCACGGCCACTCGGTCCTGGTGGAGCGCGGCGCGGGCCTGGGCTCGGGCATCACGGATGAGGAATACGCCATCGCCGGCGCCGAGATCGTCGCCGAAGCCGATGACGTCTGGGCACGCGCGGACATGGTCCTGAAGGTCAAGGAGCCGGTCAAGGCCGAATACCACCGCTTCCGCAAGGGCCTGGTCCTCTTCACCTACCTGCACCTCGCGGCCGAGCCCGAGCTGACCCAGGCCCTGATCAACAGCGGCGTCACCGCGATCGCCTACGAGACCGTCCAGGAAGGCCGCGCCCTGCCGCTGCTCGCCCCGATGTCCGAGGTCGCGGGCCGCCTGTCCGTCCAGGTCGGCGCCACCTCGCTGATGGCTCCGGCCGGCGGCAAGGGTGTGCTGCTCGGCGGCGTACCGGGCGTCCGCCCGGCCAAGGTCGTTGTCTTGGGCGCCGGCGTGGCCGGCACCAACGCCGCCGCCATGGCCCTGGGCCTCGGCGCCGACGTCACCATCCTGGACATCAACATCAACCGCCTGCGCGAACTCGACGCCCAGTACCAGGGCCGCCTGAAGACCGTTGCCTCCAACGCCTACGAGATCGAGAAGTCCGTTGTGGACGCCGACCTCGTGATCGGCTCCGTGCTGATCCCGGGTGCCAAGGCCCCGAAGCTGGTCACCAACGAACTGGTCTCCCGCATGAAGCCCGGCTCCGTGCTGGTGGACATCGCCGTGGACCAGGGCGGCTGCTTCGAGGACACGCACCCCACCACGCACCAGGAGCCGACGTACAAGGTCCACAACACGATCTTCTACTGCGTGGCCAACATGCCTGGCGCCGTCCCGAACACCTCCACCTACGCGTTGACCAACGTCACCCTGCGCTACGCCGTCGCCCTGGCCAACCTGGGCGTCAAGGCCGCCTTCGAGCGCGACGCCGCCCTCGCTGCCGGCCTCAACATCGCCGGGGGCAAGGTGGCGCACCGCTCGGTCTCCGAGGCGCACAACCTGCCCCTGGTTGCCGACTGGCACGAGCTCGTCTCCGCATAACCAGCCGCAAAAACCGCATCGACTGCTCCTCCCCACCGGCCCCCTCGCCTCGCTAGCTCGGCCAGGGAACCCTGCCGGCGTGGGCCCAAACCGCCCTTTTGGACCCCCAGAACGGCAGTTACGGAGCAGTCGATTGCGTTTTTAGGCCAGGGCCCGGGCCTGCTCGATCAGCCGCAGGACCTCTACGGGGCCGGCCGGATCCACCGGGACCGGCAATGCCGACGCCGCCCCGCCGCCGCTGATCTTCTCCGCCAGGATCCGGTAGAACTCCGGGTAGGCGCCGCGCTCGGTGGGCAGCCGGTCCAGGTGCCCGTCCCGGCCGAGGAGCCCGGCCCAGTCCCGGTCTTCGACGCCGTAGTCCGCGTCCAGCGGGCTGCCGCCGGCGACGATGAAAGGTTCCTGCGGGTCGATCCCGTGCTTGGTGAAGGCGCCGTCGCTGCCCAGCAGCCGGTACCGCGGCCCCTGCTGGGCGCAGAGCATGTTCATCCACAGATGGCTGGTCACGCCGGATTCGTGCCGCAGCGCGAGGAACACGTCGTCGTCGGTCTTCTCCCCCGCCCGGCGCGCCGCCAGTTCGGCGTGGGTGACCGTGGCGGGTCCGAAGAGCTGCACGGCCTGGTCCAGCAGGTGGGTGCCGAGGTCGAACAGCACGCCGCCGCCGTCGTCCGCCGTCGCGTCCGCCTTCCAGGCCTTGGCGACCGTCGGGGACCAGCGTTCGAAGCGGGACTCGAACCGCGCGACGGCGCCGAGGGCGCCGCTGTCCAGCACGCCCCGGACGGTGAGGTAGTCGCCGTCCCAGCGCCGGTTCTGGAAGACCGTGAGCACGCGGCCCAGCCGCTCTGCGAGCCGGATGAGTTCCTCGCCTTCGGCGCTGCGCACCGTGAACGGCTTGTCGACGACGACGTCGAGCCCGGCTTCCAGCGCGGCCTTCGCGAGCGGGTAGTGCGTGGCCGGCGGGGTCCCGAGGATCAGCAGGTCCAGTTCGCCGGCGAGCCCGAGGAGGTCCGCGGGCGTGTCCACGATCCGGGCGCCGGGGTACCGGGCTGATGCGGCGGCCTGCCGGCCGGCGTCGGACGTGGAGATCGCGTCGAGCGAGTAGGCGGGGTTGGCCGCGAGGAGAGGGGCGTGGAAGACGCTGCCCGAGAGGCCGAAGCCGGCCACGGCAGCTCGGATGGGCCGGGAGTCATTGGTCATGGCTCCCACGCTACTCCGGCGCGCCCCGCCACACGCCGCATTAAGCGGCGAAGGCCGGCACCCCTGGAAGCCACGGGTGCCGGCCTTGCTGTTTTCAGCTGTTGCTATTCGCTGGGGGTTACTTCTTTTCCCAGCCGATGGTGGTCCAGTCCGGAACCTGGGACAGGCTCTTGAACAGGGACGGGCCGTAGTTGGCCAGGCCGGTGCGCACGAAGGAGATCTGCGGACCGTTCATCACGACGCCCATGGAGAAGTACTTCTCCATGTGCTTCTTTTCAACTTCCATGGCTGCCTTGTTGCGCTCGGCGTTGTCGGCAATGGTGGAGAGCTTCTTGATGTCGGCGTCCAGCTCGGCGTCGCCCAGTTCGTTCTCGTTCGTCTTGGAATCGTAGAACTGCTTGACGGAGTCGGTCGCGTCCGGGCCCACGGTGTAGCCGGAGACGCTCATGAAGAAGTCGCGGCTGCCCAGGACCTTGCCGAAGTCGGCGGAAGCGCGCTGGTCGATGCCGACGTCCATGCCGCCGGCCTTGAGCTGGTTCTGCAGGGTCTGCGCGAAGGCCAGGGTGGTGGGATCGTCACCGAAGTTGCTGATCTTGAAGGCGGCGGGAACGCCGTCCTTCTCCATGATGCCTGCGGCGTTGGCGGTGTAGCCGGCGTCGGTGAGGACCTTCTTGGCGGCCTCCGCGCCGGTTTCCTTGACCGGGTAGTTGTCCTGGTAGTACTTGGAGAACGGCAGCAGCATCATCGATCCGGAGCTGGTTTCTTCCCAGTTCAGGCCGTTGAAGCGGACCTTGCGCAACGCTTCGCGGTCGACGGCGGTGAAGATCGCCTTGCGGATCGCGACGTCGGTCAGCGGCGCCTTCTGGGCGTTGAGGTTCAGGCCGCCAGCGAAGAGGCGCTGGCCGCGGCGGATCTCGGAGTCCTTGGTGCCGTCGAGCTGCTTGTAAGGGGTGATGGTGTTGGCGGAAACGCCGTCGATTTCACCGTTCTTGAAGGCGGCGATTGCGGCGCTGCTCTCAAGCTGGCGGAAGACGACCTTTTCCAGGACTGGCTTGTTGCCCCACCACTTGTCGTTCTGGGCGAGGGTGACCGTCTTGGCGGCGCTGTCATACTGGCCCACCTTGAACGGGCCGGCCATCCACTCCGGGTGCATGTCGCCGGTGAAGCCTTCGTTGAAGATCGCCGGGGTGTTCACAGCCGGGTGGATCAGGCCGGTGAAGAGGGAGTCCAGCGGGTAGACGGGCTGGGTGGTGGTGACAATGACTTCTTTGGCGCTGGAACCGGCCTTGACGGATTCAACGAACTCGTACGCGCCGGAGCTGACGATGTCGATGTCCTTGTTTTCACCCTTGAGCATGTTCCAGGTGTTCTCGAAGGCCTTGACGTCGATCGGCGTGCCGTCGTTGTAGGTGGCCTTTTCGTTCACCTTGATGGTGATGGTCTGCTTGCCGTCCTTGACCTCGCTCTTGACGTCTTCGCAGAAATCCTTGTTCGGCGTGGCGGTGCCGTCGAAGTCGAAGTTCCAGCAGCCCCACGTGCCTGCCTGGTCGATGGGGCGGTGCAGGGCGGTGTTGTCCGCGCTGTTGCCGTTGTTGGAGAAGCCGTTGAAGTCCGGACCGATGTTGCCCAGCGGCAGGGTGACGGTGCCGCCCGGCTGCAGGTCCTTGGCGTCCTTGGCGTTGATGCTGACGAGCTTGGCCAGGTCGCTGCCTGCGTCCTGGCCCTTGCCGGCCTCGGGACCCGTTGCGGCGCCGCCGCCACCGCCACAAGCGGTGAGCGCAAGCGCTGCCACGACGGCGGTAACGCCGCCGATCTTGGTCAGATTCTTCATGTGTTCCCCTTCATTCCATTTTTGGTGCGAGTTGTGCTGCGTGTGACTGGTAGGTCAGGTGGTTTCGTGGACAACGAGCATGTCCGCGTCCAGTTCGCCGTCCGGGTAGAAACAGGCGAATTGCTGGTCTGTGGGGGCCGGCTGCGCGGCCCGGCGGCCGGGGGCCGGGGTGGCGGAAGCCGCTGTTTCCAGCGGCGGCTCCTGGGTGAGGCACTTCTCCTGCTTCGCCGCCGGCAGTGCCGCGAAGACCGGGCAGCGGGTTGCGAAGTTGCAGCCCTTGGGGGCTTCGAGCGGCGAGGGCAGGTCCCCCTGCAGGATGATGCGTTCGCGGGTGCGTTCCAGGACGGGGTCCGGGACCGGGATCGCGGAGAGCAGGGCCCGGGTGTAGGGGTGGCGCGGGTTGTCGAAGACGCTGTCCACGTCGCCGATCTCCACGATCTTGCCCAGGTACATCACGGCCACCCGGTTGGAGATGTGGCGCACCACGGACAGGTCGTGGGCCACCATCAGGTAGCTGAGCCCGAGTTCGGCGCGCAGCTGGTCCAGCAGGTTGATCACCCCGGCCTGGACGGAGACGTCCAGGGCGGACACCGGCTCGTCCAGGACCACGAGTTTCGGGTTCACGGCGAGGGCGCGGGCGATGCCGATGCGCTGGCGCTGGCCGCCGGAGAACTGGTTGGGGAAGCGGTTGACGTGGTCCGGCTGGAGGCCCACGAGTTCCATCAGCTCCATGATCCGTTTCCGGATCTGGGGCCTGGCCATGCCCGCGTTCTCGAGCGGCTCGGAGAGCACCTCAAAGACGGTGAAGCGAGGGTCGAGGGCGCCGGTGGGGTCCTGGAACACCATCTGGAGTTCCTTGCGCATGGCGCTCTTTGTCTTCGCGTCCGCGGCTTCCTTGTTGCTGAGGCCGCCGATGACCACCTCGCCGTCCTGGTCCTTGTGGAACTCCATGATTTCCAGCAGGGTGGTGGTCTTGCCGCAGCCGGACTCGCCGACGATCGAGAAGCACTCGCCCTCGCGGATGTCGAAGCTCAGGCCGTCGACCGCCTTGACGGTGCCGATCCGGCGCTTGATCAGGGCACCCTTCAGCAGCGGGAAGTGTTTCTTCACGTCCCGGAGCTCCAGCACGGTCCGGCGTTCCGCGCGCGGGATCGCGTCGAAGCGTGACACCGGCACGGCCGGGGCCTTGAATACCTCGCGGACGTCCACTTCGAGGCCGAGGGAGTCGGTCTTGATGCAGGCGGCCTGGTGCGGCAGGCCGCCGTCGAGGTTGTCCCCGGCGACGGGCCACAGCTCCGGCTCGCCCTGCAGGCAGGCGTCGCTGACCAGCGGACAGCGCGGCGCGAAGGAACAGCCTGTGGGGGTGTGGATGAGGTTCGGCGGGATGCCTTCGATCGGCACCAGCGAGGACTTCTCCGCCATGTCGACGCGCGGCACCGCGCCGAGCAGGCCCATCGTGTAGGGCATCCGCGGGTTGTAGTAGATGTCGTCGACGCTGCCGGTCTCCACCGGCTTGCCGGCGTACATCACCATGATGTCGTCAGCCATGCCGGCGACGACGCCCAGGTCGTGGGTGATCATCACGACGGCGGCGCCTGTTTCCTCCTGCGCGGTGTGCAGCACCTCGAGGACCTGCGCCTGGATAGTGACGTCGAGCGCCGTCGTCGGCTCATCGGCGATCAGCACGCGCGGGTTGTTGGCGATCGCGATGGCGATCATGACGCGCTGGCGCATGCCGCCGGAGAACTCATGCGGGAAGGCCTTGAGCCGGTCCTTCGGGCTGGGGATGCCCACCATGCCAAGCAGCTCAGCGGCGCGCGCCTCCTTGGCCTGCTTGCTCATCGTGGGGTTGTGGACCGTGAGCGCCTCGATGATCTGCGTGCCCACCGTGTAGACCGGGGTCAGCGAGGACAGCGGATCCTGGAAGACCATGGCGATGTCGTTGCCGCGGTGCCGGCACATGGCCTTGTCGCTGAGGCCCAGGAGTTCCTTGCCCTCGAGCCGGACCGAGCCGGTGACTTGGGCGGTGTCCGGCAGGAGGCCCAGGATGGCCATGGAGGTGACGGACTTGCCGGAGCCCGATTCGCCCACGATGCCCAGGGTCTTGCCGGCGCGGAGGTCGAAGTCGATGCCGCGGACGGCGTGCACCACGCCGTTCTCCGTGTTGAAGCGGACGTTCAGGTCCCGGACGGAGAGTACGGCATCCGTCGGGGCATCACCGGGGGCGTGCAGCCCGGCGACGTGCAGGCGCTCAGCGGTGGAGAGCTCAGACGATCCGGCGCTGGCGGTCATTTCGTGGCTCATGCGGCCCTCTCCTGTGTCTTGCCGGTCTGGCCCTTCTTCTTCTTGGCGCTGCCGACGGAGCTGGAGCTCGGGTCGAAGGCGTCACGCAGGCCGTCGTTCATCATGGCGAGCGAACCGGTCAGCAGGAACATGACGGTCAGCGGGACCCAGAACATCCACGGGAAGGTGGAGACCTGGGAGGTGGCCTGGCCGATCAGCACGCCCAGGCTGACATCCGGGACCTTGATGCCGATGCCGATGAAGGAGAACGCCACCTCGGCCAGGATCGCGCCGGTGATGCCGCGGGTGATGTCGAGGACCAGGAGCGAGCCGATGTTCGGGACGAGGTGCCGCCAGACGATGCGCCGCGGCGGGATTCCCATGTACTGGGCCGCCTTGACGAAGTCGCGCGACATCAGGGACATCGAGAGCGAGCGGATCAGGCGGGCGGTGCCCATCCAGCTGAAGACCAGCAGGACGATGATCAGCAGCAGCCAGCTGGGCAGGCTCTTCTGCAGGCCGTTGCCGCCGCCGCTCGTGGCAACGGCGACCACCAGCAGGGCCGGCATCATGATCAGGGCTTCGAGGACGAACAGCATGACCTTGTCCACCTTCCCGCCGAAGTAGGCCATGGTGCAGCCGTACACGGCGGCGATCAGGACCGAGACGAGGCCGACGACGAGGCCGATCAGGATCGAGATCCGGGTGCCTTCGACCGTGAGGGCGTAGAGGTCGATCCCGGCCTGGGAGGTGCCCAGCAGGTGCTCGGCCGACGGCGGCATGCCGATGTTGAAGGGGTCGATCGTCTCCTTGTCCCAGCTGCTGAAGAAGCCGCCCACGAAGGAGAACAGGGTCAGCGCCAGGAAGACGACCAGGCCGACGACGGCGGTCTTGTTGCGCAGGAAGCGGCGGAGGATGATCGAGGACTTCGCAATGACGACGTCGCTGTTCTCGATCTTGGCCTCGCCGGCGACGGCGGCCGGGTCAACGGTGTTGAGGTTTGTCATGCTTACTGCACCCGCACTCTCGGGTCGACCAGGGTGGTGGCGAAGTCCGCGAGGATCGCGCCGACCGCGAAAATCACAGAGCCGTAGGCGAGGGTCGCCGTCGCGGCGTTGACGTCCTGCAGGGCGATTGCGTCGATGCTCCAGGAGCCGACGCCGTGCCAGGCGAAGATCTTCTCGGCGAAGAAGCCGCCGGCGAAGATGGCCGGGATGGTGAAGGCGATGCTTTGCGCCACCGGGATGAAGGACACACGCAGGGCGTGCCGGCTGATGGCCTGGTTTCGGGTCAGCCCCTTGGCCCGTGCGGTCCGGACGAAGTCGGCGTTGACGTTGTCCAGGAGGTATTGGCGCTGGGCGATCTGGTAGGCGCCCCAGCCCACGATCGTAATGGCGAAGGTGGGCACGGCGTAGTGGGCCAGCATGTCGACGAACTGTGCCCAGCCGTCGCCGTCGAGCCCTGGCGTGGAGATGCCGGTGACAAAGAAGATGCGTTCGCCGACCGTCTCGTTGATGTTGATGGCACCGAGCTGCACCAGGAAGTACGCGATGGGCGCGGGCACGATGTACACGAGGTAGCTGTAGGAGGTGATGACCCGGTCCGAGGCCTTGTACTGGCGGGCCGCCGTGTAGACGCCGAGGGCGATGCCGATGATCAGGGTCAGGATGATGGAGGCGAGGAACAGCCGGGTGGAGATCCAGACGCGGTCGCCGAATTCGGCGTTGATGAACGCGCCGTTGGGGCTGCGTCCCCAGTCCCAGCGGGTGACGATTGCCGTAAGCCACTCGACGTAGCGCTCCCACGGGCTGAGCTCCGGGTCGAGGCCCTTGAGCCGGAAGGAGTTGGCCACCTGTTCGGGGGTGGGCCGCGGGATCCGCTCCTGCTCCAGCAGCGCGGGCTGCAGGGTGTTCACGGCCAGGAAATACCCGGCGGTGGTGGTCAGGAAGATCATGAAGACATACGTGATGGCGCGCTTGGCGAGGTATCGGAGCATGGGATGACTAGTGCTGGATCGCCGTTGCCTGTGCGGTGCCCGCGGAGTCCGGACCGGCTGGAGCAGCCTCGCCGCGCGCAGGATTCTTGACAAGATTCACAACTTGATCCTTCCGTAGTCCCCATCCGGCAGGGGATTACCGCTGCCGATCCGGGATCTGGGCCAGCGGGTTTCTGGCCGCCTGCAGGCCTTTCAGGCGAGTCCTTGTGGACTATGTTGCAGGTCACATTGAAGAGGAAACTATCACATGAACGCTGCCGCCAAATGTCACATGCCGCGGCGTTCCGCGAGTCAGGTATCAGATCGTTATGAATAATTCAGGGGAATGGATTTCGTGCGGCCTGGCGGACAGCAGGTCCGGCCTACGCTCCGCGCACTACCCGCGAGACGAGGTCGCGCCAGGACGCGGCGAGCCGTTCCGGGGCAATGTGGTGCACGCGGACGGCATGCAGGATGCGCTCAGGCTCCAGGACGGCGCTCAGCGACGTGGCCATGAGCCAGGGGTCCGTTGTGACTCCCGCTTCCCGCAGCAGCATCTCCAGGTGCCGGTGCCAGAGCACGGCCGCCGGCACGTCGAACCTGTTGTAGGCCGACACGTCCGCGGCCCGGGCCAGCTCGCCAAATTCCAGTACCCAGGCGATCCGCTCCTCGCCGAAGGCGATGAGCCGCTCCAGTGGCGGTGCGCCGGGGCCTAGCGGCGGCGGGCCGAACATAAAGCGCCCCTGGAACTCGGCCTCCGCGTCGCTCAACAGGGTCATCATGAGCCCCGCCCGGCTGCCGAACCGCCGGAACACCGTGCCCTTGCCCACGCCGGCCCGCTGCGCCAGCGTGCCCATGGTCAGGCCGTCCGCCCCGCATTCCTCGATGAGCTCGCGGGCAGCGCGGAGCAGCAGCTCGCGGTTCCGTGCGGCGTCGCGGCGTTCAGGCTCCAGGCCCGGGCGGATTGGGATGAGGCTCACACCGCACATTCTAGCCCCGGGGAATAGAAGCGGACCGCAGTCCGTTTTGATCTGTGAAGGCCGGCAAAGCCTCCACGATCAGCCAGCCGCAAGACCACCCGCGGCGCGATACCTAGGAGTTCCCATGTCCAAGAACACCGTTCTCACCCTGGTCGGCAGCCTGCGCGCCGATTCCACCAACCAGAAGCTGGCCGAAGCGATCCAGCTGAACGCCCCCGAGCAGGTTGAGGTGCTCATCCACGACAGCCTCGGCAACATCCCGTTCTACAACGAGGACATCGACGTCGAGGGCCAGGTTCCGGCCGCCGCAGCCGCCCTGCGCGCCGCCGCGAACGACGCCGACATGCTGCTCTTGGTCACCCCGGAGCACAACGGTACGGTCCCGGCCTCGCTCAAGAACGCCATCGACTGGCTGTCACGCCCCTTCGGCGCGGGCGCCCTCAGCGGCAAGCCGACCGCCGTCGTCGGCACCGCCTTCGGCCAGTTCGGCGGCGTGTGGGCCCAGGATGAGGCCCGCAAGGCTGTCGGCATCGCCGGCGCCCAGGTCCTGGAGAACGTCAAGCTGGCCGTCCCGGGTTCCATGGTCCGCTTCGCCGAGGTCCACCCGAAGGACGACGCCGAGGTCGTGGAACAGATCAAGGGCGTCTTCGACGCGCTGGAAGAATCCCGCACGGCCACCGCGGCATAAACCCCGGCGATTTCGCGCCGATTTCAGACAGCCGCCACGTGGATCCACGTGGCGGCTGTCCGTTTCCGTGGCAAATTCGCGTCATGAAAACAAAAGTTTCCCCTGCAACAACAAGGGCTGTATTCTGGGAGATGTGACCCACGAAACACTTGATCCCGCCGTTGAAGTACTTCCGGCCGAGGCAATTGACGCAATCGAACGTGCGGCTACGTCCGCCCACCGCCACGAGGATCTTTTCTCGGAGCGCGCAGCAAATATCAAGCAATCGGCAGTCCGCGATGTCTTCGACATCTCGATGCGCGCAGGCCTCGTGTCGCTGGCCGGCGGAAGCCCGTACCTCCAGTCGCTGCCGCTGGAACGGCTCGGCCAGACGGCCGCAAAGATCGTCGCCGAACAAGGCATGACCGCCCTGCAGTATGGCGGCGGCCAGGGCACCGAGGAGCTCCGGACCCAGATCTGCGAAGTCATGGCCGCCGAAGGGATCATGGACGCCAAACCGGAAAACGTGGTGATCACCGCGGGCTCACAGTCCGCCCAGGACGTCGCGACCAAGGTCTTCTGCAACCCCGGCGACGTGGTGTTGGTCGAGGACCCCACCTACGTGGGCGCCCTCAACACCTTTGAGGCCTACCAGGTCGAGGTCGCCACCGTGCCGATGGACGGCGACGGCATTGTCCCGGAACTCCTCGAGGCCAAGATCGCCGCCCTGCAGACGGCCGGCAAGAACATCAAGTTCCTGTACACAATCCCGAGCTTCAACAACCCCTCCGGCATCACCCTGTCCCCGGAGCGGCGGCAGCAGGTCGTTGATATATGCCGCAATGCGAATATTCTGGTGCTGGAGGACAACCCCTACGGGCTGCTCCGGTTCGACGGCAAGCCCCTCACCCCGCTGCGGGCGGCCAACCCGGACGACGTGATCTACATGGGATCGTTCTCGAAGATCTTCGCGCCGGGCCTGCGGATCGGCTGGGCCCTCGTCCCGGCGCACCTCCAGCGCCGCTACTACCTGGCTTCAGAGGCCGTCACGCTGTGCCCGCCGACGCTCAACCAGATGCTGGTCTCCGCCTACCTCCGCGACTACGACTGGCGCGGGCAGATCGAGACCTACCGGGGGCTGTACAAGGAACGCTGCGAGGCGATGCTGGCCGCCCTCGACGAGTACATGCCGGCGGGCCTGAGCTGGACCCGGCCCGAAGGCGGGTTCTTCGTCTGGGTCACCCTGCCCGAGGGCGTGGACACCTACCCCCTGCTGAAAAAGGCAATCGACGCCGGCGTGGTCTTCATTCCGGGCGCGGCATTCACCCACTCCGATGACCCCTCCAACAAGATCCGGCTGGCGTTCAGCGCCGTCCCGCCGGAGTCCATCCGCGAAGGAGTCCGCCGGCTGGCACCGGTCCTGCGGGAAGCCATCGCCGCGCTGTAGCCTGAGTCATTGGTGTATGGCCAGCCGTTCGTTGACCTCAAGGAGCAATTCATGACCGGAATTATTGTTGTCGGCGTTGATGGCAGCGAGACTGCCCTCAAGGCCGCGCACACCGCCCGTGACCTGGCCGCTTCGCTCGGGGCCACCCTCCACGTGGTCAGCGCCTTCGACAGCGACAGGACCGAGGTCTACGGCAGCGGCAGCGACAAGTGGATCGTCTCCGACGCCGGTGACGCGGAGAAGGTCGCCCGAAGCGTCGCGGACAGCCTCCGCACCCCGGCGCTCCACGTCACCTACGCGGCCGCCCGCGGCAAGCCGGCCGAGGCCCTGATCGACGAGGCGGCCCGCTCCGGCGCCCAGCTGATCGTCGTCGGCAACCGGCGGATGAAGGGCCTGGGCCGCGTGCTCGGGAGTGTTGCCAACTCCGTGGCCCACAACGCTCCCTGCGACGTCTACATCGCCAAGACCGACTCGTCCGAGTAGGCCGCGGAGGCGGTGCCGGCGCTGCCGCGGCGGCGGCGCCGGGCCTACCCGGCTGCCGCCCCGGCCGTCTTGAGCTTCCGGCGCAGGATCTTGCCGGAGGAGGACTTGGGCACGGCGTCGATGAACTCGACGCGGCGGATCTTCTTGAAGGGCGCCACCCTGGCCGCCACGTAGTCCATCACCGCGGCCTCGTCGAGCGGCTCGGCGCCGTTCCCGGGCTGGAGCACCACGAACGCCATCGGCACTTCCTGGCCGTCGGCGTCGGGCGTCCCGATCACCGCGGCGTCGGCGATGCCGGGGTGCGTGAGGAGCAAGGCCTCCAGCTCCGCCGGAGCGATCTGGTACCCCTTGTACTTGATCAGTTCCTTGAGCCGGTCGACGATCGTCACGACGCCGCCGGCGGTCA
The DNA here is from genome assembly GCA_035466775.1 of Arthrobacter sp. GTDB lineage: Bacteria > Actinomycetota > Actinomycetes > Actinomycetales > Micrococcaceae > Arthrobacter. Next base: position 48,204 of record DATIUQ010000080.1, read on the forward strand.
CTGTGGCAATGTCCCCGGTGTGCAGGAAGCCCTCGGCGTCGAGCGTGTCCGCCGTTTCCCCGGGCCGGTTAAGGTAGCCGAGCATCACGTTCGGTCCCCGGCACAGCAGGTGGCCGGGCGCGCTGGTGCCCTCCGCCGGGACGTCGATTTCGTCCCCGCTGGCAGGATCCAGCAGCCGGCAGTCCATGTTGGGAACGGTGTAGCCGACCGAGCTGACGGGCACATCGGTCGCATCCACCGGGATCAGGTGGGACACGGGGCTCATCTCGGTCATGCCGTAGCCCTGCAGCACACGGCAGCCCAGGCGTTCGGCCAGCCTGGCCCCCAGTTCACCGTCGAGGGGTGCCGCCCCCGACAGTGCCGTGTGCACGGAACCGAGGTCGTAGTCGGCCACCATCGGGTGCTTGGACAGGGCCACGGCCACCGGCGGGGCGATGAACAGGTAGCTGCATTTGTGGTCCTGGATGATCCGCAGGAACTCGGCCAGCTCGAACTTCGGCATCGTGACCAGGCATGCGCGCTGCCGCAGCGCCAGGTTCAGCAGCACGGTCAGTCCGTAGATGTGGAAGAACGGCAGCAGCGCCAGCAGCCGGTCCTCCGGGGTGACCAACAGCAGCCCGCGGGACTGCTCCGCGTTCGCCACGAGGTTCCGGTGGCTGAGCATCACGCCTTTGGGCCGGCCCGTGGTTCCGGATGAGTAGGGGAGCACGGCCACGTGGGTGGCGGGATCGAAGCTGACGTCCGGTGCCGGGGCGCCCGCAGTCAGCAGGTCCCGCAGCGACGGGTGGCCGGCGGCGCCGTCGAGGACGACAATCCGTTCGGCCGGGATCCCGGCCCGGGTGGCGGCATCCCGGGCCGCGGGGAGCAGGGCCGAGACGGTAAACATCCACTCCGCGCCGGCGTCGGCCAGCTGGAGGGCGATCTCATCCTCCGTATACAGGGAGTTGACGGTGGTGACCGTCGCGCCGGCCCTCAGCAGTCCGTGGAAAACCACGGCGAAGGCCGGAATATTGGGGCAGAGGATCGCCGCGACGCCGTGGACGCCCAGGCCCCGTGCCGCAACGGCCCCGGCGACGGCGTCGATCTGCCCCACGAGCGTCCGGTAGCTGGTCTCCGCGCCGCTCGTGCCGTCGACGACGGCGATCCGGTCCAGGTCCGCCTCGTCCAGGCCGCCAAAGAGGTAGTCGTAGAGGCTCACATCGGGAATTTCCACATCGGGGAACGGGCTCGAGAACACGCAACATCTCCTTTGATTTGCGTCCGCCGGGCTGGCGGGGCTGGTGCCACTCTAGTGCGGTCCGGCCGTCCGGGACAGGGCAGGCGTTGACGGGCGTCACCACGTCCAGTGGGCAGCCTCACGCGGAATCCGCCCCGCCACCGCCCGGTGCCGGCGGTAAAATTGGAGGTGCCCCCAACGGCGTGGACATCACACTTTTCACAGTTCAGGGGATGAAAGATGCTCACTCTTCAGCGCCGCCAACTCGTTGGCCATGACATTCTCCTGGCCCGGCACGGCAACCACATCAGCACCATGCGCGTCGACCGCCAGTCCGGCCGCGTCGTCGCCTATCTGGACGACGGTTCCACGGACAGCGCCCCCAACATGATCTCCCCCGGGCTGCGCATGCCCGACACGATGCGGAGCATCCTCCGCGATGACTGGAAATTCTTTGCCGTGATGGCCGCGTGCACCACAGGCTTCGCCGGCGCCATGACCGCGGCAGCCGTCGCCCTGGCCGGGTTCAGCGGCGATCCGGGCATGGCCGAGCTGCTGTCGAGCTACTCCGGGACCTAGCCCCTCACCGCCGCCTCAACCACGAACCCCGCCGCTGAGCATGCTCAACGGCGGGGTTCTGCGTTTGCTCCGACTGCCCGGGCCTCGCGACGTTCCTGCCCGGTTACCGGCTGCGGGTAGGTGTGCCAGCCCCGACGAGCCGCGGAAATACGCGGGCGCCAGGTGGGCACGGCCGAAGCAACTGGGCAGGAGCGTCGGGACGGGCCGGCGGCTCAGTCCAGCAGCAGGGCGGGCTCTTCCAGGATCGATGCGACGTCGGCCATGAACCGTGCTGAGAGGTCGCCGTCCACCACCCGGTGGTCAAAGGAACCGCCGAGCGTGGTGATCCAGCGCGGAATCACTTCTCCGTCCAAGACCCAGGGCTTCTGCTTGATGGTGCCGAACGCCACGATGGCGACTTCGCCGGGGTTGATGATCGGGGTGCCGGTGTCTATTCCGAGGGCGCCGATGTTGGTGACGGTCAGGGTGCCGCCCTGCATCTGGGCCGGCTGGGTCTTGCCGGCCCTGGCGGTCGTGGCGAGGTCGTTCAAGGCCAGGGCCAGCTCCTTGAGCGAGAGATCCTGGGCGTCCTTGATGTTCGGGACCATCAGGCCGCGGGGCGTTGCGGCGGCGATTCCGAGGTTCATGAAGTGCTTGACGTGGATCTCGGCGGAGTCGCTGCCGTCCGGATTGTCCACCCAGGTCGCGTTGACGCTGGGGTTGCGGGCCGCGGCCCAGATGACGGCCTTGGCCAGGATCAGCAGCGGGGAAACTTTGATGCCTTCGAAATCGCGGGAGGCCTTGAGCCGCTTGACGAACTCCATGGTCCGGCTGGCGTCGACGTCAACGAAGATGCTCACATGCGGGGCGGCGAAGGCCGACTCGACCATGGCCTTGGCGGTGGCCTTGCGGACGCCCTTGACGGGGATCCGTTCAATCCGCTGTTCCTGCGGCCGGCCGGTTTTGCCCCAGAAGCTGTCCGCCTTGTCCACCTCTGCGTCGCGCTGGGCCTGGTAGCTGACCAGGTCCTCGCGGGTCACCTCGCCGCGGGCGCCGGTGGGGACGACGTCGGACAGGTCGATGCCAAGGTCCCTGGCAATTTTGCGCACGGGGGGCTTGGCCAGGACCTTGCTGACGAGGCCGCTGATGGCGCCGCCGAGGGTGGGGCGCTGGTCGGTGCTCTCCGCGGCGGCCGGGCGTTCCGCGTGGGTGACGGCCTCCGGGCTGATCCAGATGTCATGCGCTTCTACCCCCACCTGCTCCCTAACCTCGCCAGCTCGGCCAGGGAACCCGGCACGCGTGGGCCCAGGCTCGGCCTCCGGGACGGGAGCGTCGGCCGGGGCGGTGACCCGTCGGCGGCGCTTGACGGCGTCGGCCTTGGGGCCGGAACCGACCAGCGGACCGCCGGCCGGGCGCCCGGCTGATTCCCCGGCGTCGGACGTGTCCGCCTCCAGCTTTCCGTACATCGGAACGGCGGGGGCGGCCACGGGGGCGTCCTCGGAGGGCGCTGCGTCGCTCACGCTGATGATCGGGGTCCCGACGTCGACGGTCACGCCCTCGGGCACGAGCAGTTCGGTGACGGTTCCGGCGAACGGCGAGGGCAGTTCGACGAGGGATTTTGCCGTCTCGATTTCACACAGGACATCGTTGATGGCCACCGTGTCGCCGGGCTTGACCTTCCAGGCGACGATCTCGGCCTCGGTCAGCCCTTCGCCCACATCGGGGAGGTTGAACTTGTGAAGAGTCATGTTGTCCTTGTTCGGGAAAGGCGCCTCAGCGGGAAGCGGCCTGCAGTAAGGGGCCGGTCAATAGGAATGCCGGTCAGTAGGACAGGGCACGTTCCAGTGCCTCAAGGAGGCGGTCGATGTCCGGGAGGTAGTCTTCCTCCACCTTCGCCACCGGGTAGGGCATGTGGAAGCCGCCGACGCGGATGACGGGTGCCTCAAGTGAGTGGAAGGCACGCTCGCTGATCCGTGCGGCGATTTCGCCGCCGATGCCGCCGAAGGTCGGGGCCTCGTGGGCGACGATCAGCCGGCCCGTCTTTTTGACGGAGTCCGTGACGGTATCGAAGTCGATCGGCGAGATGGACCGAAGGTCGACCACCTCCACGCTGTGGCCGTCCTCGGCAGCGGCGTTGGCCGCGGCCAGGGCCACGGGCACCAGCGGTCCGTACACAACAACCGTGGCGTCGGTGCCTTCGCGGAGCACGTGGGCCTTGAACGGGTCCGCGGAGGGGCCGGGGGATTCCGTGTCGACCTCGCCTTTGAGCCAGTAGCGGCGCTTGGGTTCGAAGACGATCACGGGGTCCTGGCAGTCGACGGCCTGCTGGATCATCCAGTAGGCGTCATGCGGGTTGGACGGGGTGATGATGCGCAGGCCGGCGGTGTGGGCGAACAGCGCCTCGGGGGACTCCGAGTGGTGTTCAATCGAGCCGATGCCGCCGCCATAGGGGATCCGGATGACCACCGGCACGGTCAGGTTGCCGTTGCTGCGGGAATGCATTTTGGCCAGCTGGGTGGTGATCTGGTTGAAGCCCGGGAACACAAAGCCGTCGAACTGGATCTCGCAGACGGGCAGGTAGCCGCGCAGGGACAGGCCGATCGCGGTGCCGATAATGCCGGACTCGGCCAGCGGGGTGTCGACGACACGGTCCGGGCCGAACTCGGCGATGAGGCCGTCGGTGACCCGGTAGACGCCGCCCAGGGGTCCGATGTCCTCGCCCATCAGGAGGGCACGGGGGTTGTTGTTCAGTGTTGCGCGGAGGCCTTCGTTGATGGCCTTGGCAATGGTCATGGTGGTCATCAGTTGGCCGCCTCCGTGTCGGCAGGTTCCGCTTCATCGGCGAATCCTGCGCTGTACTCCTCGAACCAGGCCAGCTCCTCGGCCACGAGCGGGTGGGCCTCCACGTAGGTATTGGCGAAGGCCGTCCGGATGTCCGGAGTCTCCAGATCGTGGGTGGTCTTGCGGACGTAGGCGGCCAGTTCGTCGCCGTCGGCGCTGACCTGTTCGAAGAAGGCGTCGTCGGCCAGGCCCTCGGCGCGGAGGTACTTCTCGAGGCGCTCCAGCGGATCCTTGGCCCGCCAGCGGCTTTCCTCGGCGGATTCCCGGTATTTGGTGGGGTCGTCGGCCGTGGTGTGGGCGCCGACGCGGTAGGTGAAGGCCTCGATCAGCACGGGGCCCTCGCCCTGGCGGGCACGTTCCAGCGCCCACTCGGTGACTGCGTGGACGGCGATCACGTCGTTGCCGTCCACCCGGATGCCGGGGAAGCCGTATCCCTTGGCGCGGTTGGCGAGCGGGATGCGGGTCTGCACTGAGCTGGGGACAGAGATCGCCCAGTGGTTGTTCTGGCAGAAGAACACCACGGGGGCCTTGTAGGAGGAGGCGAACACCATGGACTCGTGGACGTCACCTTCGGAGCTGGCCCCGTCGCCGAAGTAGACCATCACGGCGGCGTTGGGCTCCGTTGCCTGCCCGGCAGTTCCGTCCGCGAGTGCCGCGGACGCCGCGAACTTCTGGTCGCGCTGGATACCCATGGCGTAGCCCACCGCATGCGGGGTCTGGGCGGCGAGGACCAGGGTGTAGAGGTGGAAGTTGGTGTCCTTGGGGTTCCAGCCTCCGTTGGAGACTCCGCGGAACTGGCGCAGCAGCTCGGCGAGGTCAACGTTGCGCGTCAGCGCGACGCCGTGCTCGCGGTAGGTGGGAAAAATATAGTCCTGCGGCTGGCTGGCGCGGCCGGAGCCGATCTGGGCGGCTTCCTGCCCGGTGAGCGGAACCCACAAGGCAAGCTGGCCCTGCCGCTGCAGTGCGGTGGCCTCGACGTCGAAGCGGCGGATTTTCGCCATGTCGGCATAAAAACCGCGCAGTTTTGCCGCGTCGAGCCGTTCGGCGTATGCCGAGAAGACGGGATCGGATCCGAGTGTGCCGTCGGGAGCGAGGAGTTGCACCATCGGCTCGGCAGGATCGCCCAGGCGGGCCTCGGCTTCCGCCTCGAGCCTGTCGTCAATGTCGGTTCCGTCGAACTCGGTGGAGGGCAGATGTGTGTCGCCCATACCGTCTCCTTGCTTGCCGCATCCGAATGCGCCGCAATCGCTGGGATATATGCCGGACCGGTAATGCATTCCCGGTCCGGCATATATTTTGGCTTACTCGTCCCTACTTTAGCCGCAGCGGCCCAGCCGCGACCGTCATGTTAAGCGCTAGGAACGCTGCGGCGGTTTTGTATAGATCGCACAGAGTTCCAGGAAACGGGTGTTGGCTTCGGTTTCGCCGATACTGACCCGCACCCCCTCGTTGGCGAAGGCGCGCACGGAGAGGGCCCGCTCCCCCGCAAGGGCGGCGAATTCCGCACTGTCGGCGCCGAGGTTGAGCCACACGAAGTTGCCTTGGGCCTCGGGCACGAACCAGCCAAGGCCCCGCAGCCCGGCAGTGACGCGGTCCCTTTCGTCCACGAGGCTTTGTACCCTTTCTACAACCTCATCGAAGTGCTCCAGCGACGTCACCGCCGCGGTCTCGGCGATCTGGGAGACGGCGAAAGGCGTGGCCGCGACGCGCAGGTGCTGCGTGAGGTCGGGGCGGGAAACGCTGTAACCGACCCGCAGCCCGGCCAGGCCGTGGGCCTTCGAGAACGTGCGCAGGACTACAACATTGGGGTACTTCCGGTACATTTCAATGCCGTCGACGGCGTGCTCGTCGCGGACGAACTCCTGGTAGGCCTCATCGATGACCACCACGACATCGGAGGGGACCCGCTTGATGAAGCGCTCGGTCTCCTCGGTGGTGAGGATCGGCCCGGTGGGGTTGTTGGGCGTGCACAGCAGGACCATCCGGGTGCGCGCGGTCACGGCTTCGGCCATGGCGTCGAGATCGTGGCGGCCGTCGCCAGTCAGCGGAATCCGCACGCTCTCGGCGCCGGCGAGCCCGACGCAGATCGGGTAGGCCTCGAAGGAGCGCCACGCATAGATGACCTCGTCGGGCTTGCCGTCGTCGTTCTGTCCCGCGAAAGTGGCCAGCAGCTGGTTGAGTGCCCCGAGGCTTCCGGCACCGGTGACGATGTCCTCGGCTGGCACGTCCAGGAATTCGGCCAGCTTTCCGCGCAGCCTGCTGCTCAGTGGATCCGGGTAGCGGTTGAAGTCGGTCTGCGCCGCGATGGCCTGCTGCACTGCAGGGATCGGGGGGAGCGGGTTTTCGTTCGAGGAAAGCTTGTAGCTGGCCAGGCCCTCGACGGGGACGGGCGGCTTGCCGGCCGCGTAGCGGGGAAGAAGGTCTACCACCGGGCGGGGCCGGATGCCCCCGGCCGTGTTCTCTGATGAAGTCATGCCAACCAGCCTACTTCGGGTCCGCGCCGCAATAGTCGGCCGCAAGAGAGGGATATGGTCCCTGCCGCTGCCGGCGGGGATATGACAGCATGGGCCCATGCGCTCCTTCATCGTTCGCGTCATCATCAACGGGCTGGCCCTGGCAATTGCGTGCTGGATCCTCACCGGACTGGATATAACCACCGCGGGCGATGGCACCGTGAGCATCATCTTGGGCTACTTGTTCATCGGCCTGATCTTCGGCCTCGTCAATGCCTTCGTCAAACCCATCGTCAGCCTGTTGTCGCTGCCGATCACCATCCTCACCCTGGGCCTCTTCACGGTGGTCATCAACGCCGGGATGCTCTATCTGACGTCCTGGATCAGCAGCTACACCACCGTGCATTTCACGATTGACAGCTTCTTCTGGACCGCGGTTTTCGCGGCCCTCATTATCAGCGCCGTGTCCCTCGTGGCGAGCTTTCTTCCCGCGGTCGACCGGTAGCCGCCTCGGGCCCTCCTCCCCGGCCCGGCGGCATCGCTTCACGCCGCAGCGAAAATCGTGTCACCCTGGCCGTGCCGCCGGCGCCGACCACGGCAGCGAGCGCAGCGGTCGAGGCCTCCAGGGAGGGATCCCGGCTGGCCGCGATGTCCCGGGCGCCGGCGGCGTACCGTCCCATGGCGTGGCCCGGTCCCATTCCCGGCTCCAGCCATTCCGGACCGGGGATCGGGCTGGTCAAGGTCACGGTTACGCGGTCCTTGGTGTCCGGGTTGGGCTGCCCGTCCGCCCCGGGCACCCAGTCCGCTTCATGCTCCAGATGCAGGCTGCTGGTGCCGGCCGCGGACTCGATCCCGCCGACCGGGGACCCCGCCGTGAGCACGAACTTCAAGTCGTAGTCGGCCAGGAACGCCTTGTCCCGGCCGAGGTTCATGGCGTGGATGCCGCCCTGGCTGTACCCGACTGCGGCCACCTGGTCCCCGGCTTCGGCGCCGGCCTCCGCCAGGGCCCGGCGGATGGCCGCGGCGGTCTCGGCCGAGTCGTAGCCGAGACCCTCTGCGATGCCGCCGGCATCGAACGGGTTGGTGCCGTGCGGCAATCCGTCCAGCTGCGTTCCGGGAATGATCACCACCCAGGCGCGGCCGCCGCTCTCCCCCGGATCGAGGACCTCGATGTCGCCGCTGCTGCGGCCGACGGCCTCGGCACGCAGCAGCAGCCCGGCCGGCGAGAGGTCGGCCTCCTCGCTCCAGGTTTCCTGGCCGACGATCCGGACCGGCCGGGGTCGCAGGAACTCCAGGCCGGGAGCGTCCGTCAATCCGCGGACTGCGTCCCGGACGGCACCGCCGGGTCCTCCTCCCGCGGCTTGGCCGGCGGGCAGACCGAGTAGGCGCGCCAGCCTTGCCGGCGCCACCCCGACCTCGTCCTCGACGGTGTCGCGCAGCGTGACCGGCGGCAGGCCGAACAGCCCCCATAGCGGCCCGTACGCCGGGCCGGTCCGGCCGATCCGCAGGATCAGGGTGTTCCGCGCTTCCGCGAACTCGTACTCCCGGTGGCTCGCCCTGACGGCGCTGCCCAGACGCTCCAGCTCAGTCCGGACGCGGCGGACGTCCCGGGCTGCCTCCCCGACGGCGGTGATCGCATTGCTGCCGCTGGTGTACGAGTCGTACTGGTAGGGAAACAGGGCGCGGCGCACGGCTTCGGCTTCCTCGTCCACGGCCGCCAGTTCCCGCACGATTCCGTCCAGGGCCGATGCTCCGGCCAGCAGTTCCTCGAACTGGAAACTGAGCCCGCCCACTCCGCCCCGGATCCGCAGCGTCCCGTCCACGGACGGGACGGGGACGGGCGCTGCGCCGGAGCCGGCCGGTGTGGCTTCTGCCATCAGCCCGGCCGGCCCGGGGACTGCACCACGTTCTGGGCATGCCGGAGGACGACGGCGACGGACTCTTCCAAGGCCGTCCGGCTGCGGCGCAGGGAGGCGGCCTGCAGGGAGAGCGCAGTCCGGTAGGCCCGGCCCGCCGGGGACTGCCAGGTCCGCAGTTCCACGCTGGCCAGCCGGGCCAGCACGACGTCGGCGTTGTCCGCGCAGGCGGCCACCCGGGCAGCCAGCTGCTGGATCTCGTGGCTCCGCGATGCGCACGCCGCGGCGTCGGATGCCAGGACGGCCCCGGCCGTTCCGCCGCCCGGGGCGGTGCTGCCGGCCGGGAATCCTGCCGCGGTGGCACTGAAACGGGTTGCTCCGATGGTCATACCAACGACGCTAGGGTGCCTGCCGGGCGGGCTGAAGTTCCCGGCTTTCCCATGTGGACAACCCCAGGAGGGCGCCGCGCGCCGAATGCGGGGAGGACCCGGCCGAAAGTCACATGGATCGGCGCGCTTAAGGCCCGGCGGGACTTCGTGAAAGAATCGGCACATGCCTGAAACTGCCGCCACAGCTGACACCCGCACGCCGTCCGGACGCCTGGCCCTCGCCGCGTCCGCACAACAGATCGCGCTCGGCCCGCTGGACGGCCGGTACCAGTCCGCCGTCGCGCCGCTGGTCGATTACCTCTCGGAGGCCGCCCTCAACCGTGACCGGGTCGCCGTCGAGGTCGAATGGCTCATCCACCTCACCGGCAACAGCGTGCTCCCCGGCGCCGGACCGCTGACCGCGGAACAGCAGGAGGAACTCCGCGCCATCGTCACCGAGTTCGACGCCGCGTCGGTCGCCGAACTGGCCGACATCGAGGCCGTCACCGTTCACGACGTCAAGGCCGTCGAGTACTACATCGGCCGCCGCCTGCCCGGGATCGGCATCGAACACCTGACCGCCCTGGTGCACTTCGGCTGCACCTCCGAGGACATCAACAACCTCTCCTACGCCCTGGGCGTCAAGGGCGCCGTCGAGGACGTCTGGCTGCCCGCCGCCCGGAAGCTCGTCGCGCAGATCGGCGCCATGGCGGAGGAGAACCGGGCCGTGCCGATGCTCTCCCGCACGCACGGCCAGCCGGCCACCCCCACCACGCTCGGCAAGGAACTGGCCGTCATCGCGCACCGCCTGACCCGCCAGCTGGACCGTATCGCCCGGACCGAATACCTCGGCAAGATCAACGGCGCCACCGGCACCTACGCCGCCCACGTGGCCTCGGTCCCCGGCGCCGACTGGGAGCAGGTCGCCAAGTCCTTCGTCGAAACACTGGGCTTGAGCTGGAACCCGCTGACCACCCAGATCGAAAGCCACGACTGGCAGGCGGAGCTGTACGCCGACGTTGCCCGGTTCAACCGGATCCTGCACAACGTCTGCACGGACATCTGGAGCTACATCTCGATCGGCTACTTCGTGCAGATCCCGGTCGCGGGCGCCACCGGCTCCTCCACCATGCCGCACAAGGTCAACCCGATCCGCTTCGAAAACGCAGAGGCCAACCTGGAGATCTCCTCCGGGCTCCTGGATGTCCTGGGCTCCACCCTGGTCACCTCCCGCTGGCAGCGCGACCTTACCGACTCGTCCTCGCAGCGCAACATCGGCGTGGCCTTCGGCCACTCGCTGCTCGCCATCTCCAACGTGGCCAAGGGCCTGGACCGCCTCAAGGTCGCGGAGGACGTGCTGGCCGCGGACCTCGACACCAACTGGGAAGTGCTCGGCGAGGCCATCCAGATGGTCATGCGCGCGGAGGCCATCGCCGGCGTCGAAGGCATGGAAAACCCCTACGAACGGCTCAAGGACCTGACCCGCGGGCAGCGCGTCGATGCGGCCAGGATGCAGGAGTTCGTCCAGAGCCTGGGCCTGTCCGCGGACGCCGAAGCGCGGCTGCTGGCACTCACCCCGGGGAAGTACACCGGCATCGCGGACAAGCTGGTGGACCACCTCGCATGAGGCTCCTGCTCATCCGCCACGGCCAGACGCCCGGAAACGTCCTGGGCCAGCTGGACACCGCCCACCCGGGCCCCGGGCTGACCGAGCTCGGCGAGCGGCAGGCTGTTGCCCTGGCGCGGTCGCTGGCGGATGAGCAGATCGACTTCCTCTACGCCTCCACGCTGATCCGCACGCAGATCACGGCCGCGCCGCTCTCGAGCGTCCGCGGCCTGAAGATCGAGGTGCTGGAGGGCCTGCACGAGATCGAAGCCGGGTCCCTGGAGAAGCTCACCGACAAGGAATCGCACCTGCGCTACCTCGGAACCGTGTTCGGCTGGGCGGACGGGGAACTGCACCGCAGGATGCCGGCCGGACCCAACGGGCACGAGTTCTTCGAACGCTACGATGCCTCGATCGCCCGGATCGCCGCAGCAGCGTCCGGCACAGCGGCATCCGGCGACGCCGGAACGGTGGCCGTGGTCAGCCACGGCGCCGCGATCCGCGTCTGGGCAGGCCTTCGGGCCGGCAATCTGGAGCCGGGTTTCGCCGCCCGCCATGTCCTCGCCAACACCGGGATTGTGGCGCTGGAAGGGGATCCCGACGCCGGCTGGCGGCTCATCCACTGGGACGACAGCCCCGTCGGCGGGCTGGCACTGGCGGACCCGACGGCGGAAGACCCCGCCGGCCGCACGCCGTAGCCGAATTCTCCGAACCCTAACGCGCAGGAAACACGGCCGAAACCGGCGCTGCCTAGCGTTAATCTGCATAACCCTTCGGCGAAGCGAGGCAGCCATGCAGACGAATCCGCGGCTCAACATCCGGCAGGTCACCTGGGCCAACCCGGTGGGCGCGGACCTCCGCGCCGCCCAGCAGGCCGAGCTCGATGCCCGCTTCGGCACGAACGACCACGAACCCGGCCCGCCGCCGTCGGAGGCTGACACGGCAGTGTTCCTCGTCGCCCACGACAAGGCGTCCGGGCAGCCCGTGGGCTGCGGCGGCCTGCGCATCCTGGACAAACACACGGCCGAGATCAAACGCCTCTACGTGCTCCCGTACACCCGCGGCTCGGGGGTGGCCAGCTCCATCCTCGCGGCGCTGGAGGCGCATGCCCACTCGCTTGGCATCACCTCGATCACCGCGGAGGCCGGCTCGGTGCAGACGGACGGGCGGCAGTTCTACGAGAGCTCGGGCTTTGTCCCGGTGCAGAACTTCGGCCCGTACATCGGGGTGGAGCACTCCTACTGCTACGCGAAAGCCATCGATTCGCACAGCGCCGCGCATACCGCCATGGCCTGAGCGGCGTCAGCGTTCGACGGCGGCAGCGCCCCTTGGCCTGTGGGCCAGCCGCAGCAGCCCGTCGCGCAGCGGTTGGCCGCCTTCCGCGAGCGCCAGCCGCGCCATGGCGGACGAGGCCACACGCAATGCCTGGCTGCGCAGCAGCCTCCGCCTGTTGTACGCCCGCAGGGCCTCCGGAAGCGGGCGGTTGTTGAGCAGATCCGCGAGGGTGGCCGCGTCGATCAGCGCCTCGCACGCGCCGCGCCCCAGGTTGGGCGTCATGCCGTGCGCCGCGTCCCCGACCAGCACCGCGCCGTCCCGCTGGTAGCTGCCCGGAAACGGCACCGTCCAGACACGTTGTGCCAGCGTCTCCCCCGGTACCGCCGCCGCCAGGACGCGGTCGATCCCGGCGGCCCGGCCGGAAAAGCGCCCGCGGGTCACGGCCAGGGCCTCGTCGACGTCGATGCCGCCGGGCCCCAGGCCGGACCGGTACGAGGCGTACCAGTACGTCCGGCCACGGGACGCCGGCGCTATGCCAAATAGCTGACCGCGGCCCCAGTATTCACCGCCGCCGCCGGCAGGGACCGTCTCGTCGATGATGCCGCGCAGTGCAAGGTAGGGCGTGAGCCTGGCCTTGGTGTGTTCGCCCCAGACACTCCGGCGGACAATGCTGTGCACCCCGTCGGCGCCGACCACCAGGCCCGGCCCGGGCAGCGATGCCACCGGGCCGTAGGCTCTGGCCACGGAGGCGGGCACCGCGGCGTCCAGCAGCCGGAGCAGGTCCGCGCGGGACACCCCGATGACGCCCGATGCCCGGGCCGTGAGCAGGACGTTTCCGGATCCGTCGCGGAGCGCCATGCCGCCAAATTCTGAGCCGGCCGCCCGGACCGCCGCGAGAATACCTACGCCATCAAGGGCCCGCTGGGCTTCCGGCCACATGGCCAGGGACGTCTCCACCGACGCCGGTTCTTCCCGCCGCTCGTGGACTGTCACGCGAAAGCGGCCGGGGTCAAGGCAGGCGGCGAGCGCCAGCCCCGCGATGCCGCCGCCGACAACCGCCAGAGCCTCCATGCCCAGAGTCTACGGCCGGCGCCAAGACCCGCAGGGTCCCGTCACACAGGGCCCGCCGCGCCGCCGTCGGCTAATCTCGCACTATGGAACCGGCCGACATCACTTTCCGCACCCGCAAGTGGGTGCGGCCCGAAGACCTCAACGCGAACGGCACGCTGTTCGGCGGAAGCCTGCTGAAGTGGATCGACGAGGAAGCAGCGATCTACGCGATCCTGCAGCTCGGCAACGGCCGGGCCGTCACCAAGTACATTTCGGAAATCAACTTCGTCAGTTCGGCCGTGCAGGGCGACCTGATCGAGATGGGGCTGACCGCCACCCGCTTCGGCCGGACCTCACTGACCATGCGCGCCGAGGTCCGGAACATGATCACGAGGCAGAGCATCCTCACGATCGAGGAGATTGTTTTTGTGAACCTCGACCCGCGCGGCAAGCCCGCACCGCACGGGTACACCGAGATCACGTACGACCGGGACCGGATCCCGACGCACCACCTGACCGAGACGCTCGAAGAGGACTAGGCATGTCCCCGGTCCCCTGACCGGCGGGACGTCCGGTTAGACCCAGAAATCGTCCCACTTGGCGGTGTCTTCGGAGTACTCGCGGCCCTCGGCAATCTGTCCGTCGCGGACCACAAACGCGATGACAGTGCCCATGTCGAGTGCCTTGCCGTTGCTCTCGCTGTGGGTCTGCTGGATCGCGACCGTGTGTTTTTCCCCGCCGACAATGTCCTGGACGTCGGCCTGGAAGGTACCCTGGCTGCGCGATCCCAGTTCGCCGAAATACGCCAGGACGGCGTCCCGGCCCTGCTTCATTCCCGATAGCACGCCGCCTCCGGCCGCGTGCCAGACTGCGTCCTCCGCGAAGATTTCGCTGAGGGTTGCCATATCCCCGGCGTTGAAGGCCTCGTACCCCCGCCGGACCAGCTCAACATTCTCTGCGGTTCCCATTTCGGGCACCTCCGTCTTCCGTGTCGGTTCGCGCTGGGACGGCTTAAGGCTAGTCCCGGCCCCGGGGCCTGTCGATGGCCCGGATGTTCACAGCGTGTTTGGGCCCCGGGCGCACGACGTTTACCCGCACCCACCAGACTCAGTGGCCAAGGACGGCTATTTTATCGATTTGATAGTCATAACCCCCCAATTCGGGTGGCGTCCGCTATAGGCTGGCCGGACAAATGCCATCTGGCCCCGTTCAGAAATGAGTCTCACTCGTGCGCAGATTGAAAACCATGGTTGCCGGCGCCGTCGCCGTCGCCCTTCTTTCCGGTTGCGGAGCGGGCGCCGCGGCCCCCGCCTCGACCGGAGCAGCTACCGGGCCGGCCGCCGTCGCCCCCTCGGGACCGCCGTCCGGCGAAACACTCATCGTCTACACCAACTCCAACGGTGAAGGCCGTGGCGAGTGGCTGACGAAGAAAGCCGCGGAGGCCGGCTTCAAAATCGAAATCGTCGGTGCTGGCGGCGCGGATGCCACCAACAAGCTGATTGCGGAGAAGAACAACCCGATCGCGGACGTCGCCTTCGGCTTGAACAACATGTACTTCGAGCAGATCAAGGCCGCCGGCGCGATCGAGCCGTACACGCCCTCCTGGTCCGCTGACGTCGACCCCGCCAAGGGCGACAAGTCCGACAGCAAGGCGTACTGGCCGCTGGTGCAGCAGGCCATCCTCCTCGGCTACAACTCCGAAAAGTTCAGCAAGGACGAGGCCCCCAAGGACTGGACCGACCTGTGGGCCCAGGACAAGTTCAAGACCCGCTACGAGCGCGTCACCGGCGTGGGCACCGCCACCGCACAGCTGGTCTTCGCCAGCATCCTGACGCGGTACAAGGACGACGGCGGCGATCTGGGCGTCTCGGACGAGGGCTGGAAACAGATCGAAGGCTACTTCAAGAACGGCACCCCGGCGGTCGCCAAGACCGACCTCTTCGCCCGCATCTCCTCGGGGGAGACGGACATGGGGCAGATGCCGTCATCGATCATTACCGAACGCGAAAAGACCTTCAAGGTCAACGTCGAGACGGTCATGCCGTCCGTTGGCGTGCCGCTGGCCATCGAGCAGGTGGCCCTGGTCAAGGGAACGGACAAGAAGGACGAGGCCCTGAAGTTCATTGACTGGTTCGGCAGCGCGAAGACCCAGGGTGAATGGTCCCAGCAGTTCAACTCCATGCCGGTCAACAAGGCGGCGGTCGCGCAGGCCAAGCCGGAGGTTGTCGAGTTCTTCAACACGCTCAAGCAGCAGGACATCGACTGGACTTTCGTGCAGGAGAACATGGGCGCGTGGGTGGAAAAGATCGAACTGGAATACATGAGCTGACCCTTGCACGGGCTGCGGCCGGCCGGCCGCAGCCCGTGCCTCCCCTGTTGAAAACCCCGCTTCCCCGTTAGCCAAAGACAGGTTCCCATGATCCGTTTCGAGAACATCGAGGTCACCTTCGGCGACTTCACCGCCATTCCCCACCTTGATCTCCAGGTGGAACCGGGGGAATTCTTCACGCTGCTTGGACCCTCGGGCTGCGGAAAGACAACGGCCCTGCGCACCCTGGCGGGGTTCATCGAGCCGTCCGCCGGCGAGGTCTACGTCGACGGGAAGGCTGTCACCCGGCTCCCGAGCGACAAGCGCCAGGTCGGCATGGTGTTCCAGAACTATGCGCTTTTCCCCAGCATGAGCGTGTGGGAGAACATCGCCTTCGGTCTCCGCGTCCGCAAGGAGAAGCCGGCCGAGAGCGACCGCCTCGTCCGCGATATCGCCCGGCGGGTCGACCTGTCCGAAGACCAGCTGCGCAAGAACGTCGCCGAGCTGTCCGGCGGGCAGCAGCAGCGCGTCGCCGTCGCCCGGGCGCTCGTGCTGCAGCCCAAGATCCTGCTGCTCGACGAGCCGCTCTCCAATCTGGACGCCAAGTTGCGCCACCAGCTCAGGCAGCAGCTCAAGGACCTCCAAAGCGAATTCGGCATCACCACGGTCTACGTCACCCATGACCAGGACGAGGCACTTGCCATGAGCGACCGGGTGGCGGTCTTCAACAAGGGGGTCGTGGAGCAAGTAGGCACTCCACAGAGCATCTACGACGAATCGGCCACCGAATTCGTCTGCAATTTCATCGGGGACAGCTCACGGCTCACGGCAGGGTTCGTCGCGGAGCTGAACCGGCAGTCAACTCACGCCCTGGATCCCGCGGCCAACTCGTACCTGCGCGTGGAAAAGGCATCACTGGACGCCGCCGGCGGCAACGGCACAGCTGTCCCGGTGCAGGGCACCGTGGTCTCGAAGACCTATCACGGCCAGCACAGCCGGTACGTCGTCCGTTGCCACGGCGCCGAGATCCGGCTGCTGGTCAAGGAAGACGGCGGCGCCCACCCCGCCACCGGCAGCACCGCCACGGTGTACGTCCAGCCCACCCACGTGCTCCAGTACCACCCGGAGACCGGGGCCGCCCTCCGGGGCCGGCTGCAGGAAGTGACCAGCCTGTGAGCACTTCGGGCGGCTCGAACGGCCCCAGCACCCGGAGCATGCTCCGCTCCCCCGCAGTCCTGATCGTCGGGGTCGCGCTGACCTGGTTCATTGCGGCCTTCCTCGTCTGGCCCAACGCGAATGTGCTGATCCAGACCTTCTTCCCGGACGGGTCATTCTCCGGCCGGGCCGCCGAAAAGCTCTTCTCATCCCAGCGGGCCATGAAATCCCTGGGCAACAGTTTCCTGCTGGCGGTCGCGTTATCCATCACTGTCAACGTGGTGGGAATCTTCATTGTGCTGGTCACGCAGTACTTCAAGATCCGTGGTTCGAGGATCCTGTTCCTCGGCTATGCCACCACCTTCATCTATGGCGGCATCGTCCTCGCGGCGGGCTACAAATTCATCTATGGGGACAAGGGCATCGTGACCGGCTTCCTGTTGGGGGTGTTCCCCGGCATGGATCCCGGCTGGTTTTCCGGTTTCTTCGCCGTCCTCGCCGTCATGACGTTCGCCACCACGACAAACCACATGCTGTTCGTCACCAACGCGCTTAAGGGAGTGGATTACCAGACCATCGAAGCGGCCCGGAACATGGGAGCCTCCACCTGGACCATCCTCCGGCGGATCGTCCTGCCGATGCTCAAGCCGACGCTCTTTGCCGTCACCGTCCTGTCGTTCCTGACCGGCCTCGGAGCCCTCAGCGCACCGCAGGTCCTGGGCGGCCGGGATTTCCAGACCATCACGCCCATGATCCTCACCTTCAGCAACAGCCCGACGTCGAGGGACCTCGCCGCCCTGCTCGCCGTGATCCTCGGCGTCGCCACCATGCTGATGCTGGCGGTCATGACCCGGCTGGAAAAGGGGGGAACGTACTTCTCGGTTTCAAAAGTCTCCTCCGGATTGGAGAAGCAGCAGATCCGCAACCCTGCGGCCAACGCAGCCGTCCACGTCGCCGCGTACCTGTTGTTCGCCGTCTACACGCTGCCCGTGGTGCTGATCGTGCTGTATTCCTTTGCCGACGGCGCCGCGATCCAGACCGGCCAGCTGTTGCCGGCGAGCCTGACCTTCGACAACTACATCAGGGTCCTCACCCAGCCTTCGGGCCTGCGGCCGTTCATCATCAGCATCGTCTACAGCGCGCTGGCCGCCCTGATCGCCGTCGGAGGCCTGCTCTTCGTCGCCCGGCTCCTGCAGAAGTACCGCAACTGGGTCACGTCGGTTTTCGAATACCTCCTCCACATCCCGTGGATCCTCCCGTCCGCCCTGCTCGCCCTGGGCCTGATCCTCAGCTACGACCATCCGAACCCGCTGGTCGGCGGTGCCGTCCTGACCGGGACCACGGTGATCCTGCTCATCGCCTTCGTGACGGTCAAGATCCCGTTCACCCTCCGGATGCTCAAGGCCTCCTTCACGTCGGTCAACTCCTCGCTCGAGGAAGCAGCAAACATCATGGGCGCCAAGACCCTGTACGTGTTCCGCCGGATCCTGCTGCCGATCGTCCTGCCGGCAGCAGCCGCGATCACGGCGCTCAACTTCAACAGCATGCTGGATGACTACGACACGGCCATCTTCCTGGCCCACCCGCTGTACCAGCCCCTGGGCCTCGTCATCAAGGCCAACACGGACGGTGCCGAGGGCGTCGACGGCGTCTCCAACACCTTCGTCTACACAGTGCTCCTGATGGTCATCACCGGTGTCACGATGTATCTGGTCTACGGCCGTGCCGGCAGGAAGTCCGCCAAGGCGGCGGGAGCCGGTGCGGACGGAAAGGAAGGCACGACGGCGGTCCCCGTCGAAGCCGCGCCGGCCGAATCCGTGCGGGTCCCCTAGCGGTATTGTCCCTGCACCCCGGGCGGGCCCCGGCCGTTACAGGGCCCGGTTGAGGCTTCGCCGCAGGAGCCAGGCGCCCAGCAGGAGCAGCGCCGCCGCCATGCCTGCGAGCACCGCCAGCTGGGGCAGGATGTCCCCGAGGGTGCCCTCATGGCGCTGGATGTCGGCGAGGGCGTCGTAGGCCCAGCGGTGTGGAGTGACGAAGGAGATTGCGGCGAGGGTTTCCGGGAAAAACTCTGGCGGCACCATGCAGCCGCCCAGGCCGCCCAGCACCAGTCCGCCGCCCACACCGACGCCGGACGCGGCGGTGTCATTGTCCATCACCGAGCCGACCATCATCGCGGCGGCCGCCGAGACGGCGCAGAAGAGCACCAGCACCAGGGCGGACAGCCACAGATTGCCCCAGTCCACGCCGAACAGCAGTGCGGTGCCGGCCATGATGAAGCCGCCCTGGACGAACGCGATCGCGAACCGTCCCAGCGCCTGACCGGCCACGATCTGGCCGCTGGAAACCGGGGCGGACATGACCCGGCCCACCACACCGAACCGGCGTGCCTGGATCAGCGTGGCCGCGCCGGTGAGCGAGCTGAGGAACACAAAGAGCAGCAACTGCTGCGAGGCGCCAAGATCAAACCTGCCCAGTCCCCGGAATTCCTGCCCGACGCCGCCGGTGTCCACGATCTGCACCGTCGGCACCGCCACCTGCGCCGCGGCCTGGTCCAGGGCCGCGCGGGCCTGCTCCCCCGGGATTCCGGCGCCGGTCAGGGCGGCGAGCTGGCTCCGTTCCAGGCCCACCGCCTGCACGGCGGTGCGGACCTGCTGCAGCACGGCCTGGCCGGAGGACTGCGGGGCCATCACGACGTCGAGCTCCGCCGGTTTCCCGGCGTCGAACGCCGCCGCGTCGGCGTCGTCAAGGAAAAGCCCGACGTCGGTGCGTCCGCGGCTGAGGTCCGCCCGCGCTGCGTCCGCGCCGGTCGCTGTGACGTCGACGCCGGCGGACTCAAGCTCGGCGGTCAGTGCCTGGGCGAGTGCGGAGCCGGGCCCGGAGATGGCCACCCGGGCCTGGCCGCTGCCGGCACCGAACTGCGAACCGAGCAGGAGGATCAGCATGAGGGGGAAGATGAAGACAAAGAAGATGTTCGACTTGTCGCGCAGGAAGCGCCGCAGTTCCACCGTGGCGATCGCGGTCATGGCGTTCATACCTGCGCCCCCCGGTCCGGCAGGAACCGCGAAAGGACGACGCCGGCCGCGGCAAAGACCAGCATGACGGCGACCGGCCCCGTCACGTCGCCGAGGCTTCCGCCGCCGGCCGAGATCCCCAGGCCGCGGATGAAGGCGCCGATCGGGTTGAGGTCCAGCAGCGTGGCGGCAAACCCGGTGCCCTGGACCGGGAAGAAGGCGCCCCCGGCGATTCCCAGCACCATGGCCAGGATGGACTGTGCCACGTTGGCCTGCTCCGCGGTCCGGACCAGCCGCGCGACGACGAAGGTGAGGCTGGTCGCGGCGGCCGCGACGCTGAGGATCAGGGCGGCCACGACGAGCGGTGAGCCGAAGGAGACGTCGAACAGCCGGGAGCCGGCGGCCAGCAGCACGGTGGTGGCGACGACGCCCAGGATGAAGCCCGTGCAGGCCTTGGCCGTGACCACCGTGCCGCCCGTGACCGGCATCGAGCGCAGGCGGGCCAGCGTCCCCTGTTCGCGTTCAGCGAGCAGCCCCAGCACACCGAAACCGACCGTGAACATCAGGAACAGCCCGGCCTGGCCAGCGACGAGTGTGCCGCGGAGCGAGAGCTGCTCGGCGGCGGCCTGCCCCTCGGTCAGGGTGAGCAGGGGCGGCCCGGCCGCGGCCTGCCGGGCCAGCGCCGGGAGGTCCTGGTGCGGCAGCCCGGAAACGGCGCCGGCTGCGGCCGTCACCGTTCCGGCGCCGAACTGGTCCACCGCACCCTGGACGACGGAGATCAGCACGCTGGTTTCAAGTGCGGCGCCGTTGCCCTCGACCAGTTCTACCGCCGCGGCCTGACCGGACAGCACCGCCGCGCTGAAACCTTCGGGAATGATGATGCCGAGTTCGGCGCCGCTGGCCTGGGTCTCGGTGCGGACGTCCGCGGCCGGGACCCGTTTGATGGTCACGTCCATGATCGTCAGTGAATCGACGGCGCCGAGCAGCGCGGCACCCAGCTGGTCGGCGTCGTCCGCACTGGCGACGACGGTGGCCGGCTGCAGGTCAACCGTGTCCTCCCCGACGCCGCCGAACACGAGGCTGAGCACGCCCATGAGCGCGAGCGGGACGATGAGGGAGAAGATGAAGACGGATTTGTCCCGGATGCGCTGGCGCAGGTCGTTGGCCACCATGGTCCACAGACCGTGCATCTCAGTCCCTCAGCGCTTTGCCGGTCAGGTGCAGGAACACGGACTCGAGGTCGGGCCGGACGATCTCCACGGAGGTCACGGACATGCCGGCGGCACCGGCGCCTGTCACGATCCCTGCCAGTGCCGTGGGTCCGTCGCTGACCGTGAGCATAAGTCCGGCCCCGTCGTTGTCGACGTGCTGCACGGCCGGCAACCCGCGCAGGGCTTCTGCGGCCAGGGACATGCTTCCGCCGCCGCGCAGGTTGATCCGGTCCACCCCGCCGGTGAGCGTGATCAGCTGGTCCCGCGTGCCTTCGGCCTGGATCCGGCCCTCGTCGATGATCGCAATCCGGTCGCAGAGCCGCTCGGCTTCCTCCATGTAGTGGGTTGTGTAGAGGACCGCCATGCCTTCGACGGAGAGCCTTTCGACGGACTCGAGGATGGAGTTGCGGGACTGCGGATCCACGCCGACGGTCGGTTCGTCAAGAATGAGCAGGGTGGGACGGTGCAGCAGGCCGATGCCGATGTTCAGCCTGCGCTTCATGCCGCCGGAGTACTTTTTGGTCAGGTCGCCGGCACGGTCGCTCAGCCCGATCAGTTCCAGCACGTCGTTGGTGCGCCGCGTGAGTTCCTTGCCGGTGAGCCCCTGCAGCCGGCCGAAGAATTTCAGGTTTTCCCGGGCGGTCAGGTCCGGATAGATCGCCAGTTCCTGCGGGACCAGGCCGATGGTCCGTTTGGCCTCCGTTTCGGACGCCGTCATCTCCCGGCCCGCCACCCGTACGGTTCCCTCGTTGGCCGGGACCAGGCCCGCGACCATGGAAATGATGGTGGTCTTGCCGGCGCCGTTGGGCCCCAGCAGCCCGTAGGTTTCCCCGGCACGGATGTGGAAGGAAACACCGTCGACGGCGGTCAGGGCCCCGTAACGCTTGACGAGTCTGCTGACATCCAGCACGTCCTTGGTTTGTCTCTGCACTGTCTCCACCAGCATTCCCCCATGCCCCTGCTACCCAGTCGTGTCCAGACTAGCCTTCCGTTCAGTGAAACGTGCTTCCCTCGGCGGGCAAGACCGGAGAAGTGATAGCGTCTAGCGGTTGATCCCCGCGCCGGGGTCACGGCACACCGAGTTACATCAAGGCACACGGAGGACCCCATGCTCAAAGGATTCAAGGACTTTATCCTGCGCGGCAACGTGATCGAACTGTCCATCGCCGT
>DATIUQ010000081.1:0-72637 GCA_035466775.1 Arthrobacter sp.
GGCCGAGGCCACGGTCGTGCGCGGCAAGCGCGCCGAGTTCGCCGAGGGGCTGGATGCCGGCCTGCTGGCGATCTACGAGAAGACCCTGGCCAAGCGTGGAGTCGGTGCGGCCCGCCTTTTCCACGGAACCTCCGAGGGCTCGGGCATGCAGCTGAGCCCCGGTGACCTCGCCGAAATCAAGGCCGCGGCCGAGGACGACGTAGTTTTCTGCCCGGACTCCGGCTGCATCCTGGTCCGCTCCGCCGAGTGGGCCTAGCCAGGCAGGATGAGGTTGAGCGTGTGCGGCTTCCGGGCCGTGCCCTCGACCAGCTCCGCGGTCCACTTTTCGGCCGCCGCCTTCCGCAGCTGGGCGGGAGTCTGCGGCGCCTTTCCCCGGCGGCTCAGCAGGTGGCGGGCGAGTTCTCCCCTAGTGTGCTTGGCGAAGTGGCTGACCACCTTCCGCACGCCGTCGACCTCGGTGAATACGTTCACCGCAACGGTCTGCGGCGGCGGGGGAGCCCACGCGGCGGCGTAGGTGCTGGAGCGGCAGTCCACCAGGAGTTCCCCTGCCGCGGCGGCCGCGAGGGCCTCGGTGAGCTGCGGCTTCCAGAAGGACGCCAGCCGTCCGACGCCGGGCAGCGCGGTGGCCATCGACAGCCTGTAGGCGGGAACACTGTCGCCGAACCGGATGGCACCCCAGAGCGCGGAAATGACCAGGACGGATTCATCGGCCTTGCGCTTCTGCGCCGCCGACAGGGAGTCGTAGCCGAGCGCGTCGTACAGCACGCCCGAGTAAACCTGATGGGCGGGCGCCGCCGGCTCGGCGTGCAGCCGCGTGTTGCGTTCGACGTCGGCCCGCAGCGAGGCGCCGACGCCGAGGAGCGCCAGGGCGTCCTCGTGGGCGCTGACCGTCCCGAGACCCTCCAGCACCTTGGCCCGGTAGGTGTTCAGCCCGGGGAAACTCAGGGAGGGCCAGTCGACGGCGTTGCCGGCCGTGGCGGGGGTCTTGCCTTCGGAGGGCGGCAGCAGAATCAGCACCGCACAATCTTAGCGGTGCGAGCCCGGCGGCGGGCTCAGGCCAGGTTCCGGCCGAGGAAGGACAACACGTCGGGCAGGATGGCGCGCCAGTAGCCGTCGTCGTGGCCGCCGGGCTGGAACCCGCCTTCGACGGGGCCGGGGAGCTCCGCGCGGTACGCCCTGACGGTGGCGGCAAGGTCGTCCCCGGTGCCGCAATCGACCCTCTTGGGCAGCGCCGCGAGCCGGGGACGGAGCGCGAATACGTCGTTGGCCGCGAAGTCAGCCGGTCCGTCGAAGGCACCTTCGATCCGCGAGTCGTAGTTGTCCCACACCGCCGGGCTCATGGCTGCGACGGCCCGGACGCCGGGCAGCCGGCCCTGGGAGGCGAGCAGGAGGGAACCGAAGCCGCCCATGGAGAGGCCGAAGAGGCCGATCCTGCCGAGGTCGTAGCCTTCGCCGCCTAGGAACGGAACAAATTCCTTCACCAGCATCGACTGGGTGTCGCTACCGTCCGCGCGGGCATGCCACCAGGTGTTCCCGCCGTCCACTGCGGCGACAGCGAACGGCGTGCCGCCGGCATCCAGGTGACGCTGGAGGGCTTCGTCGGCTGCCAATCCGTCCAGCAGGACCCTGTGGCTGCCGCCAAGCCCATGCAGGAACACTGCCACAGGCAGCTGGGGCCGCGCACCGCCGGGCGGCATCTCGGGCGCGGCCAGCACCCAGCGAGTAGTGATCCGCGGACGGTAGGCCGAGACGAACGAGCCGGAGCTGGTGCGGACGGTCAGGGGGGCCGCGGAGGCCGGCGCTGCTGTCGCCGTCGGGCGGGCAGGCGCGGCGGGGGAGGTGATGACGGGCGCGGTGTCGGCCGTGCAGGCCGCCAGCACGGAGGCGCCAAGGCCGATTCCTGCCAGCTCAAGCAGCCGGCGCCGGGTCAGTGCTGACGCGTCCATTCCCCGATCATAGGCCCGGTCGAGGGCTACGCTGCCTTAAATGGTGGCGCCGGTGACTCCGCCCGTGGCGTCGCCGACGTTTCCGCAATCCCTGCCTTGGCTGCGCGGTCCTCGCGTGCCAGAAATGCGGACAGTTCGGCGATCGTGCTCATCAAGGGCGCGGGGAAGACAACGGTTGAGTTCTTGTCCACCCCAATCTCCACGAGGGACTGAAGATTCCGCAACTGCAGGGCGACGGGGTGAGCCATCATCGTGTCAGATGCCGCGCCAAGCGCCACGGCGGCGATCGCCTCTCCTTCGGCCGCGATGATCTTGGCCCGCTTCTCCCGCTCGGCCTCCGCCTGCCGGGCCATCGCCCGCTTCATGCTGTCCGGGAGCTGGATGTCCTTGAGTTCTACGAGCGTCACTTCGACGCCCCATTCCAGGGTTAGGGCGTCCAGGATTTCCCGGATGTCGCTGTTGATCCGCTCGGTCTCGGACAGCGTCTGGTCCAGGCTGTGCCTGCCGACCACCTTCCGCAGGGTGGTCTGGGCGATCTGGTTGATCGCCGCCGCCACGTCTTCGATCGCCACGACGGACTTCACGGCGTTGACCACCCGGTAGTAGGCCACTGCCGAGATGTCGACGCTGACGTTGTCCTGGGTGATGATCCCTTGTGACTGGATCGGCATTGTCACGATCCGCAGGCTCACCAGCTGAAGCCGGTCCACCACCGGGATGATAAACCGCAGGCCGGGCATCCGGACCGCGACCACCCTGCCCAGCCGGAACAGGACGCCTTGTTCATACTGGCGGACAATCTTGATCGACATCCTGGCGAGAACGAGTACCAGGATGATGGCGAGCGCCCAGATGATGATGGCTGTCCAGTTCACTTAAATCGTTTCCTTGGCTAGCAGGAATACTCCTCCAATTCTCCCACCTGCCGACCCAAAATACGCTGGTGGGAGGGGTCCGTGCTGGAGACCGTAGAATGGACAGCGGATGGGTTGACCAGGCGGCCGCGCGTCACGCAAGTGGCTCGAGGAACGTCCGGGCTCCGCAGGGCAGGGTGGTGGGTAACGCCCACTCGGGGTAACCCGCAGGCCAGTGCCACAGAGAACAGACCGCCTGCATGCCGCGCGTGCTTGCACGGGCTGCAGGGCAGGTAAGGGTGAAACGGTGGTGTAAGAGACCACCAGCTTCCCGGGTGACCGGGAAGGCTAGGTAAACCCCACCCGGAGCAAGGCCAGACAGGACACGTTTGAGGGCTGCCCGCCCGAGTGTCCGGGTAGGCTGCTGGAGGGCGTCGGCAACGGCGCTCGTAGATGGATGGCCGCTACTCCCACGCCGGTAACGGCGCGGGAATACAGAACCCGGCGTATCGGTCAACCCATCCATCCACCCCCGCCGCAACCCGCGCCGCCGCTGCCGTTCCTGCGGCTGCGTGCCCCCGGGATGCCTCCGCGGGCGGGATTGCGGGTGCCCCGAGTGCTTGACTTCGTCACGGCAGAACCAGAGACTTCAGGGAGCGCTTGAAGTGACGGTGGAGTTCGTGAACAGCGTAGGAGTCAGGGTGCCGGACGACGCAGCATACGACTATGTAATTGCCGGGGGCGGCAGCGCCGGCTGTGTTCTGGCGGGCCGGCTCAGCGAAGACCCCTCGGTTCGCGTCCTGCTGCTCGAGGCCGGCAGATCCGACCGCCATCCCTTAATCCATGTCCCCGCCGGTTTCCCGAGGCTGAAGAACGGGCCTTACCAGTGGGACTATGCGAGCGTTCCGCAGGCGCACAGCAACGGCCGCCGCATCCCGCTCGCCCAGGGCCGCGTGCTGGGCGGCGGCGGGTCCATCAACTCCCAGGTCTTCGCCCGCGGCGCGGCCGAGGACTACGACAGCTGGGTCACCGACTTTGGCTGCGAGGGCTGGTCCGCCGACGAAGTGAACAAATACTTCGTGCGCTCGGAGTCGAACAGCCGGCTCTCGGCACCGCACCACGGGACCGAGGGCCCGCTCGGAGTCTCCGACCTCCTGCGTCCCCACAAGCTCTCGGCGGCCTTCGTGAAAGCGGGCCAGGAGTTCGGGCTGCCCTACAACAGCGACTTCAACGGAGCTGAACAGTACGGCGTCGGCTACTACCAGACCACCACGAAGAACGGCCGCCGGTGCAGCGCGGCCGTGGCCTACCTCAAGCCCGCCCGCAATAGGCCCAACCTCGCCGTCCGCGCCAATGTGACGGTCTCCAAGGTGATCATCAGGAACGGCCGCGCAGTCGGAATCGAGGCGATCGAAGGCGGCAGCCCACGCACGTACAGCGCCAACCGCGAGGTGATTATCTCGGCCGGCGCCTTCGGTTCACCCAAGCTGCTGCAGCTGTCCGGCATCGGCGACCCGGAAGATCTCGCGGCAGTCGGCATCGATGTCGTCCATGCCCTGCCCGGCGTCGGCAAGAACCTGCACGATCATTGCGACGTGGACATCGTCTACGAGCTCAGGGACTACCACAGCATGGACCGGTTCAACCAGGTCCGTCCGGCCACCGTCCTCGCCGGCGTCGAGTACCTTGCCTTCCGCTCGGGACCCTTCGCTTCAACCCTCGTCGAGGCCGGCGGCTTCAGCTACGCCAACCAGGACGAGAAGACCCCCGACCTGCAGTTCCATTTCCTGCCGGCCGCCCGGGTGGGGGCGGGCGAAGAGGCGATTAAGCCCGGGTTCGGGGCCACGTTGAACTCGTACTTCCTGAGGCCACGGAGCCGGGGGACTGTCCGCCCTGCCTCTTCCGACCCGGCTCAGGCACCCCTCATCGATCCGAACTACCTCGCCGACGACTACGACCTGGAGATGGCCATCGCCGGGGTGCAGCAGAGCCGTCAGATCATGGAGCAGTCCTCGATGGCGGCGCTCACCAAGGCCGAACACATCGGAGACGGAAGCCGGGTGAAAACCCGCGACGAGTACGTGAAATTCGTGCGCTCCTTCGGCCGGACCTCCTACCACCCCGTGGGCACATGCGCCATGGGAACCTCCGATGATTCCGTCGTCTCCCCGCAACTCAAGGTTCACGGGCTCGAGGGCCTGCGCGTCATCGACTCCTCGGTCATGCCACGACTGGTGAGTGCCAACACGCAGGCGCCGACGATCATGATTGCGGAGAAAGCCGTGGACCTCATCCTCGCGGACGCCAACTAGGCCAGCGCCCGGTGTGAGTCATTTCACGCACACCCGTGGCCGGACCCCGCCGGGGCGCCCGTAGAATGGATGGTGAACGTAGAAGTTCTGCCGCCGGGTCTGCGTTCGCAGCCGGTGGTTTTTCTTTGCTCGAACAGGCGCCCGGGGTGGACCGAATCCCCGGCGCCGAGGTACCGGACACCCTCCGGCCGCCGCTTCCGCATACGACGTCGTATGTGGTGGATTCTAGGAAGGTATTTCTGTGAGCCAGACGTCAGATTCTTGTCTTGATACGTGGATGGGCCGGGAGGCGCTCGCCGAGGCCATGATTCCGGTGATCGGCCGGCTTTACCGCGAAAACAACGTGGTCACCTCCATCCACGGCCGCAGCCTGATCAACAAGTCCACCATGAACATCCTCAAGGCACACCGCTTCGCGCGCCGGATGAGCAAGGAAGAACTGCGCCTCGAGGAAACCGCCCCGCTGCTGGATGCCCTGACCAAGCTGGAGCTCGGCGCCGCAGCCATCGACATTGCCCGCCTCACCGAGAAGTACCGCGCCGAAGGCGGCGGCGCCACCCTGGACGAGTTCCTCCGCGAGGAACTCGCCGAGGTTGTGGGCAAGCGCGGCGGCGACGACCGCACCAGCACCGACGTCGTCCTCTACGGCTTCGGCCGCATCGGCCGGCTCCTGGCACGCCTCCTGATCGAAAAGGCCGGCGGCGGGCACGGCCTGCGCCTGCGCGCCATCGTGGTCCGCCGCGGTTCGGACAACGACCTCGCCAAGCGCGCCAGCCTGCTGCGCCGCGACTCGGTCCACGGCTCCTTCGAAGGCACCATCAAGGTGGACCTCGAGAACGACACGATCACCGCCAACGGGGTCCAGATCCAGGTCATCTACTCGGACAACCCCTCGACGGTCGACTACACCGCCTACGGCATCCACGACGCCCTGGTCGTCGACAACACGGGACGCTGGCGCGACGCCGAGGGCCTGTCCCAGCACCTCCAGAGCAAGGGTGTTTCCCGGGTGCTGCTCACCGCTCCGGGCAAGGGCGAGCTGAAGAACATCGTGCACGGCATCAACCACACCGCGATCCAGGACTCGGATACGATCGTCTCGGCCGCCTCCTGCACCACCAACGCCATCACCCCCGTGCTGAAGGCGATCAACGACCGCTACGGCGTGGTCCATGGCCACGTGGAGACCGTCCACTCCTTCACGAACGACCAGAACCTGATCGACAACTTCCACAAGGGCGACCGCCGCGGACGGTCCGCCGCCCTGAACATGGTCATCACCGAGACCGGCGCCGCCAAGGCCGTCGCCAAGGCCCTGCCCGAACTGCTGGGCAAGCTCACCGGCAGCTCCATCCGCGTCCCCACCCCCGACGTGTCGCTGGCCATCCTGAACCTGAGCCTGGAAAACGGCACCACCAAGGACGAGGTCAACGACTACCTGCGGGAAATGTCGCTCCACTCGGACCTCCGCAAGCAGATCGACTACATCGATTCGCCCGAGGTGGTCTCCACCGACTTCGTCGGCTCCCGCCGCGCCGGCATCGTCGACGGCCTCGCCACGATCTCCAACGACAAGAACCTGGTGCTCTACGTCTGGTACGACAACGAATTCGGCTACAGCTGCCAGGTGGTCCGCGTCATGGAGGAAATGGCCGGCGTGAACCCGCCGTCGTTCCCCGCGAAGGACGCAGCCGCAACCCTGGAAGCGGCCGGCCTGCCCGTCGACGTCACGGCCTGACACCCCCGGCCCTGAAGTCCGTTCCGCCTTTCCCGGCCGATCCTCTGGAATCGGCCGGGAAAGCGCACCACAATAGTGCAATGGAACAGAACTCGGCAGTGGAGCACGAAACCACCCTGGAACACGCACTGGACGTCGCTCGGCGCAACGTCAAGGAAGCCAAACGGCTCCTGGACGATGCCCGCGCCAAGCAAGCGGCCGGTGACGTCGACGAGGCGCGGGTCCAGCAGCTCGAATCGCTCATGGCCCTCGCCAACGAAGACCTCGTGCGCGTAACGAAAGAGAACTGACACGGCACCCGTCCTCCACACTGTGGACAACGCCCGCGGCACCGGAGGACCGGCCTAAGCTTCGGGTGTGGAAAGAATTCGACCCGCCCCGAAACCCGCATGACGGTCACCTGGGCGGAGTACCGGCGCGAACGACGGCGGTCCCGCCAGGCGTGGGCCCTGCTGGCCACCGCTGCCCTCGCCACAGCAGCAGGACTCGGCTGGTTCTTCACCGCCGGGCAGTTCGCCGCCGTCGGGACGCCCGCCGACGGACCCAGCGAGGCGCCCGTGCTGGCAGCCGGCTGGATGGACGCCGTTCCCTCCGTGCGGCCCGTCCCATCGGGCCCCGCCGCGGCCCTGCTGGACACGCTTCCCGTCAAGGGCCGGGCAGGCCGGGACAACTACGACCGCAGCGCCTTCGGCCAGGCATGGCTGGACGTGGACCGCAACGGCTGCGATACCCGCAACGACATCCTCCGCCGGGACCTGGCCGACGCCGAATTCACCACGGAATCCAGCTGCCGGGTGGCCGGCGGAACCTTCCGCGAACCATACACCGGCCGGCAGCTGACCTTCCGCAGGGGAGCCGAGAGCAGCAAGGCCGTCCAGGTCGACCATGTCGTCGCGCTGGGGGACGCCTGGCAAAAGGGCGCCCAGCAGCTGACGCCTGCACAACGCGAGCACCTGGCGAACGACCCGCTGAACCTGATCGCCGTCGACGGCCCCGCCAACCAGGACAAAAGCGCGTCCGACGCCGCCACCTGGCTGCCGCCGAACAAGGCCTTCCGCTGCCACTACGTCGCCCGGCAGGTCTCCGTCAAGGCGGCCTACCGGTTGTGGGTCACCCCGGCGGAGAAGGACGCAATGAAGCGGGTCCTCGCCACGTGCCCCGGGCAGCAGGCGATTATCGCGGAGGCGCAGTAGGCTGGCGCCCGGTCCGCGGGGGACCGTCCTTGGGCGGCGCCTGCCTGGATCACGAGCCGGACAGGGGCGGCTTCACAGTCCCGTGCTCCCGCCGAAGGACTGGGCGGCCAGCACGGCCTCCAGCCGCTCCACATCCTCGCGGTGGCAGAGCTCGGTGGCGGCCGTCGTCACCGTGGCGCTGCCGGCGGCGACGGCGGCCCGGAGCGACTCCTCGAGGGTGCGGCCTTGCGCGAGGCGCAGCACGAAGGCGGCCAGGAAACTGTCGCCGGCTCCGACGGTGCTTCGAACTTTTACCTGAGGCACGGCCAGCCGGAGGATCCCGGATGCCGAGGCGAGCACGGCACCTTCCCCGCCCAAGGTCAGGGCCACATGCTCGGCGGAGCCGTCCGCGACCAGTGCCGCGGCAGCCTCAACCTGGCTTTCGCCGCTTTCAAGGGCTGTGCCAAAGTGGAGCCCCAGCTCCCGGCGGCTCGGCTTCACCAGGAAAACCCCCTCGGCGAGGGCCTCGGACAGGGCAGGCCCGGAGGCATCCACGATGCAGCGCGCATCATGCAGCCGCGCGACCCGCGCCACCTGGGCGTAGAAATCTTCAGGGACCCCCGGCGGCAGGCTTCCGCTGGCCACGACGTATCCGCCCACGGGAATCGAATCGGCCACGAGTGCCAGGCACAAACGCCACTCGGGCTCACTCAGTTCGGGGCCCTGCAGCACGAAGCGGAACTGCTTGCCGGTCGCCGTCTCGTCGACCGTGAAGTCCTCCCTGGTGCTCCCTTGGATCGGCACTGCCAGGGTGGGGACCCGTTCGGCTTCGATGAGCCGGCGGTACGCCTCTCCAGTGGGTCCGCCAGCGGTGTAGACCGCCAGCGTCCGGCCGCCGAGCCGCTGCACCACCCGGGACACATTGACGCCACCGCCGCCTGCGTCGAGGCGGCTGGCGCCGCAGCGGAGCTTGTGGCCGCTGATGACCCGCTCCGTCGCGGTGCTCACGTCCAGTGCAGGATTCACGGTGAGCGTGAGAATGGGCTGCATCGCTGTCCTTCCGGAGGCTTCCATGGCCCCAGCATAGGAGGCCGGGGTCCCGCTGTCCCGGTACGGCGTGCCCTTGTGGGCCGTCAGCCGCTCGGCGAGAATGGGCGCGGCAGGAAAGTCCGCGACGCAGCAAGGACTGGAAAGTCGACCACGCCGCAAGGAACGGGACGGGAACCATGGCACAACCAAAGACCGGCTCCGGCAAGACCAGTTCCGGCAAGAATAAGCCGGGCCCGAAGGGCTCCAAGGGGCACAGGCCTTCAGGTTCCGGGCGGCTGGCCCTCGGTCTCTATGAGGCCGAGCTCTTCCGACTCCAGGCCGAGCTCGTCGCGCTGCAGGAATGGGTCCGCAGCACGGGCGCGCGCGTGCTGGTGATCTTCGAAGGACGGGACGCCGCCGGCAAGGGCAGCGCGATCAAGCGGGTCACCGAATACCTGAATCCACGAGTTGCCCGGATCGTGGCGTTGCCTGCCCCGACGGACCGGCAACGGGGCGAATGGTATTTCCAGCGCTATGTGGCTCACCTGCCCGCCGCGGGCGAGATCGTCCTGATGGACCGCTCCTGGTACAACCGCGCCGGCGTCGAGCATGTGATGGGATTCTGCACCCCCGCGGAACACAAGCGGTTTATGGCCCAATGCCCGGTCTTCGAACGGCTGTTGATCCAGGACGGCATCCTGCTCTTCAAGTATTGGTTCTCGATCAGCCACGCGGAGCAGGAACGGCGGTTCAAATCCCGGTTGGATGATCCGATGCGGCAATGGAAACTCTCCCCGATGGACCGTGACGCGATCCTCCGCTGGGAAGACTATTCGCGGGCCAAGGATGACATGTTTATGCAGACGGACACCGCCGAGTCGCCCTGGTATGTGGTCGAGGCGGAGGACAAACGCCGGGCCCGGATCAACATGATCGCCCACCTGCTCTCCAGCATCGACTACACCGAAGTGCGGACGGAACCGGTGACGTTGCCGGAACGGCCCAAGGCGGTCAACTACACGCGCCCGCCCCGGGAGCTGTTCCGGTACGTTCCGGACCACGCCGCGAAGCTCGAGCGGCCGGACGAGGAGTGACCCGAATTCCTCCGCGGTCCCTTGCCGTGATGTCGGCCCGGGCGGGTAGGGTACCGGCATGGACATCATTCTCGTACCCGGATTCTGGTTGGACGCCTCATCGTGGGAGGAGGTGACTCCGCCGCTGGTCGCGGCCGGACATCAGGTCCACCCGCTCACGCTGCCCGGGCTGGAAGCGGCCGACGCGCCGCGGGCCGGGATCGGCCTGCGCACCCACATCGACGCGGTCGTGGCGAAAATTGACACCTTCGATGCACCCGTCGTGCTGGTGGGCCATTCGGGCGGGGGCGCCATCATCCACGGCGCCGTCGACGCCCGCCCGGAACAGGTGGTCCGGGCAATCTACGTCGACAGCGGTCCCCTCGGCGACGGCGGCGTCATCAACGACGAACTGCCGGACGACGGCGACGACGTTCCCCTGCCGCCGTGGGAGTTGTTCGAGGACGAGGACCTCACCGACCTCGACGAGGAATTGCGGGCCATGTTCCGGGCCCGCGCCATCCCGCAGCCCAAGGGCGTGGCCCAGGACCAGCAGCGGCTGACCGACGATCGCCGCTACGACGTCCCGGCGACCGTTATCGCCTGCGAGTTCCCGTCGTCAATGCTCATCGAAATGATCGCCGGCGGCCACCCGTACGTGGCGGAACTCGGGCGCGTCCGCGACGTCGACTACGTGGACCTGCCCACGGGGCACTGGCCGCAGTTCACCAAGCCCGCCGAACTGGGCGCGGCGATCCTGGCCGCCGTCGACCGCAAGGTCTGAGCCGGGGCGCTCCTGGCGGCCCCTAGTGCCCGAACGGGTCCGGATCCACACCGGGCATCCAGGTCAGCCCGGGGACGCCCCAGCCGCTCTTCTTCGCCAGCTTCATGGCCTTGCGGGCATAACGGTCGATCAGCCGGTTGACGTAGAGCTTGCCGTCGAGGTGGTCGTATTCGTGCTGGATGACCCGGGCGAACCAGCCCGTTGCCTCGAAATCGACCGGGTTGCCGTCCCCGTCGAAGCCCTGTACGCGGGCCCACTCCGCGCGCTTGAGCGGGTACTGCCCGCCCGGGAAGGACAGGCAGCCTTCCTCTTCCTCGTCCGGATCCGGCAGCGCGCCGGACACCTTGGACAGGGTCAGCACCGGGTTGACGACGACGCCGGACGGCGGGGCGCCGTCGTCGTTGTCGAACTTGTAGACGAACAGCCGTTTGCCCACCCCGACCTGGGGCGCGGCCAGGCCGACGCCGTTGGCGGCGTCGTTGGTTTCGAACATGTCGGCGATGAGGGTCCGGAGCTCGTCGTCGAAGACTTCAACCTCGGCGGCCCGGCGGTGCAGTACGGGTTCGCCCCAGATCGTGATGGGCAGGACGGTCATGTCAGGAAGTTCCTCTGGTGCTGTGCGGTGCTGGGTAAACGGGCGCGGGTCAGTCGGCGATGGTGCGGCCGATAACGTCGCGCATGATTTCGTTGGTGCCGCCGAAGATCGTCAGCAGCCGGGCGGCCAGGTACGCCTGCGCCACGGGGTATTCCAGGATGTAGCCGTACCCGCCGTGCAACTGGAGGCAGCGGTCGGTGACGGACTTGGCACGCTCAGAGGCCCACAGCTTCGCGCGGGCGGCGGAGGCGGCGTCGAGCTCGCCGGCGTTGAAGGCCAGGATCGCCTGGTCCACGTAGCTTTCGGTGACCTCGACCTCGGTAAGGATGTCGGCCAGTTCGAAGCGGCTGTTCTGGAAGTCGATGATCCTCTCGCCGAACGCGTTGCGGTCCTTCGTGTAGCGGACGGTCGCCTCGTAGGTGGCGCGGACGACGGCGGAGCTCGCCACCGCGATCGCGAGCCGGCCCTGGGGGAGCTGCCCGGCGGCGTACTGCAGGCCCTTGCCCACCTCGCCGACCAGGTCCGCGTGCGGGACCCGGACGTTGTCGAAGAACAGTTCCGCGGTATCCGACGCCTTGAGGCCCATCTTGTCCAGCTGTTTGCCGGTGTTGTAGCCCTCGCCCTTGCTGACCATGAACAGGGAGAAGGAATCGTGGTTTCCGCGGCCGGTGCTGCCGTCGGTGCGGGCCAGGACCAGGGAGGCGTCGCCGGAGATCCCGTTGCCGATGAAGGTCTTCGTGCCGCTGATCAGCCAGTCGTCGCCGTCGCGGACGGCCTTCGTGCGGATCCCGCGGAGGTCCGAACCGGCGCCGGGCTCGGTCCAGGCGATCGACGTGACCTTCTCGCCGGAGACCATGCCGGGAAGCCAGCGGCTCTTGAGCTCGTCGGAGCCGTAGGCCAGCAGGTGGGGGAGGACCAGGTCGTCGTGGAGATGGAACGCCAGGCCCACCGCGAGGTGGTTGCTCTTGGCGAATTCCTCGTCGATCACGGCGCGGAAGCGGTAGTCGTCCATGCCCATGCCGCCGAACTCCTCCGGCACGGCCAGG
Source organism: Arthrobacter sp. (assembly GCA_035466775.1). Lineage (GTDB taxonomy): Bacteria > Actinomycetota > Actinomycetes > Actinomycetales > Micrococcaceae > Arthrobacter. Next base: position 12,550 of record DATIUQ010000081.1, read on the forward strand.
CCCAGCAGGCCCTGCTCGCCGGCCGCCGTCCACAGCTCCCGGGACATCATGTGGTCCTCGTCCCACTGGGCGTAGTGCGGTGCCACGGCGCGCGTGTCGAACTCGGCAGCCATCTCACGGAACATCTCGTGGTCTTCTTCAAAAAGCTTGCGCCGCATGGCGTTTCCTTCCGTTCACGGTTCCCTGGCACGGACAACTGCACAGACAACAAAAGCCGCACCGGATATCCGGTACGGCCTTCGTCTAAGGTCGGACAATCACTGCCGTCCTTCATGAGGGTGAGCGACGGGGGTTGAACCCGCGACCTCCTGGACCACAACCAGGCGCTCTGCCAACTGAGCTACGCCCACCATGTGCCCCATCATGCCCTCCGGTGAACCGGCTGGCTGAAAAGGCAACGACAAATAGCTTACCTGCTCTGCGGGGGTGCTTTTGCCACTTTCTTAGGTTTTCGCCAAAATTTTCCGCAAACGTGGCGCAGATTACTAGCCGAAGATCAGCCTGGGGCTAGTTCGCCGGTGTCCCGGAAGGAGCCTCTGCGGGTGCCGGTTCGTCCGCCGCGCCCATGACCCGCCGCGCGATCCGCTGGGCGGTGGCGCTGTCCGGTCCGGGCGCCGGGACGAAAACGGCCTCGCGGTAGTAACGCAGTTCGTCGATGGAATCCTGGATGTCGCCGAGGGCCCGGTGGCCCCCGAGCTTGGCGGGCGACTGGAAATAGGCCCGCGCGTACCAGCGCCGGGAGAGCTCCTTGATGGTGCTCACGTCGATGACCCGGTAGTGCAGGTGCTCCACGAGTTCCGGCATGTCGCGGACCAGGAAGACCCGGTCGGTGCCCACCGAATTGCCGCCCAGCGGGGCCTTCTTGGGATCCGGCACCCACTTCTTGATGTAGTCCAGGACGATGGCCTGGGCCTCCGCCATGGTTTTGCCGTGGGGGAGTTCCGCGAGCAGCCCGGAGCGGGTGTGCATGTCGCGGACGAAGTCGTTCATCTGCGCCAGGGCGGCGTCATCGGGCTTGATGACGACGTCGACGCCGTCACCGAGGATGTTGAGCTCCGAATCCGTCACCAGCGCGGCCACCTCGATGAGGGCGTCGTTCACGGTATCCAGGCCAGTCATTTCGCAGTCGATCCAGACGATGCGTTCATTAGATATAGGCACGCGCCCAGCCTACCGTTTCGTCGCCGCCGGGCGGTCCGATGCTAGGATTTCGGGTACGCGGCCGGCGAAACTTTTCGTCATCGCGGCGAGCCCCGGGCCGGTTCTCACGGCCGGCTGAGGCTGTAGTAGAGCCCCACAACAGATTGGACGATCCTGAGATGACGGCGCCTGTGCCTGCGGCGGGGAAAACGGCTGCCGGCACGTCCCCGGCTGCAGCCGTTGCTGACGTGGACAATGCCCGTTCACCGCTTCTGGCCGGTTTCGTCGGCTCGCTCTTCATGGCGATTGGTTCGCTCGGCGTCGGCTGGCTCGCGCCCGCCTCTGAGCTCCGCCGCGTCCCGCTGTTCATCTGGATGCGCACCGAAGCCCTCGGCGTCGGCCTGTGCATTGTGCTGCTGGCCGTCGGCGGGATGCTGCTCGTCCGCGCCTGGCTCAGGCTCGGCCAGCGCGTGCGGGTCTGGGGGGCGGAGGCCCGCAAGGCAACCCTGCAGGCCGTGCTCCTGTGGGGGCTGCCCCTGATGTTCTCCGTACCGCTGTTCAGCCGCGACGTCTACGCCTATATCGGGCAGGGACGGCTGATGGTGGAGGGCTTCAACCCGTACGAAAACGGCATTTCCGCGCTGTCGAACTACTTCCAGCTCGGGGCCGACAAGATGTGGACCGAGGCGCCCGTGCCCTACGGCCAGCTGTTCCTCTGGATCGAGCAGTTTGTGGTCTGGTCCACCAACGTGCACCCGGAAGCCAGCATCATGCTGTTCCGGCTCGCCGCGCTGGTCGGGATCGTGCTGACCATCATTTACGTACCCAAGCTCGCCGAACTGCACGGCGTCAACCCGCACCGCGCCCTGTGGCTGACGGCAGCGAACCCGCTCTTCCTCACCAACTTCATCGCCAGCGTCCACAACGATGCGCTTATGATCGGCCTGGCGCTGGCCGGGATCTACTACTGCGCCACCCGGCGTGTCATCCTCGGCCTGGTCCTGGTAACCCTGTCCATCTCGGTCAAGCCCATCACGATCGTCTTCCTGCCGTTCATTGGCCTGCTCTGGGCAGGAAAAGGTGCCAGCTGGCCGCGGAAGTTCGTTTTCTGGGCGCTCACCGCCGGCATCAGCCTGGCCCTGCTGTACGCCATGAGTATGGTCAACGGTTTCGGGTTCGGCTGGATCAACGGGCTCTCCGCCCCGGGCAGCATCTGGATCTGGTACGCCCCGGTCGGGCTGCTGGGCCTGGTGGTCGCGTCCATCTTCAACGCCTTCGGACTCGACGGCTGGGGGCTGGCCAAATGGGTGTACGACGCCGGCAAGCTGCTGGCGCTCGGCATCATCGCCTGGCAGATCTTCCGCGGCGACTATGACCGCCTGATCCGCCGGCTCACACTGGCGTTCGCCGCCGTCGTCGTCCTGGCCCCGATGATCCAGTCCTGGTACGTCGTCTGGCTCATCCCGCTTTTCGCGGTCACCGGCATCCGCGACGACTGGCAGGTCAAGGCCCTGTACTTCATCGTGTCGTTCTTTATGGTGTACGCGATCTCGGACCAGCTGGAAGTCTTCCCCTACCTGCAGACCGCGGATCTCGGCCTGGCGCTGGCACTGGCCCGCAACGCCGCCGCGATCATTGCCCTGCTCTTCGCCCTGTACCTGATCTTCCTCGACCCCAAGACCAAGATGCTCTTCAGCAAGTCCGAGGAACCGGTCACCACCCGCCCGGTCATCTGATTTTCCGCAGGGCCTCCCGGCGGGAGAGCGGGCTCATGGCTTCCCCGTGCCGCGCCGCGAAGTCCCGGACCCAGTCCGGGTCCGTTGCGGCGTAATCCCGCAGTGCCCAGCCGATCGCCTTCCTGATGAAAAACTCCGGGTCGGCCAGGTTCGGCTCGATGACCGCGGCGAGCAGGGCAGGATCCGTCGCCGACTTGGCGCCCAGTTGCGCGGTGATGGCCGCCCGCCGGATCCAGAAGTCCGCGTCCGTGCTCCAGCGGATAAGTGCGGGGGTCATGTCCCCCCGGTGGGTCTGCAGCAGCCCGCAGAGCCGGTGCGAGACTCCGTCCACGAGGTCCCACCACGCGCCGGTGCGGATGATCTCCTCGTAGAGCGGCAGCATGCTCCACTCACCGGCGGCCAGCCGCAAACCCGTGAGGTCGATGGCCGCATAGCGTTCCTCCCGCCAGCCTGCGCCCCGCCACAGCTCCAGCACGGCGGACTGCAGTTCCTGCAGGGAACCGGGCGGGAGTTCCTTGGCAGCGGCCCTGACGATACGCCGGACCTCCGGAACCCGGACGCCCAGGGAGGGCATCTCGGACTTCAGGTACGCCTGCGCCCCTGCCGCCCGGGCCGGATCGGCAGCCTGCCGCAGCCGTGACCGGATCGCGGACGTCAGTTCAGCATTCGCCATGGGGCAACTTTAGCCATGCTTCTGCGGGCCCTAGAGTTGGAGGCATGTCGATGATCAAGACCCCAGCCGAGATTGCCCTGATGCGCGAAGCCGGCAGGGTGGTGGCCAACACGCTGGAACGCGTGCGGGAGGCCGCCGCCGTCGGGGTGTCCCTGAAGGAACTGGACGAGCTGGCGGCCGCGACGATTTCCGGTGCCGGGGCGAAGCCGGCCTTCCTGGGCTACAGGCCGCGGTGGGCTTCGGTGCCGTTCCCCGGGGTGATCTGCACGTCCGTCAACGACGCCGTGGTGCACGGCATCCCCACCGACTACCGGCTCCAGGACGGCGATCTGCTGAGCGTGGACTGCGGAGCGTTCCTCGAGGGCTGGTGCGGGGACGCGGCAGTCAGCTTCATCGTGGGCACGGCCGACCCCGTGGACCAGGCGCTGGTTGACGCCACCGAGGCTGCCCTGGGCCGCGGCATCGAGGCCGCCCGGATCGGCAACAAGATGGGAGACCTGGGCTACGCGATCGGCGGGGCATCACGCCGCGCCGGCTACGGGCTGCTGGCAGACCACGGCGGCCACGGGATCGGCAAGACCATGCACGCCGAGCCCGACGTTCCCAACGACGGCCGACCGGGCCGCGGCATCAAGCTGACCGAAGGGCTGGTCATCGCGATCGAGCCCATGCTGATCCTGGGAGGCAAGGACGACTACTTCCACGACGACGACGAATGGACGCTCCGCTCGGCCAACGGCCGCCGGGCCGCCCACAGCGAGCACACCGTGGCCATCACCAAGGACGGGCCGGTCATCCTGACCCTGCCCTAGGGATTGCCGGCCGGCGGGGGCGCCGCCAGCCGGACGACGGCACGTCCCGGCACCGCCTCGCTGACCACCTCGAAGCCGGCTGCCAGGAAGAGGCCCAGGGTGCCGTGATAAAGGTCGCCCGGGCCGGCTTTGGGCCGTTGGGCGGGATCGACCGGATACCCCTCCACGACGTCGGCGCCGTGGGCGAAGGCATGCCCGACTGCGGACTCGAGCAGCGCCCGGGCCACGCCGGCCCGGCGGTGGCCGGGGGAGACCACGAAGCAGCTCACCGACCACACCTGGTTCCCGCCGGGATCCCGCCTCACCTCCGGGCCAGCCGCTGACAGGACTTTCGAGCGCAGGATCCTGGGATAGCAGCCGCGGGGCTCGACGGCGCACCAGCCCACCGGATTCCCGCCGCGGAAGGCCAGCACCCCCGGAGCCGGGGCGCCGCCGTCGAACTTGTCCCGTAACTGGTCTTTCCGCTGCTCCGGGGTGGATGCGGACCACTGCGGCCCGGTCAGGGCAAAGAACCGGCACCAGCAGCGTGACGGCTCACCGCGGACGCCGAAGAGACGCTCGACGTCGGGCCAGTCCGCGGCGGCGGTGGTAATCGCGGTTTGCCCCAAGGGTTCTGCGTCCATGGGAAGAGGTTAGCGCCTGTGGGTGTCAGCGTCTGCGTGTGCCGTGGCCGGCCTGGCGGCTGACGCGCTCGCGGTGCGCCGCAAGCCGGAGTTGGATGATGCGGGCGGCTCCGGCGATGGCAACCAGGACTCCGCCCCCGACCGCGGCGATGAACAGCGCAATGCCAAGCGGGACCGATCCTTGGAGGCCAAAGAACTTCACCTGCACATATTCCTGGTTCTGCAGGATGAACGCGATGAGCAGGATCAGCACCACCAGTGCGCTCGCGACCGCGGCCCAGACCATACCAGCGCGGGTGACGTGGCGCGTCTCCGGGGCGGTGGGCGCTTCGGGCGCCTCTTCCCGGGGAGTCTCGACGCGCTGCGCCGTCGTCGAGTCAGCCGGCGCCCCGGACACCAGGTCAGTGCTGCCGGACAGCGGCCCCGTACCTGAGCCCTCCTCGGCGGACGGGGTGTCAGTTGCGGGGTGCTGGGCGCCCGGGGCGTCCTGGGGATCGTGGGAATCAAATCCGCGGGGTGTCTGGGTCATGGCGGCCGTACCTTTCGGTTGCTGACAGGGCACAGGGCTTTCCCCGGTGCCCTGCCTGTCTGGTCAATAATAAGCGTGCTGATGGCCGGCGGAGGCATGCGGGGGAGACCGCGCGTCAAACGGGGCTGTTGGCACCGGGCGGACGACGGTATAGCGTCGCAACCAAGGGATGCCTGGTGGAGGAGGCGCGGCGTGAGCATTGTCGACAACGCCGTGTATGTGGACGGCTACCGGACCGCGGACCCGGAGAACCTGGACGAGACGTATTTCATCCTGCGGCAGCGCCAGGGCATGGCCTGGATCGGGCTTTACCGGCCGGATGCCGAAGAACTGCGTTCCGTGGCCGACGAATTCGACCTCAACCACCTGGCCGTGGACGATGCGCTCGCCGGGCATCAGCGGGCCAAGCTGGAGCACTACGGCGACACGCTTTTCCTGGTTCTGCGGCCTGCCCGGTATCTGGATCATCTGGAGCAAGTTGAGTTCGGCGAGATCCATGTGTTCCGCGGGGCGGACTTCGTGGTCACGGTGCGCCGTGCCGAATCACCGGATTTGGCCCGGGTCCGCCACCGGATGGAGTCCCAGCCTGCGTTCCTGGCCCTCGGTCCGGACGCTGTGCTGTACGCGATCCTGGACCAGGTCGTGGATGAGTACGAACCGGTGGTCGCCGGCTTGGAAAACGACGTCGACGAAATCGAGGACGACCTCTTCGCCGCGGACCCGGGCGTGTCCCGCCGGATCTACGAACTGTCCCGCCAGGTCATCATGTTCCAGCGGGCGACGGCTCCGCTGATTGGCATCCTGCAGTCGCTGATGGCCGAAGGGCAGGATCATCAGCCCCTTCCCGAGCTGCAGGACCACTATCGGGACGTCCTGGACCATGTCCTGCGGCTGAGTGAACGCATCGCCGCCTTCCGCGCCCTGCTGCAAAACGCGCTCGCCGTCAATGCGGCGCTGGTGGCCCAGCGGCAGAACGACGAAATGCGGCTGCTGACTGAGTCGAGCATCGCCCAGAACGAGCAGGTCAAGCGGATCTCGTCGTGGGCGGCCATCCTGTTTGCGCCGACGCTGATCGGCACCATCTATGGGATGAATTTCCGCAGCATGCCGGAACTGGACTGGGTGTTCGGCTACCCGATGGCGCTGGGACTGATGATCGGCATGGGCGTGGCGCTGTATTGGACGTTCAAGCGCAACAAGTGGATCTAGCGGCCGCTGCCAGTGCAGGCACCCGGCTCTGGAGACCGCGGCCCCGGCCTGCGGAAAGTTCCGGCAGGCCAGAGCCGCCTCTGGTGCCCCAGGAGGGAATCGAACCCCCGACCGGCGGATTAGAAGGCCGCTGCTCTATCCCCTGAGCTACTGGGGCAAACCGGCGTACAGGCCCGGCTGCTGCCGGGGGACGCCTCAAAAAGCTTACCGTGCCCCGCGGCTCTCTGATGTCAGGGTTTTCCACATGGCGCGCCTTGGCCCTCGTGCAGTTTCGTCCGCGGCGCGAAGCTGAAGGGGCCTGCTAGGGCACGACACTTCGAGACAGGAAATGAGCATGAGTGACAACATCACGGTCCGTGGCTTCGTCGCCACGGAGCCGAAAAGTTCGACGACGCCGGGCGGGGTGGCGACGGCGTCGTTCCGGCTGGGCTCAACCGACCGGCGCTACGACCGCGCCAAGGACGCCTGGGTGGACGGGAACACCAACTGGTTCACCGTCCAGGGCTACCGGCAGTTGGCCGGAAATATCGGCTGCAGCATCAAGAAGGGCCAGCGGGTCATCGTTACGGGTCGGCTCAAGATGAGGAGCTGGGAAAATGACGGCCGGATCTACCACGTGGCCGAAATCGACGCAGAGTCCGTGGGCCACGACCTCATGTGGGGGTCCGCTAACTTCATCCGCACCGCCATTAACGGTCCCCAGGACGCACCCGGGCAGTCCGGGTCGTCCCAGGCATTTCCGGACGGCAGCCGTGAGGAACGCCATGCGGATGACCCGGACGGCGAGGGGCACAGCGACGGCAATGATTTCGACGGCGACGGCGACGGCGACGGGTCCGGATCCCGCACTGTCTTCCTCAACGACGTCAACGGAGAGGCCGAAGAACTCGACGAGGAAACGGGCGAACTGAAAGGGGCGGCCGCCTGAACCGGCACGGGGTGGTGCCAGAGGTGCTGTCAGCGGGGGGCCGGAACTGCAACGTCACGCAGCTTCGCGACGGCAACGTCGCGTCCGCAGTCCTCCCGGTCCCCGCTGACGGCCGACGCGTTGTGTGTACTGCGGGCTGAGTCCTGCGCGCAGGCGGGTGCTGCCTGCGCACCGCATGAATGTGAGTTATCCCGGCTGAACCACTAGATTTGTAGGCATGGCGGAATTTATCTACACAATGACCAAGGCCCGCAAGGCCGTTGGCGAAAAACTCATCCTCGATGACGTAAGCATGTCCTTCTTCCCGGGGGCCAAGATCGGCGTCGTCGGCCCGAATGGTGCAGGTAAGTCCACCATTCTCAAGATCATGGCCGGACTGGACACGCCGTCAAACGGTGAAGCCCGGCTCAGCCCCGGCTACACGGTGGGGATCCTGCTGCAGGAACCGCCGCTCAACGAGGACAAGACCGTCCTGGGCAACGTCCAGGAAGGCGTCGGCGAGATCTTCGGCAAGATCCAGCGCTTCAACGAGATCTCCGAAGAGATGGCCAACCCGGACGCTGACTACGATGCCCTCCTCGAGGAGATGGGCCAGCTGCAGGAGGCGATCGACGCCGCCGATGCCTGGGATCTTGATTCCCAGCTCGAGCAGGCCATGGACGCCCTCCGCTGCCCGCCGCCCGAAGCCGACGTCACCCTGCTTTCCGGCGGTGAGCGCCGCCGCGTTGCGCTCTGCAAGCTCCTGCTCCAGAAGCCGGACCTGCTGCTGCTCGACGAGCCCACCAACCACCTCGACGCCGAGAGCGTGCTCTGGCTCGAGCAGCACCTCTCCAGCTACCCGGGCGCCGTCCTCGCCGTCACCCACGACCGGTACTTCCTCGACCACGTGGCCGAGTGGATCGCCGAAGTGGACCGCGGCCACCTGTACCCGTACGAGGGCAACTACTCCACGTACCTCGAGAAGAAGCGCGCCCGTCTGGAAGTCCAGGGCAAGAAGGACGCCAAGCAGGCCAAGCGGCTCACCGAGGAACTCGAGTGGGTCCGCTCCAACGCCAAGGGACGCCAGACCAAGTCCAAGGCCCGCCTGGCGCGCTACGAGGAAATGGCTGCCGAGGCCGACCGCACCCGCAAGCTGGACTTCGAAGAGATCCAGATTCCGCCGGGACCGCGCCTGGGCGGCCTCGTCCTGGAGGCCAAGAACCTGCAAAAGGGCTTCGAGGACCGCACCCTGATCGACGGCCTGTCCTTCACCCTGCCGCGCAACGGCATTGTGGGTGTCATCGGCCCGAACGGTGTCGGCAAGACCACCCTCTTCAAGACCATCGTCGGGCTCGAACCCCTCGACGGCGGCGAGCTGAAGATCGGTGACTCCGTCAAGATCTCCTACGCGGACCAGAGCCGCGGCGGCATCGACCCGAACAAGACCCTGTGGGAGGTCGTCTCCGACGGCCTCGACTACATCCAGGTCGGCCACGTTGAAATGCCTTCCCGCGCCTACGTCGCCGCCTTTGGATTCAAGGGCCCGGACCAGCAGAAGAAGGCCGGTGTGCTCTCCGGTGGTGAGCGCAACCGCCTGAACCTGGCGCTGACCCTAAAGCAGGGCGGAAACCTGCTGCTCCTCGACGAGCCGACTAACGACCTCGACGTCGAAACGCTCAGCAGCCTCGAAAACGCCCTGCTCGAATTCCCGGGCTGCGCCGTCGTCGTCTCGCACGACCGCTGGTTCCTGGACCGTGTGGCCACCCACATCCTCGCCTACGAAGGCGACGAGGAGAACCCCTCCAAGTGGTACTGGTTCGAGGGCAACTTCGAATCCTACGAGGAGAACAAGGTCGAGCGCCTGGGCCCGGATGCGGCCAAGCCGCACCGCGTGACCCACCGCCGCCTCACCCGCGACTAAACCCGCGGCGCACCAAGCGCAAAACGAAGGCTGGCTCCCCGCGAGGGGAGCCAGCCTTTTGTGTGCCACCGGCCGGCGTGGCCGAGGCGCCGCGGATCAGCCGCGGTCAGCCTTGCGCATCTGGTGTTGCAGGACCTTGGACTGGACGGCGCCCTTGACCTTGTTCTTGAGGTCCGTCGGAATCCGGATCATGCCTTCCTGCGCCACCGTGGCCACGTGGACGCCGTCGCGGCTGAAGATCTTGCCGGTGGCCAGGCCGCGGGCGCCCTGGGCGCTGGGGGACTCCTGCACGTACAGCAGCCACTCGTCCACGCGGAGGGGGCGGTGCCACCACATCGCGTGGTCCAGGCTGGCCACCGACATGCCCGGGGTAATCCAGCTCATCCCGTGCTTGCGGAGGATGGACTCCAGGATGGTGTAGTCGCTGGCGTAGGCCAGGGCCGCGCGGTGCAGCTCCGGATCGTCGGGCATCGGGCCGAACGTCTTCATCCAGACCGCGTTGCGCGGCTCCTTGTCGCCCTTGGCCGAGACGTACAGGGCGGGGTCGACGTGCCGGATATCGAAGGGCCGCTCATAGGCCCAGTGGCGGGCCACCGGGTGGTCGTACTTGCCCAGGAGGTCAGCCGTGCTGGGCAGCGACTCCGGCCCGGGGATGCCCGCCGGCATTTCGGTCTGGTGCTCGATCCCCTCGTCCTCGTCCTGGAAGGAGGCGATCATGGACAGGATGGGCATGCCCTCCTGGTACGCGTGCACCCGCCGCGCCGAGAACGAGCGGCCGTCCCGGAGCCGCTGGACGCCGAAGGTGATGGGCTTGTTGGCATCCCCTGGACGCAGGAAGTAGCCATGCATGGAGTGCACGCCGCGCCCCTCGGGAACGGTCCGGCTCCCGGCAATCAGCGACTGCGCCAGCACCTGGCCGCCAAATACGCGGTGGCGGGGCTGCTGCTGGGAGGGACCCATAAAGATGTCCTCGTCCGTCCGGGCACCCTCCAGCTCACCGAGGTTCAGCAATTGGAGGAGTGAGGAGGTGGGGTCCTGTGTCGGCGGCCCCTGCAATCCGGCTTCGGCTTCAGTCATGGTTCGACTCTAGACGTCACTGTGACACTGCTCAAAAAGGGGGGGGCGCCCTCCCAAAGAGGCACAGCCGGTAGAGTCGAGTTTGTGTCTGACGTCCTCACCCAGCCCCTGCAGTTCACCGATCCCCGCGACCTCGCCGATCTGCGCACTTTCGCCACCCGCGCCAAATCGATCGACGACGGCGCGATCCGCCTCCAGGCGTCCGGCCAGGTGCTCGCCGCCTACGTATGCGTGCTGCGGCCGCGGCTGCTGGGGGAGTCGACGCCGACGATCCTCGGGCTGCGGACCATGGCCCTGGCCCGGCCGGCTGGCATTGACGTCACAGTGCCGATCTCTGCGGTACTGGACCGTCTGGCACGTGCCGGGGAGAACGACGTCGAGCTGGCGCTGCCGCCAGTGACCGTCACCGAATCATGGGCCGGCGTCGGCGCCCCGCGGGGCGGATGGGAAGCCGTCGGCACGTGGCAGGACTCCGCGCTGCGCCAGTCGGCCGAGGCCGGCATCACCGAGATTGCCGCCATCATCCCGGACAAGCCCGGTGCACTGATCGTCAACAACGCCCGCGCCACGGTCTGGGGCAGGGAACTGCCGGGCACTGCCGGGCTCCCGCTGGGCGCGGCCTTCGCCGCCCTGACGCTTGGCTTCCTTGCCGACGGCGAACAGCAGCTCTACCAGGCCGGACGCTGGTTCCGCCTCAGCGGAACCCGCGGGCACGTCCTGGCCCGCACCGGTTCGGGCCTCAGCCTTCCGTTATAGGGACCCTGCTGCGCGTCCCGCACAAAGGACTTGCCGTCCGATACCCGGCTGGGTATTGTTGAACGCAGAAAGACCCCGGAGACGTTCCCCCAAGTGCCTCCGGGGTCTTTCCATGTCGGCTGTCAGGCCCCGGACGGGCTGTTGACCATGGAGAGCGCCGCACGCTCCATGTAGTCCCAGAGCGTCCCCTCGTACAGGGGCGGGAGGTCCAGGGAATCCACCGCGGTGCGCATGTGGTGCAGCCAGCGGTCCTTCGCTTCGGGCGTGACCTGGAACGGCATGTGGCGCATCCTGAGCCGGGGGTGCCCCCGCTCCTCGCCGTACGTCGTCGGGCCGCCCCAGTACTGCTCGAGGAACATCAGGAAGCGCCGCTTCGCGGGGCCCAGGTCCTGTTCCGGATACATCGGCCGCAGGACCGGATCAGTCGCCACACCGTCGTAGAACACGTCGATGAGCTTCACGAAGGTCTCGTGGCCGCCCACGGCGTCGTAGAAGTTGTCCGTGTAGCCGGGCTGGCTGAACGGGTCGTTCTGCAACAGCTGCTTGGGCTGGCGGGGTTCGCCCGCGCTGGGAATCGTCATGGCCCTATTCTCCGGCTTTCTGCTGGGGAGTACTGTCCGCCTCGTCCTCCGGCTGTGTGACGGGCGGAACATAGTTGCCCTGGGAGCGGTTGCCCACCCGCAGGATTTCGCCGTTGCGCAGGTACCAGATGGTGCCGTCCTCGGACCGGACCCGGGTGATCCGCAGGTTCATGGCCTCCACCGTGCCCACCACCTCGGACGTCTCGATAATGTCGCCGATGCCGTACTGGTCCTCGATGGTGATGAAGATGCCGGCCAGGAAGTCGCGGATGAGCTGCTGGGCGCCGAAGCCGATGGCGATACCGAGGATACCGACGCTGGTCAGGATGGGAGCCACGTCCACGTTCAGGTTCTTGAGCACGTACACGCTGGTGAGGACGGAAATCAGGACGCCCACGACGCTCCGGAGCAGCGCTCCGATCGTGTGGGCCCGCTGGACGCGGCGTTCGTGATCCAGCGCGCGGAGCGCGGGCGCCGCCCAGCGGAAGTACGGTTTTTTGAAGAAGGTGGATCCTGCCGCGATGCGCTTGGTGATGACGGAGATCATGAAAGACGCCACCAGCCACACGGTGATGCCGACGCCCAGGCTGATGAGGACACCGGCCACGTTGATCTCCGACATGGCCGACATGTCCGGCGGGGTGATGGGTTCGGTGGTCATGCTGAACATCGTTCGGGGGTACTCCTTGTAGCTGTGTTCCTGCTGCCGGCCGCTGGCGCCGGTCTGTACGTCTTGAGGGACGGCCGGCGTTCGCCGGGCGCATAACGCTCTGGTCTCATTCAACATTAGCGCCGTACCGTTGCCCCATGCGCATCCTGGTCCTCGGCGGCACCGCCTTCCTCTCGGCAGAAATTGCCCGGCAGGCCCTGGCCGCGGGCCACCACGTCACGTGCCTGGCGCGCGGGACCGTTTCCGCCCCGCCCGACGGCGCCACCTGGCTGAGGGCGGACCGCTCGGAAGGCTCCGCCGCGTATACGGCCGCCGCCGGCGGCGCTGCTCCCGACGGCGGGTGGGACGCCGTCGTCGACGTTTCGCGGGATCCCGGCCAGGCGCGGGAGGCCCTCGAGGCGCTGGCGGGCTCCGCCCGGCACTGGACCTTCGTCTCCAGCTGCTCCGTCTATGCAGACCATTCCGTGGCCGGGGCCGCCGAGGACGCCGGTGTCCTGGCGCCGGTCGCGCCGGGCACCGAACTCAGCGCGGGGAACTACGCCGAAGCCAAGGCGGCGATCGAACACTGGACCACTGGGCTCGCCGGGGACAGGGCCCACCTCTGCCGGGCCGGGCTCATCGGCGGCCCGGGTGACGGCTCGGACCGCTACGGGTACTGGCCGGCCCGCTTCGCCCGGGACGCCGATCCGGTCCTGGTCCCGGACATCCCCACGGACGCCACCCAGATCATCGACGTCCGCGACCTCGCGGCCTGGATCCTCACCGCCGCCGAACGCGGAATCACCGGAGCGCTGAACGCCGTCGGTGAGCCGGTGCCCTTTGCCGCCTACCTCGAGGAATCCCGGCAACTCGCCGAGGGCGAAGCGGAGGTCGTGGTCGCGCCGGAGGACTGGCTGGCGTCGCACGGCGCGAACTACTGGGCCGGTCCGGACTCGCTGCCGTTGTGGCTGCCGCCGGGCCACGAGGGCTTCGCGACGCGCAGCAATGCCGCCGCCCGGGCAGCCGGCCTGCGCACGCGGCCCTGGATGGACACGCTGCGGGACACCCTGGCGGATGAGCGCCGCCGCGGGCTCGGCCGTGAACGCAAGGCCGGGATGAGTCCGGAGACGGAGCGCCGGATCCTGGCCGAATACAGGGCAGAGGCCTCGGCCGGGCTCGGCTGACCGGGCCTGCGCAACGGGCTCAGTCCGTCTGGCCCTCGACCACCATGCTCGGCTCGTGCAGCACCGGGAAGTTGACGCTCCGGGCGATGAAGCAGACCTTGTTCGCACCGGCGTGCAGTTCCTCCATGAGTTCCGCCTCCGCCGGAGCCGCCAGGGTCACCCGGGGCTTGAGCGTCACCGATTCGAACTGTCCGCTGCCGTCCCGGTTGGTCCGCATCAGCCCCTCGGCCCGGTCCTCGTACGCCGTCACCACCACGCCGTGCTTCACGGCGACGTGCAGGAAGGACAGCATGTGGCACTGGGACAGCGCCGCCAGCAGCAGCTGTTCCGGGTTGTAGCGGGTCCGGTCGCCGTGGAAGGTCGGATCCGCCGAGCCCTGCAGCACGGGCAGCCCGGGGATCTCGATGTCGTGGTCCCGGGAATAGCCGCGGTACGACGCCGTCCCCTCGCCAAGGTTCCCGGTCCAGCGGACTGTCAGCGCATAGCGGTGCTCATCGAGGCTCATGGGTCCAGCCTAGAACGAAGGAACCCCGGCGCCACAAAGGGGCGCCGGGGTTCCTTCGGTTCCGGAGGCAGGCGCCTAGCCGGCGTCGGCCTGCCGGGCGCGCAGGGCGCGGGCCACGCCGTCGCGGTTCTCCAGCATCATCCGGCGCAGGGCCGCGCTGTCCTCCGGCAGCGCCGCCAGGAACTCGTCGGTCCGGTCGATGGTCGCCTGCGTGGTCAGCTGCGCCGGGTAGAGCCCGACGACGATCTGCTGCGCCAGCGCGTGTGTGCGCTCCTTGACGATGCCAGGGACCGCGTCGAAGTACTTCTCGGCGTAAGGCTCCAGCAGGGACGTGTCCAGCACGCGGGTGAAGCCGCTGACGGCGGAGCCCTGGAGCGCGTTGGACAGCTCGCCCTTGACCACAATCGACTCCCAGGCCGCTGCCTTGGCTTCGGGTGTCGGAATCGCCGCCGTCGCGAGGGCCGCCGCGTTCTGCCCGGTGGCCGTGTTGTCGTGCTCGAGTTCGGCGTCGATCTTCTCCTGACCGGCGCGGCCGCCGGCAACGAGGGAAGTGATCAGCTCCCACCGCAGGTCCTGGTCCACGGCCAGGCCCTCGAGTGTCAGGCTGCCCTCCAGCAGGCCGGACACGGTGTCCAGCTGGGATGCGCTGCGTGCCAGCAGGGCGTAGGACTTGACGAACTGCAGCTGCGCGTCGGAGCCGGCCGGGACGCCTGAGGCGAGCTCCCAGAGCCGGTCGGCGGCGGCAACCGCGGTGGCTTCCTTGTGGTCCGCGGCCACATAGAAGTTCAGGGTGGTGGCCAGCTGGCGCAGCTGGACCTGGATCACGGACGAATCGGATTCCTGGGCGATGTTGGCCAGGATCAGTTCCACGTAGCCGCGGGCGGGGGTTTCGCCGTCGCGGGCCGCGTCCCAGGCCGAGCCCCACACGAGCGTGCGGGGGAGGCTCTGGCCGAAGTCCTTCAGGTGCGCGGTGGCGGTGGCCAGGGACGCCGGGTCGAGGCGGACCTTGGCGTAGGCGAGGTCGTCGTCGTTGAGCAGGATCAGGTCCGGCTGCACGAGTCCGGCCAGGGCCGGCACATCGGTGCGCCCGCCGTCGACGTCGAGTTCCTCGCGGTGGACGCGCTCCAGCTTCCCGGAACCGTTGAGGTTGTAGAAGCCGACGGCGAGCCGGTGCGGGCGGAGGGTGGGCTGGCCCTCGGTGGCGGACTGCAGGATCGCGAAGGAGGTGATCTTGCCGTCCCCGCCCACGGACAGCTCGGGCTTGAGCGTGTTGACGCCGGCGGTCTCCAGCCAGAGCCGGCCCCACTCGTCCAGGTCGCGGCCGCTGGCCTTTTCGAGTTCGGCCATCAGGTCGCTGAGCTCGGTGTTCTGCCAGGCGTGCTTGCGGAAGTACTCGCGGACACCGGACATGAACTCCTCCGGACCCACCCAGGCGACGAGCTGGCGGAGCACGGAGGCGCCTTTGGCGTAGGTGATGCCGTCGAAGTTGACCTCGACGTCCTCCAGGTCGTTGATCTCGGCGAAGATCGGGTGCGTGGTGGGCAGCTGGTCCTGCCGGTAGGCCCAGGACTTCTCCACCGAGGCGAAGGTGGTCCAGGCGTGGTCGAATGCGGTGTTTTCCACGGCCGCCAGGTGGGACATGTACTCGGCGAAGGACTCGTTGAGCCAGAGGTCGTTCCACCAGCGCATCGTCACGAGGTCCCCGAACCACATGTGGGCGAGCTCGTGCAGCACGGTGATGGCGCGCCGCTCCACCTGGGCGTCGGTGACCTTGCTGCGGAAGACGTAGCCTTCCAGGATGGTCACGGCCCCGGCGTTTTCCATGGCCCCGGCGTTGAACTCGGGGACGAAGAGCTGGTCGTACTTCTCGAACGGGTACGGGCAGCCGAACTGGGCCTCGAAGAACTCGAAACCCTGGCGGGTGAGGTCGAAGATGTTGTCCGCGTCCAGGTACTGCATGAGCGATTTGCGGGCGAAGACGCCCAGCGGGGTGACCTTCCCGTCGGCGGAGACCACTTCGCTGCGGACGGACTGGTACGGGCCGGCGATCAGGGCTGTGACGTAGGACGAGAGCCGCGGTGTGGGGGTGAATTCCCAGACGGAGCGGGCGCCGCCGTCGGTGCCGGGGATGGTCTCGACCGGCGCCGGGGTGGGGGAGTTGGAGATGACGTCCCAGTGCGAGGGCGCAACGACCGTGAACGTGAAGGTGGCCTTGAGGTCGGGCTGTTCAAACACGGCGAACATCCGACGGGAATCCGGAACCTCGAACTGCGTGTAGAGGTAGACCTCCTGGTCCACCGGGTCCACGAACCGGTGCAGGCCCTCGCCGGTGTTCATGTACGGGGCCTCGGCGACCACCAGCAGCTCGTTGTCCGCTTCGAGGTCCGGGAGCTGGATGCGGACGCCGTCGGACACCTCGGCCGGGTCAAGCTCGACGCCGTTCAGGGTCACGCTCTGCACGGCGTGGGTGACGGCGTCGATGAAGGTCGAGGACCCCGGCCTGGCCGTGAACTTCACGGCGGTGGTGGTGCCGAAAACCTTCTCCCCGCGGGTCAGGTCGAGTTCGACCTCGTAGGAGTCGACGGCGATCAGTTCGGCGCGCTCGCGTGCTTCGGCGCGCGTCAGGTTCATTCCGGGCAAAGGGGGGCCTCCGAGGATGCTAAGGGGTGGGAACTCAATACTGTGAAGTTATTCTTTCACTTCTGCGGCGCTTGGCAAGTTGCCTGGGTCACACCAAGGTACCGGACGCCGGGCCGCCCGGTGCAGGATCCCAGAGTAGCGTTGGGGATATGGGAAAGCTTCGAGACTCCGTTGACGCGAGGGCCCTGCGCTTCGCGGTGGGGTTCCCCGTGATGCTTGCAACCGGTTTTGTGGTGTGCGCTTTCCTGATCCGCCCCGATCTGCCCGAGCCCCTGGCGGTGCGCTGGGCCGGGGGGATCGCCGTCGACTTCGCTCCGTTCGGAGCCGTCGTGGGGGTCGGCGCGGCCATGATCGTACTGATCGGCTGGGCCGTGCTGGTGCAGGCCGTGCCGCTCTCCCGTCCGGCCATTATGCGCCGGATCATGATGGGCACCGGACTGTTCGTGAGTCTCTTCGTCGCAACGGTCCTCGCCGCCGTGCTGGTCGGCCAGCTCGGACTCGAAGATGCCAGCCAGTCGCAGGTGGACGTCGCCGTGCTCGCCATGGGCAGCGGCGCGGCCCTGGGCCTGGGCGTCGTTATGGGCTTCGTCTTCAAGGCCGACGAGCGCTGGTCCACGGACGATGACCGCGCCATGGAGGAGGCCCTGGCCCTCGAACTCGATCCCGACCTGGCCCGTGATTCCGTGAGCCTGTGGGTCCACGCCCGCAGCTCGGTCTTCGTGATGCTCGGGATCGCCACGCTCCTTCCCGCCGCCCTGCTCACGATCGCCGTGCCTTGGCTGGCCGCCCTCCTGGTCGCCCTGGCCCTGCTGGCCGCCGCGTGCCTGGTCGCCCGCATCCGGGTGGACCGCAGCGGCCTGCGCGTCTTCGCCGCAGGCTTCGTTCGGGTCATGGACGTGCCGGCCGCTGCCATCAAGGCCGCGACGCCGAAGGAGGTCAAGGCCGCCGACTACGGAGGCTGGGGCTACCGCAGCCACGGCTCGGCGACGGCCCTGCTGGTCAGCAGCGGCCCCGCCGTCATCGTCGACCGCTCGGATGGCCGGACACTGACCGTCAGTGGCGGCAGCGCCACGACGGCGGACAACGTCGCGCAGGTGATCTCGCGGGTGGCGGCACGGGCCCGCCGGACCGGCGGCGCCGCGGACGCGTGAAGTCCCTGGACGCCGGCCGAACAAGCCACCCGGCCCGTGCCCTAGTAGGCTGGGAGCAGCCCCCAACCTGCACCAGCAGCCCACGTGCCCGCACCGGACTGCCCGACTGAACGGATACGCCGTGACCCCTTCCGACTTCCCGCGCGTGCACATCGCCACCGACCACGCCGGCATGGAACTGAGCGCCCACCTCGTCAGCCACCTCACCGCCAAGGGCTACGAGGTAGTCGACCACGGACCCAAGGCCTACGACGCCCTGGATGACTACCCCTCCTTCTGCATCAACGCGGCCCTCGCGGTGGTGGCGGACCAGGAAGCCGGCACCAACGCCCTCGGGATCGTGCTGGGCGGCTCCGGCAACGGTGAGCAGATTGCCGCGAACAAGGTCAAGGGCGCCCGCGCCGCGCTGGCCTGGAACCTGTCCACCGCCAAGCTCGCCCGCGAGCACAACGACGCCAACGTGGTCGCCGTCGGCGGACGCCAGCACAGCGTCGCGGAAGCCACCGAAATCATCGAAGCGTTCCTGGCCGAACCCTTCAGCAACGACGAACGCCATGTCCGCCGGATCGGCAAGATCGCCACCTACGAGCGCACCGGCGAGGTCATCGACTAGTGCCGGAAGGGCATTCCGTCCACCGGCTGGCCCGCCAGTTCGGGGACGTTTTCACCGGGGAGCGGCTCGCGGTCTCCAGTCCGCAGGGCCGGTTCAGCCAGGGCGCGGCGCTGCTGGACGGCCACACCCTGGTCGGTTCCGTGGCGCACGGGAAGCACCTGTTCCTGGAGTTCGAGCACGGACTGGTCCTGCACGTCCACCTTGGCCTCTATGGAGCCTGGGACTTCGGCGGTGACGACGGCTTCCGCGGCGCGTCCAGCATCGGGGCGCCCCGCAAGGTGGGGGAGCGGGAGGTTTACGATGACGGCGGGCCGGGCGAGGCGGCCGCGTACGCGGGCCCGCCCGCGCCGGTCGGAGCGGTCCGTGTCCGGCTCGCCAGCGCCCACGGCTGGGCTGACCTCCGCGGCGCGACCACGTGCGGAGCGATCACGGAAGCTGAGGCCGAGGCCGTGCTTGCGCGGCTGGGCCCGGACCCGCTGCGGAACCTCCCGGGCGACCGGGACTCCTTCACGGCCACGATCATGGCCAAGCGCACGCCGCTCGCTGCCCTGCTGATGGACCAAAAGGTGATTGCCGGCGTCGGCAATGTCTACCGCGCCGAACTGCTGTTCCGCCAAGGCCTGGACCCGTGGCTGCCCGGGAAGGGGCTCTCCGCGGAGGCGGCCCGGCGGCTCTGGGACGACACCGTCGCCATGATGTCCGACGGCGTCCGGGACGGCCGCATCATCACGACACCGCCGCGCTACTGGAACGGGTCCGACGGCGGCGTGCACGACGACACAGGGCACGACGACGGCGGCGGGCCCGGGGCCGGCGGACCCCCGGGCCCCCTGCCCGCCCCGGAGCAGTCCCACTTCGTCTACCGGCGGCAGGGACTCGACTGCCGCGACTGCGGAACGCCGGTGGCACTGACTGAACTCGCCGCCCGGAAGCTCTACTGGTGCCCGGCCTGCCAGGCGTCCTGACCCTGCCTGCGGGCCAAAGCGCATCGGTTGCTCCGCAACTGCCCTTATGACCCGCCAGAAGGGCACTTACGGAGCAGTCGACGGCGTGGGCACGAAAAAAGCCCCTCCGCGGAGGGGCTTGTTCGTCATATTTCGGAGGGGACGACGGGAATCGAACCCGCGTAATCAGTTTGGAAGACTGAGGCTTTACCATTAAGCTACGTCCCCGGGAATTCGCAGGAACTGTCCTGTAAAACTTCCGGGCGGCTGTTGAAGCCGGATACAACTAAACCCAATTCAGGGCCCCGCTGTCAAATGTGCAAACCGGCACAATATGACCGTAGACTGTTCTGTGCACTTACGGGGTGTAGCTCAGCTTGGCTAGAGCACCTGCTTTGGGAGCAGGAAGTCGCAGGTTCAAATCCTGTCACCCCGACTCTGCGAGTACCGCCAGACTTTGGCGGTGCAGAACCCCACCCCCTAAAACCAGGAGTACTTAGACTGTGAAGAGCGCTGTCGAGAACCTCACCCCCACGCGGGTCAAGCTCAATGTTGAGGTCCCCTTTGAGGAATTGAAGCCCAGCATCGCAGAGGCATACAAGACTGTTGCTTCGCAGATCCAGGTCCCCGGCTTCCGCAAGGGCAAGGTCCCCTCCAAGCTCATCGACCAGCGCGTTGGCCGCGGCTACGTGCTGGAGACGGCCATCAACGATGGCCTCAACGGCTGGTACCAGGCTGCCGTGCAGGAAACCGGCATCCGCCCGCTGAGCCGTCCCGAGGTGGAAATCACCGAGGTCCCGGACCCGTCCGCCACCGACGGTGAACTCAAGTTCCACGCCGAGGTTGACGTCCGCCCCGAGATCGAGCTGCCCGACTACGCCGGCATCAAGGTCGAGGTCGCCGCCGCCGAGTCCACCGACGCCGACGTCGACAAGGCCCTGGACGAACTCCGCGGCCGCTTCGGCACCCTGAAGACCATCGACCGCCCGGCGGCCGACAAGGACTTCCTGACGATCGACATCACCGCCTCCATCGACGGCGCCGAAGTTGATTCCGCAACCGGCCTGTCCTACCAGGTCGGCGCCGGCACTATGCTCGAAGGCCTCGACGAGGCCGTCACCGGCCTCAGCGCCGACGAGGACGCCATCTTCGACACGACCCTTGTGGGCGGCGAGCACGCCGGCGAGTCCGCGCAGGTGAAGGTTGTCGTCAAGTCCGTCAAGGAGCGCGAGCTCCCCGAGGCCGACGACGACTTCGCCCAGCTGGCCTCCGAGTTCGACACGCTGGCCGAACTGCGTGAGGACCTCGCCAAGCAGGCCGCCGAGTCCAAGGTTGTCGAGCAGGGCGTCGAGGCCCGCGACAAGGTCCTCGACAAGCTCGTCGAGCTCGTTGCGGTTCCCGTCCCGGAATCCGTCGTCGAAGAGCAGCTCGAGCAGCACTTCAACGCCGAGAACGCCCACGGCGAAGGCGAGCACGACACCGAGGAGCACCGCGCCGAGGTCAAGGCCAACACCGAGCGCGCCTTCCAGAACGAGATCATCCTTGACGCCATCGCGGAAAAGGAAGAAGTCAATGTCAGCCAGAACGAGCTGATCGACTACATCGTCACCACCGCCAGCCAGTACGGCATGGACCCGAACCAGTTCGCCCAGATCATCGATCAGAGCGGCCAGGTCCCGATGATGGTCTCCGAGGTCCGCCGCCGCAAGGCACTGGCCGTCGTCCTGGGCCAGGCCGAGGTCACCGACTCCGAGGGCAACAAGGTTGACCTCAGCGACTTCGTCCGCCCCGGCGGCGAAGAGGCGCAGGTTGAGGCACCGGAGGCCCCCGAGGCCGACGTCGAGGAAGCCGCTTCCGAGGAAGCAGCCACCGCCAAGAACGATGACCCGGCAGCAGTGAAGTTCTAACACTTCCCGTTCCCGCAGTTCCAGCCCGCACCCCCGGATCCACGATCCGGGGGTGCGGCTTTTAAGCCCACGATGAACCCCCGCCGGCAATCGTGCGCCGTCAGCGAACAGCCCCGCGCCTGAGCACAAAGAGGCCCGGAAAACGGTTAGTGTCCATGTAGGAAAGTTCAGTGATGTCGTCCAGTGGCGTCACCGTCGCCAGCGAGAGGTAAGTACATATGTCACAGCAAGCAGGGGCACCCCGGATGGCTACTGTCGATCCGGCCGCCCAGGATAACTACATTTACAACCGCCTGCTGAAAGAGCGCATCATCTGGCTCGGCTCCGAGGTCCGCGACGAGAACGCCAACGCGATCTGCTCGCAGCTGCTGCTGCTCTCGGCCGAGAACCCCGAGAAGGATATCTACCTCTACATCAACTCACCGGGCGGCTCCGTCACCGCCGGCATGGCCATCTATGACACCATGCAGTTCATCCCGAACGACGTCGTCACCGTCGCCACCGGCCTTGCCGCCTCGATGGGGCAGTTCCTGCTCTCCTCCGGCACCAAGGGCAAGCGCTACGCGACCCCCAACGCCCGCATCCTGATGCACCAGCCCTCCGGCGGCATCGGCGGCACGGCCTCGGACATCAAGATCCAGGCCGAGCTCATCCTGCACATGAAGAAGGTCATGGCCGAGCTCACAGCCGACCAGACCGGCCAGACGGTCGAGACCATCCTCAAGGACAACGACCGCGACAAGTGGTTCACGGCCAAGGAAGCCCTCGAATACGGCTTCTTCGACAAGATCGCGGCGCACGCCGGATCCGTGGCTGGCGGCGGCGGCACGAATGCCTCCGGCACAGACACTGGCGGCTCACCGGCTGCAGCCACCGAGAACTGACCGGCACGTAGACAGCAATGAATTCAGGAGCAATGAACATGAACTACAACTTCGGTTCGACTGCCGGTAACCTGCCGAGCAGCCGCTACGTGCTGCCGCAGTTCGAAGAGCGCACGCCCTACGGCTTCAAACGCCAGGATCCGTACACCAAGCTGTTCGAGGACCGCATCATCTTCCTGGGAGTCCAGGTCGACGACGCGTCCGCCGACGACGTGATGGCGCAGCTGCTGGTGCTCGAGTCCACCGACCCGGACCGCGACATCACGCTCTACATCAACTCCCCGGGCGGCTCCTTCACCGCCATGACGGCGATCTACGACACCATGACGTACATCCGCCCGGAGATCCAGACCGTCTGCCTTGGCCAGGCCGCCAGTGCCGCCGCCGTGCTGCTCGCGGCCGGCACGCCCGGAAAGCGCCTTGCCCTGCCGAACGCCCGCGTGCTCATCCACCAGCCTTCGCTGTCCGGCGGCCAGGGCGGACAGGCCTCGGACCTGGAGATCCAGGCCGCCGAGGTCATGCGGATGCGCTCCTGGCTCGAAGACACGCTGGCCAAGCACTCCGGCCGGACGCCCGAGCAGGTCAACAATGACATCGAGCGCGACAAGATCCTCACCGCGGCCGAGGCCATGCAGTACGGCCTGATCGACCAGGTACTCGATTCACGCAAGATCAAGCCCCAGGCCATTGCCAAGTAGCGCAACAAGTACGTAACAAGCAGTTTCCGACGCCGGTGCGGCCCACTTTAAGTGGCCGCCCCGGTGTCGGCTTTCCACCCAACCGGCCTAAAGTGACCTAGAGTGGAACATGTCACAGGCCGCAGCAAGATTCTAAAAGGGGTTCACATATGGCTCGGATTGGCGAGAGCACGGATCTGCTGAAGTGTTCTTTCTGCGGAAAGAGCCAGAAGCAGGTTCGGAAGCTTATTGCCGGGCCCGGCGTCTACATCTGCGACGAGTGCATTGAACTCTGCAACGAGATCATTGAAGAAGAACTCGCCGAAGTTGCTGACCTCGGAAGTTTCGAGCTGCCCAAGCCCCGCGAGATCTTTGACTTCCTGCAGGAATACGTGATCGGCCAGGAGCCTGCCAAACGCTCGCTCGCCGTCGCCGTCTACAACCACTACAAGCGCATCCAGGCGGGCCACGCCCCCAAGAGCGGCAGCCTCGCCGAAGGCGTCCACCACGACGACGTGGAGATCGCCAAGTCCAACATCCTGCTGATCGGCCCCACCGGCTGCGGCAAAACGTACCTCGCGCAGACCCTGGCCCGCCGCCTCAACGTCCCCTTCGCCGTCGCCGATGCCACCGCGCTGACCGAGGCGGGCTACGTCGGCGAGGACGTCGAGAACATCCTGCTCAAGCTCATCCAGGCCGCCGACTACGACGTCAAGAAGGCCGAACAGGGCATCATCTACATCGACGAGATTGACAAGATCTCGCGTAAGAGCGAGAACCCCTCCATCACCCGGGACGTCTCCGGCGAGGGTGTCCAGCAGGCGCTGCTGAAGATTCTCGAAGGCACGGTTGCCTCCGTTCCGCCGCAGGGCGGACGAAAGCACCCGCACCAGGAATTCATCCAGATCGACACCACCAACGTGCTCTTCATCGTTGCCGGCGCCTTCGCCGGGCTCGAGGACATCATCGGCTCGCGGTCGGGGCGCAAGGGCATCGGCTTCGGTGCCCCGCTCAACGAGGTCAAGAACAACACCGACTCCTACGGCGAGGTCATGCCCGAGGACCTGCTGAAATTCGGGCTCATCCCCGAGTTCATCGGCCGGCTCCCGGTCATCACCACGGTGTCCAACCTGGACCGGGCAGCGCTCATCCAGATCCTGTCCACCCCCAAGAACGCCCTCGTGAAGCAGTACCAGAAGATGTTCCAGCTCGACGGCGTCGAACTGGTCTTCGAGGACGAGGCGCTGAACACAATCGCCGACCAGGCACTTGAGCGCGGCACCGGCGCGCGCGGGCTCCGCGCCATCATGGAGGAAGTCCTGCTTCCCGTGATGTTCGACCTGCCCAGCCGCGACGACATCGCCACGGTGGTCATCACGGAAGACGTCGTCTCCAACAAGGCGGCGCCAACGATGATTGCGCACGACGTCAAACGCCGCAAGTCCGCCTAAACCGGAATAAACAGGCCGCACCGGCCGCTGTTAACTTTGACGCGCCCGGTCATCGAGCCAGTGGTGCACATTTCCCGCAGACTTCCCAAGGAGATCACCTGTGTCTGAGACCCTGACCGTTCCAGCAGAGACCAACAAAGCCGACTTCTGGTTCGACCCGATGTGCCCCTTTGCCTGGGTGACCTCCCGCTGGATCAGCGAGGTGGAGGACGTCCGCGACATCAGCACCGAATGGCACGTCATGAGCCTCTCGATGCTGAACGAGGGCCGCGAGGAGCTCCCGGCCGAGTACAAGGCGCTCATGGCCAAGGCCTGGGCCCCCGTACGCGTCATCACGGCGGCAGCAGCGCAGCACGGCGCCGAATACGTGAAGGCGCTCTACGACGCCATGGGCACCAAGATCCACAATGAGGGCAACAAGGACATCGCCGAGGTCATCGCCAAGTCCCTCGCCGAGGTCGGGCTGCCCGCGGAACTCGCCGCAGCCGGCCAGGACGATGGCTTCGATGCCGCCCTGCGCACCAGCCACGACGCGGGAATCTCGCTCGTGGGCCAGGACGTCGGAACGCCGATCGTCGCCTTCAACGGGACCGCCTTCTTCGGCCCCGTCCTCACCCGCATCCCGCGCGGCGAGGAAGCCGGCCGCCTCTGGGACGCCACCGTCACCCTGGCGTCGTTCCCGTACTTCTTCGAGATCAAGCGCAGCCGGACCGAAAGCCCCGTCTTCAGCTAGGCCCCGGCAGGGCACCCATCGGCGCCCGGAAGGGCAGCAAAAAAGCCCCGAAAGAATTACTCTGATGTAGTTCTTTCGGGGCTCTTGTGCATCCGGAACGGCGGGACAAGAATAGAACTTACCCACTTCGAAAGAAGCGGGACGCAGGAACCAAAGATTCAGTGACACTCATCTGACGCAGCCTTCGGCAAAGCCAGATGATGGCTACCAGTGACGAGGTAGGAAGACCTGAAAATCCAAGGATCCTGCCAGATTGTCTAAGACGTCACGTGACAATCGAAAAGTCGAAGCCCCACCAACGGCAACACGCTGATGGGGCTTCCCCTTTGCCTAAAAACAGGCTCCTAGACCTCAGCCGGTGCCAGGACGACGTCGCTCACGGCCAGTTCGCCGTCGCCGCCCACCAGGGTCAGTTCCCGCGCGTTGGCTGCGGCCTTGAGGTCGGCGAGGCCGGCCTTTAGCTGCGTGGTGAGGGATTCCGAGGCCGTGATGGTCGCGGAAAGGACCTCGGTGCGCTGCTTGACCTTGGCCTCCGACTTGGCCTTGCGGATCCCGCTGAGGGCGGTGCCGACGGTGGCCAGCAGGGTGGTGTCGCCGTCGACCGCGACGGCGGACGGCCAGGCGGCCCGGTGCACCGAACCGGTGCGCCACCAGCTCCAGACTTCCTCCGTGGCGAAGGGCAGGAACGGGGCGAACAGGCGCAGCAGCGTGTCCAGGCTCGTCGCCAGGGCCGCGAGGACGGAGGCCTGCTCGGCCTCGCCGGCAGCGCCGTAGGCACGGTCCTTGATGAGCTCCACGTAGTCATCGGTAAAGTGCCAAAAGAAGCTCTCCGTGATCTGCAGGGCCCGGGCGTAGTCGTAGCTTTCGAACGCCTTCGTGGCCTGCTGGACCACGTCGGCGAGCTGCGCCAGCACGGCCCGGTCCAGGGGGTTGCCCAGCACGGTCAGGTCCGCGGACACCACGGAGTCCTCGGTGGCGCCCAGGTTCAGCACGAACTTGGAGGCGTTGAGGAGCTTGATGGCCAGGCGGCGGCCGATCTTCATCTGCGCGATCTCGTAGGCCGTGTCCGCGCCGAGCTTGGCCGAGGCCGCCCAGTAGCGGACGGCGTCCGAGCCGTACTCCTCGAGCACGTCGGTGGGGACGATCACGTTGCCCTTGGACTTGGACATCTTCTTGCGGTCCGGGTCCAGGATCCAGCCGGAGATGGCTGCGTGCTTCCACGGCGCCACATCCTGCAGGGCATCGGCGCGGACCGCGGTGGAGAACAGCCAGGTCCGGATGATGTCGTGGGCCTGCGGGCGCACGTCGAACGGGAAGACCTTGGCGAAGAGTGCCTCGTCGGTGCTCCAGCCGCCCACGATCTGCGGGGTCAGCGAGGACGTGGCCCAGGTGTCCAGCACATCGGCGTCGCCGGTGAAGCCGCCCGGCACGTCGCGCTGGGCTTCCTCGTATCCGGGAGCCGCGTCCGCTGCGGGGTCCACCGGCAGCTGCGCGTCGGACGGGACGATCGGTGCTGCGAAGTCCGGGTTGCCGTCGGCGTCGAGCGGGTACCAGACCGGCACGGGCACACCGAAGAAGCGCTGGCGGGAAACGAGCCAGTCGCCGTTCAGCCCGGAGATCCAGTTTTCGTAGCGTGAGCGCATAAAGGCCGGGTGGAAGTCGATCTCGTGGCCGCGGGCAATGAGCCGCTCGCGGCGTTCCGCGTCCCGGCCGCCGTTGCGGATGTACCACTGGCGGGAGGTCACCACCTCGAGGGGCTTGTCGCCCTTTTCGAAGAAGTTGACCGGGTGCATGATCTTCTTCGGCTCCCCGTCGAGGAGCTCCGCGGCGGCCAGGAGCTCCACCACGGCTTCCTTGGCGCTGAAGACGGTCTTGCCGGCGATGGCGGCGAACGCTTCGCGGCCTTCGGCGGTGGTGATCCACTCGGGGGTGTCGCCGATGATGCGGCCGTCGCGGCCCACGATCGCGCGGGTGGGCAGCTGGAGTTCGCGCCACCAGGTGACGTCGGTGAGGTCACCGAAGGTGCAGACCATGGCGACGCCGGAACCCTTGTCCGCCTTCGCGAGGGGGTGGGCCTTGACCTCCACCTCGACGCCGAACAGGGGTGAGGTGACCTTCTTGCCGAACAGCGGCTGGTACCGTTCGTCGTCGGGATTCGCCACGAGGGCGGCGCAGGCGGCCAGCAGCTCGGGGCGGGTGGTCTCGATGTAGATTTTTTCGCCGTCTTCGGTGAAGAACGGGTAGCGGTAATAGGCGCCCGCGACCTCACGGTCCTCAAGCTCGGCCTGGGCCACCGCGGTGCGGAAGGTGACATCCCACAGGGTGGGCGCCTCCGCCATGTAGGCGTCGCCGGCGGCGAGGTTCGCCAGGAAGGCGCGCTGGGAAATGGCGCGGGACTTGTCATCGATGGTGCGGTAGGTCAGGTCCCAGTCCACGGACAGGCCGAGGGTCTGGAAGAGGTTCTCGAAGACTTTTTCGTCCTCGACGGCGAGTTCCTCGCAGAGTTCGATGAAGTTCCGGCGCGAGACGACGTCGAAGTCGCGCTGGTTCTTGGCGGGCTCGGCCGGCGGACGGTAGCCGGCGTCGTACGCGGTGGTGGGGTCGCAGCGCACGCCGTAGTAGTTCTGCACGCGGCGCTCGGTGGGCAGGCCATTGTCGTCCCAGCCCATGGGGTAGAAGACGTTCTTCCCGGTCATCCGCTGGTAGCGGGCCAGGACGTCGGTCTGCGTGTAGGAGAACATGTGGCCGACGTGCAGCGAACCCGACGCCGTGGGCGGGGGAGTGTCGATCGAGTAGACCTGCTCCCGGGTGGTGTCCGGGTTGAACTTGTAGGTCCCTTCGTCAAGCCAGCGCCGGGTGAGGGCGTCTTCCAGCCCCTCAAGGGCGGGCTTGTCCGGAACGTTGATGGGGGCGGTGGTGGGCGTGTCTGTACCCTGAGTGTCTTCAGCCATGGGGCAATTCTTCCACGCCCGGCCGCGGGCGGGCGCAGTGGCCTGCCGGGAGGGCTTCAGTAACCGGCGAAATGGAAGAATCTGCCGGACAGCTGACCCGTTAGTGTGGTGCCATGACTGAGGAAATCGACATCAAGACATCGGCAGCCAAATCAGCAGTGGTCACCGGCGCCAGCACCGGAATCGGCGAGGCCACCGTGCGTGCGCTCCGGGCCGAGGGCTGGACCGTGTACGCCGTCGCCCGCCGCGCGGACCGGCTGGAGGCGCTCTCCGCGGAAACCGGAGCCATTGCGCTTCCGGCGGACGTGACCGACGACGCCGACGTCGCCCGGATGGTGGACGAGGTGACCCGCGCCGGAGGCATCGACACGCTCATCAACATCGCCGGCGGCGCCCGCGGCGCGGACAAGGTGGCCGACGCCAAGACCGAGGACTGGGAATGGATGTTCGAGGTCAATGTCCTGGGCACCATGAAGCTCACCCGGGCCTTCCTGCCGATGCTGCGCGCCTGCGGTGAAGGCACCGTCCTGAACCTGACATCGACGGCGGGACTCTCCGCCTACGAGGGCGGCGGCGGCTACAACGCTGCAAAGTTCGCCCAGCACGCGCTCACCGGGGCGCTGCGCCTCGAGGAGGCCGAGCACAACCTCCGCGTGATCGAGGTCGCCCCCGGGCTGGTCCAGACGGAAGAGTTCGCGCTCAACCGCCTCGGCGGCAACCCGGACGCCGCCGCGAAGGTCTACGCCGGCGTCGAGAAGCCCCTCACCGCGGCGGATGTCGCCGACGTCGTCCGGTACGCCGTCACGGCGCCGCACCACGTAAACCTCGACCAGATCGTGATCCGTCCGGTGGCGCAGGCGGCCAACTACAAACTGATCCGCAAGGCCTGACTGCAACTGGGTCAGCCGCCTGCCGGGACGGACAGCGTCACCATGATGGCGGCGTGGTCCGTTCCGGGCACCCCGCGCACCACATAGCCTGCGCTGCGGACCGACGGGCTGGTCACGATGTGGTCGATTGTGATGCCGGGAAGAGGCAGGCCGTCCATGGGCCAGGTGGGGATCAGGCGTGAACCCTGGGCTATCCCCACGTCCACCACCCTCCGGCCCCCGCCCTGCAGGAGCTGCCTGAATTCGGCGTGGTCGTAGCTGGCGTTGAAGTCACCGGCCAGCACCACATTTCCCGGCCGGGATACCACTTGGCCGAGCGCGGCGAGGTCGCTGCGCCACTGCGGCAGGCCCACGCCCACGGGAGCGCGTGCGTGGACGTTCGCCAGCTCGACGACGGCCCGCTTACCCTGGGCCTCGGCGATGAGCCGGATCAGCGGCATCGAAAAATGGGAATCGGGCACCGTCCCGGTGCGCTCCAGCTTGTGGACCGAGTAGACAGCGTTCCCGGCTGCACGGCCCGCGGGGGCACTGATCCTGTTCGGGAGCAGCCCGGCCAGTCCGGCAGCGTCAAGCCGGTCTTCGAGGGCCTTGGTGTATTCCTGGATCGCCAGCAGGGTAATGCCGTTCTCGCGGACCAGCCGCACGATTTCCGCCGCGTCCGCTTTGCCGAGTTTGGCGTTGAGGCTCATCGTCCGGAGCTCCAGGGTGTCCCCGGCCGTTCCCTCCGCGGCATCCGCCTCAGCCTGGCCATAGTCCAGCGGAACCAGCCAGAAGAGCTGGACGGCCACGAGTCCCGCAGCGGCCCCCGCCATCCACCGCCGGCGCCCCAGCACAGCGAACAGCAGGGAGACGCTGGCAGGCAGCACCAGCCACGGGGTGAAGGACACCAGCTGGACCACGGTGGTGGGCCATTCCCGCGGGACGGCACGGAACACGGAGACCACGACGACGGGTGCCGCGGCGAGCCCCGCCATCAACCGCCAGCCGCCGGCTCCGGGCCGCGCGGGCGTCCCTGGGGCAGCGCGGCCCCGGTCCCGGAACATCATGGGACCCAGTGTAGGCATTGCTGGCCCGTTCCAGTTGTTAGACTTCTTCTAGCAGCTTTGACCCGGCCATCACCGGTGAGCTTCCGGAAGAACGCCCCGGCGCGACGATTTCTTCATCGTCAGCACCCGCCAGGGCCGGTAGAACCGGACGGGTAAGCCCGTCACAGCAGTAATGAGCGGCCGGCGCAGGTGCAGCTTCTTTTCCCAAAGAAGCGGGACCGTGCCGGTAAGTGAGGTGGTACCGCGGTGCCGGTGTTGTCGAAAGACAGTGCAGGGGCCGTCCTCGCATCCTGAATGAATCCTTTTGTTCACCAGCTCAACCCAGGATGTCGAGATGACTTATTACCCGAAGGCCTCCGCCGCTCGTTCCGGCGCCGGCGCCCGCACCTCTGATTCCAACGCTGTTTCCAACACCTCCGGTGTGTCTGCCTCCGTGAAGTTCCCGGAGATCGAAGAACGCATCCTCAAGTACTGGGATGAGGACGGCACCTTCCAGGCCAGCATCGACCAGCGCGGCTCCGACCTTCCTGGCGGAACACCCGGCTCCAACGAATTCGTCTTCTACGACGGTCCCCCTTTCGCCAACGGCCTCCCGCACTACGGCCACCTGCTGACCGGCTACGCCAAGGACCTCGTGGGCCGCTACCAGACCCAGCGCGGCCGCCGCGTGGAGCGCCGCTTCGGCTGGGACACCCACGGGCTGCCCGCCGAACTGGAAGCCATGAAGCAGCTCGGCATGACGGACAAGACCCAGATCGAAGCCATGGGCATCGACAAGTTCAACGACGCCTGCCGCGCGTCGGTCATGAAGTATGCCGACGAGTGGAAGAGCTACGTCACCCGCCAGGCGCGCTGGGTCGACTTCGAGAACGACTACAAGACACTCAACGTCGAGTACATGGAGTCCGTGCTCTGGGCCTTCAAGCAGCTGCACGAAAAGGGCCTGACCTACAACGGCTACCGCGTGCTGCCGTACTGCTGGAAGGACGAGACGCCGCTGTCCAACCATGAACTGCGCATGGATGACGACGTCTACAAGAACCGCCAGGACCAGACCGTCACGGTCACCTTCCCGATCACGGCGGGGGAGTCGGAGCTGTCCCGGCAGCTCGCCGGCGTTCAGGCGCTCGCCTGGACCACAACGCCCTGGACCCTGCCCACCAACCTGGCGCTCGCCGTCGGGCCGTCCATCAACTACGTCGTCCTGCCCGCAGGCCCGCACGGCATCAAGGCCGCCGCAGCCGAGGCTCCCGTCACGGGCAGCTTCCTGCTGGCCGCGGAGCTGCTGGGCGCCTACGCCAAGGACCTCGGCTACGGCGACGGCGCCGAGGGTGTCGCGGCTGCCGAAGCCGCAGTCACTTCCCGCCACACCGGCTCCGAGCTCGACGGCCTGAGCTACGAGCCGCTCTGGGACTATTTCCACGACGCCGAGAAGTACGGCACCGAGAACGCCTGGCGCTTCCTCGAGGCCGACTACGTCACCACCACCGACGGCACCGGCATCGTCCACCAGGCCCCCGCCTACGGCGAAGACGACCAAAAGATCTGCGAAGAGGCCGGCATCCCCGTGGTCCTCTCGGTGGATGAGGGCGCAAAGTTCCTGCCGCTGTTCGGCCACGGCGACCTCGCCGAAATCGCCGGACTCCAGGTCTTCGACGCGAACAAGCCCATCACCCAGGTGCTCCGCGCCCAGGGCCGCCTGGTCCGCCAGGCCAGCTACGAACACAGCTACCCGCACTGCTGGCGTTGCCGCAACCCGCTGATCTACCGCGCGGTGTCCTCCTGGTACGTCGAGGTCACCAAGTTCAAGGACCGCATGTCCGAGCTCAACCAGGACATCAACTGGATCCCGGGCAACGTCAAGGACGGCCAGTTCGGCAAATGGCTCGCCAACGCCCGCGACTGGTCGATCAGCCGCAACCGCTACTGGGGCAGCCCCATCCCGGTCTGGCAGTCCACCGACCCGGACTACCCCCGCACCGATGTCTACGGCTCCCTTGCCGAAATCGAGGCGGACTTCGGCCGCTTGCCGGTGAACAAGGCAGGCGAGGTCGACCTGCACCGGCCCTTCATCGACGAGCTCACGCGCCCGAACCCGGACGACCCCCGCACCCCGGAAGAAGGCCAGTCCGTGATGCGCCGCGTTGAGGACGTCCTGGACGTCTGGTTCGACTCCGGTTCCATGCCCTACGGCCAGGTCCACTACCCGTTCCAGAACGAGGAATGGTTCGACACGCACAACCCGGCGGACTTCATCGTCGAGTACATCGGCCAGACCCGCGGCTGGTTCTACATGCTGCACATCCTCTCCACCGCACTGTTTGACCGCCCGGCCTTCCGCAACGTCATCAGCCACGGCATCGTGCTGGGCTCGGACGGGCAGAAGATGTCCAAGAGCCTGCGCAACTATCCGGACGTCTCCGAGGTCCTGGACCGCGACGGCTCCGACGCGATGCGCTGGTTCCTGATGTCCAGCCCCATCCTGCGCGGCGGCAACCTGGTGGTCACCGAACAGGGCATCCGCGACGGCGTCCGCCAGGTCATCCTGCCGCTGTGGAACGTGTACAGCTTCTTCACGCTGTACACGAACGCTGCTGCCGGCGGTGCCGGATACGACGCGAAGCTACGCTACGACGGCTACGCCGACACCCTGGACCAGTACCTGATGGCCAACACCGGGGACCTCGTCCGAAACATGACCGCCCAGCTGGACAGCTACGACATCTCCGGGGCCTGCGACGAGCTGCGCAGCTACCTGGACATGCTCACCAACTGGTATGTCCGCCGCAGCCGCCAGCGGTTCTTCGACGAGAACGTCGACGCCTTCGACGCGCTCTACACCGCACTGGAAACCGTCTCCCGGGTCGCGGCGTCGCTGCTGCCGCTGATCTCCGAGGAGATCTGGCGCGGCCTCACCGGCGGGCGCTCCGTGCACCTGGCCGACTGGCCGGACGCGGACCTGTTCCCCGCCAACCCGGGGCTCGTCGAGGCCATGGACCGGATCCAGCAGATCTGCTCCACCGGCTCGTCGCTGCGCAAGGCAGCGAACCTGCGCGTGCGCCTGCCGCTGCAGGAACTCACCGTCGTGGCGCCCGGCGCGGACACGCTGGACGGCTTCGCCGCCGTCGTCCGCGACGAACTGAACCTGCGCAACGTCCGCCTGCTCGACGCCGAGAGCGCCTCCCCGGAGGAGTTCGGCATCGAGCAGAAGCTCGTGGTGAACGCCCGGGCCGCCGGCCCGCGCCTGGGCAAGAACGTCCAGCAGGCCATCAAGGGCTCCAAGTCCGGCGACTGGAGCGTCGACGAAGACGGCGTGGTCACCGCGGGCGGGCTCGCCCTCGAGCCGCAGGAATACACGCTTGAAACCGTCGTTGCTGAAGCCGCGGAGGGCGAGGGATCGCGCGCGGCGGCCGTCCTGCCCGGCGGCGGGTTTGTGGTCCTTAACACCGAGGTCACTCCGGAACTGGAAGCCGAAGGTGCGGCCCGGGACATGGTCCGCGCCATCCAGCAGGCCCGCAAGGACGCCGGGCTCAACGTCAGCGACCGGATCCACACCACTGTGACCGCACGCCAGGACGTCGTGGAGGCCCTGCTGGCCAACGCGGAACTCGTCAAGACCGAAACCCTGACGGTCCAGCTGGACACCGTCGCGGCCGACGTCAAGGAACCGCAGGTCAGTGTCGCGAAGACCGCTGCAGAAAAAGTAGGGCGCTGAATCATGACCGACGAATTCTCCGTGGAAAGCGTCTACGCCGAGCTGCTGGGCCGGGCGCCGGAAAACAAAATGGAGCCCCGGCTCGCCCCGCTGCGCCGGGCGATGGACATCCTGGGGGAGCCCAACAAGGCGTTCCCGATCATCCACGTCACCGGCACCAACGGGAAGACCTCCACCGCCCGGATGATCGAGGCCGGGCTGCGCGCCCACGGGCTGAGCACCGGGCGGTACACGAGCCCGCACCTGTCCAAGGTCACCGAGCGGATCAGCATCGACGGATCCCCGGTGCCGGATGAGACCTTCGTCCGGATCTGGGACGAGATCCGCCCGTACCTGGCCATCGTGGACGCCGAACTCGAGGCCGAGGGCCAGCCCCGGCTGACCTACTTCGAGTGCCTCACCATCCTGGGCTTCGCGGTATTCGCGGACCAGCCGGTCAACGTCGCCGTCATCGAGGTGGGCCTGGGCGGCATCACCGACGCGACCAACGTCGGCGACGGCCAGGTCTTTGTGGTCACGCCGATCTCGCTGGACCACACAGATCTCCTGGGTGAGACCACCGAGGAGATCGCGTACGAAAAGGCCGGCATCATCAAGCCCGGCGGTTTCCTCGTCAGCGCCGCCCAGCCCCGGGACGCGGCCCAGGTGCTGCTGGAAAAGGCCAAGGAGACCAACGTCCCGTTCCGCTTCGAGGGCGTGGAGTTCGGCGTCGAATCCCGCACCGTGGCCGTCGGCGGCCAGATGGTCACCATCCAGGGCATCGCGGGCCGCTACGAGGACCTGCTGGTCCCGCTGCACGGCGCCCACCAGGCGGAGAACGCCGCCGTCGCGATCGCCGCGCTGGAGGCCTTCTTCGGCGCCGAAAAGGCGCTCGACGCCGAGGTTGTCCAGGAGGCCTTCGCCTCGGTCACCTCGCCGGGCCGGCTCGAGGTGCTGCGCACCGCGCCCACCATCATCGTGGACGCCGCGCACAACCCCGAAGGCATCCGGGTCTCGGCCGAGGCCATCCACGAGGCCTTCAGCTTCACCAAGCTGGTGGTGGTGGTCGGCGTGCTGCGGGAAAAGGACGCCGAGGAAATCCTCCGCCAGCTCAAGGAATCCCTCGGCGACCTGGCGGCCGAGTACTGCTTCACCCAGTCCAACTCGCCCCGCGCAGTGCCGGCCGAGGACCTCGCGGAACTCGCCGTGGAACTCGGGTTCGGCGAGGACAACATCCACGTGGCCGAAAAGCTCGACGACGCCCTTGAATGGGCGGTGGAACGTGCCGAATCCAACGACGACCTCGCCGGCGGCGTCCTTGTCACCGGATCCATCACGCTCGTCGCGGACGCCCGGATCCTGCTCGGAAAGGCGGACGCGTAGACCATGGCGAAACTCACCAAGGCCCAGCGCGAATGGCGCCCGGGCATGCCCAAGAAACGCCGCTCCACCAAGGTCATGTTCGCCTCCACCGTGCTGCTGCTGGAAGCCTTCGTGGTGCTCTTCGGCACCCTCACCGTCTTCGGGCTGCGGCGGGACGAATTCCCGCCGGTCCTGATCTTCTCGGTGGGGATCGGGCTGTGCCTCGTGTACGTCTTGACGTGCGCATTCCTCACCAAGCCGTGGGGAGTGGCGCTCGGCTGGATCCTTCAGATCGTGCTGATCCTCACGGGCATCCTGGAACCGGCGATGTTCCTGGTCGGCGGACTCTTCGCGGTGGCCTGGTGGTACGGGATCCGCACCGGCATCCGGATTGACCGCGAGTCCGCGCAGCGGGAACGGGAGCAGGACGCCTGGAACGCGGCCCACCCCGAAGACCAGAGCAACTAGACTTATTCCCGAATCCCACCCCAACACATTGGAGCAGCTGTGAGCATTGAGCGCACCCTCGTACTGATCAAGCCCGACGGCGTCACCCGCAACCTGACCGGCAGCATCATCGCCCGCATCGAAGCCAAGGGCTACACCCTGGCCGAGCTCAAGAAGGTCGACGCGAGCCGCGAACTGCTGGAGCAGCACTACGAGGAGCACGTGGGCAAACCGTTCTACGAGCCGCTGGTCGAATTCATGCTCAGCGGATCCGTTGTCGCCGCGATCTTCGAGGGCCACCGCGTGATCGAGGGCTTCCGCTCGCTCGCCGGCACCACTGACCCGACGACGGCGGCTCCGGGCACCATCCGCGGCGACTTCGGCCGGGACTGGGGCCTGAAGGTGCAGCAGAACCTGGTCCACGGCTCGGACTCCGCCGAGTCCGCGGAGCGCGAGATCAAGATCTGGTTCCAGGACTAAGCTCCGGGACCGCCTCACCGAGGTGACAGTTAAGGCCAATGTTCGCGTCGAACATTGGCCTTAACTGTCACCTCGCGGCGGTTAACCGGAGTTCATCCGCTAGTAGCCGGACGTCCCGATGAAGACCTGGATGAAGGCGAAGAAGATCGTGGCGATGACGGCGACGTAGAGCAGTGCCGTGATGATCCAGCCGGAGTCGCCCAGGATCCTGGTGGGGGCCTCGGGCAGCCGGATCACCCCGTGGGACACGTTGCGGACCGTGACCCAGACGAACAGCGGAATCATCGCAGCCCACACAACCATGCAGAACGGGCACAGGATGTGGATGGAATACAGCGCCTGCGACCAGAGCCACACCACGAAGGCGAAGCCCAGGGTCACGCCGGCCTGCAGGCCCAGCCAGTACCAGCGGGCAAACCTGGCGCCGGCCAGCAGGCCCATCGCGGTGGTGATGATGACGGCAAAGGCCACAATGCCGATGAACATATTGGGGAAGCCAAACACCGAACTCTGCGGCGTCTGCATGACCTGGCCGCACGAGATCCACGGGTTCACGTCGCACACGGTGACGTGGCCGGGGTCCTTGAGGACCTCGAGTTTCTCCAGCACCAGGATCCCGGACGCAATCCAGCCAACGACGCCGGTGACCAGCAGGAGCCACGCGAACGGGCGGTCGCGGGTCATCGGAGGCAACGGCCGTTCCGCAACAGACGTGCTGGAGCCTTGCTGCTGCTCGGCTGCCTCGCTGGTGGCACTGGAGATGCTGGGCATGGAATCAAAGTCCTTCGGGTCGGTGCAACTGGTCCGATTCTATCGCCGGAGGCTGGAGGAAGTCCGGGAAGGCTCGTGCCGTCTACAGTCATTCGTCCCAGCCCGCAGTCCGGATGCCTTGCTTACGCCTGCTTTCACGGCTCCTGTGAGACAATGATCGTGGCTGGAACCCGATCCACATCCGGGTCCCGGTCCGGCGACTTTGTTCCCAAGACCGCCAATGATGAGCAGGGAGCTATGGATCCTCTGATCCCGGCTGTCCCGCAATGCCATTGGACGGCACCTGGTTGTGACGTGTAGATCAACGGGTTTCAGAACAATTCCGCCGGCCCTCCAGGGCTGCCGCACCCCACTGCCGGTGCGAACCTGAGGGTATCCAATTGACTTCTGTCAATGCCTGCGGGTGTTGACAAATATTTGCCCCAACGGGTGCCGGATGTGGCGGCACGCCAGGGGCAGGAGTGTCGCCACATATGGATAATGACCAGGTTGTAACGGGCAACGAAGACTCTGCCGTAGCCAATGAAGCAGCAGAAGCAGCTGTAGCCACCCCGCCGAAGCGGCCGGTCCGGACCCGCCGCAAGGCGCTTCCCAAGAAGGAAGCCCCCGAGGCCGCGGCAGATGCCGTGGAGCCCGCAGCAGCTCCCGCCGAGGCCGCGGCAGCTCCCGCCGGGTCGGCAGAGGCCCCCGAGGCCGAAGTCAAGGCCAAGGCGCCTGCACGCCGGTCCCGCGCCCGCAAGGTCGCTGAGCCGGCCGAGCCCCTGCCGGCTTTCGCTGACGAAGCCGCGGCAAAGCCCGCCGCCGCAGAGGCGCCGGCAACCGAGGCCGCCGAAGCGCCGGTTGAGAAGCCTGTCCGCCGCCGCGCCAGCCGCGCGAAGGCCGCCCCCGCTGCTGAAGCACCAGTCGCTGAAGCACCGGTCGCTGAAGTGGCCGCCGCTGAGGCTCCTGCCGCGGAAGCCCCGGCCGCCGGGACCGCAGCAGGCGAAGCAACCACCGAAATGCCGGAAGCCGCAGCGCCCGCCGAGGCCGCCACGGCAGCAGCGGAGGCACCTGCAGCCGAAGCGCCCGCCGCTGCCTCCTCGCTGTTCCTGGAGCCCGGCGCGGTCACCTCGATGATCTTCCAGGCCCCCGACCTGACCGCCGTCGTGCGTCCGGCTCCGGCGGCAGCCGCCGTTGCAGAAGCTGAAGAAGAAGAGGGCGAGGAAGGCGAGGGCGAAGACGCCGGAAGCCGCCGTCGCCGCCGCAGCCGCGGACGCCGCGGACGCAGCAGCCGCACCGGTGAGTCCGAGTCCGAGTCCGAGGCCGAGGCCGAAGGCAACGACGAAGAAGCAGAAGAAGGCGCCGAGGGTGCGCTCGAAGACGGCGTGACCTCGCGCCGCCGCCGTCGCCGCCGCCGCGGCGACCAGGACCTCGAACTGACCGGCGGGGACGACAACGATCCGCCCAACACCGTGACCCGGGTCCGCGCGCCCCGTGCCGCCGCCGAGGCCCCGGTCAACAACCGGGTCACGTCCCTCAAGGGCTCCACCCGGCTGGAGGCGAAGAAGCAGCGCCGCCGCGAATCCCGCGACACCGGCCGCCGCCGCACCGTCATCACCGAGGCAGAGTTCCTGGCCCGGCGCGAATCCGTGGACCGCCAGATGATCGTCCGCCAGCGCGACGACAGAATCCAGATCGGCGTCCTCGAGGACGGCGTCCTGGCCGAGCACTTCGTCTCGAAGACCCAGCAGGATTCCCTGATCGGCAACGTTTACCTGGGCAAGGTCCAGAACGTGCTGCCGTCCATGGAAGCCGCCTTCGTCGACATCGGCCGCGGCCGCAACGCCGTGCTCTACGCCGGTGAAGTCAACTGGGAATCCGTCAACCTCGAGGGCAAGCAGCGCCGGATCGAAAACGCGCTGAAGTCCGGCGACTCCGTCCTGGTGCAGGTCACCAAGGACCCGGTCGGCCACAAGGGCGCCCGCCTCACGAGCCAGATCTCCCTGCCCGGCCGCTACCTTGTGTACGTGCCCGGCGGTTCCATGACCGGCATCTCCCGCAAGCTGCCCGACGTCGAACGCAACCGGCTCAAGCGGATCCTCAAGGACCGCCTCCCGGAGGATGCCGGCGTCATCGTCCGCACCGCCGCCGAGGGTGCGTCCGAGGAAGAGCTCACGCATGACATCAACCGCCTCCGCGCCCAGTGGGAAGGCATCGAGGGGCAGTCGACCTCGACCAAGATCCTCGCCCCCGAGCTGCTCTACGGCGAACCCGACCTGACCATCAAGGTGGTCCGTGACGTCTTCAACGAGGACTTCTCCAAGCTGATCGTCTCCGGCGAGGAAGCCTGGGACACCATCGAGGCGTACGTCACCTATGTGGCGCCGGACCTGGTGGGCCGGCTGGAGAAGTGGACCAAGGACACGGACATCTTCTCGGCCTGGCGCATCGACGAGCAGATCCACAAGGCCCTGGACCGCAAGGTCTTCCTGCCCTCCGGCGGTTCCCTCGTGATCGACCGCACCGAAGCCATGACCGTGGTGGACGTCAACACCGGCAAGTTCACCGGCAGCGGCGGCAACCTTGAGGAAACCGTCACCAAGAACAACCTCGAAGCGGCCGAGGAGGTCGTCCGGCAGCTCCGGCTCCGCGACATCGGCGGCATCATCGTCATCGACTTCATCGACATGGTGCTCGAATCCAACCGCGACCTGGTGCTGCGCCGCATGGTGGAGTGCCTGGGCCGGGACCGGACCAAGCACCAGGTGGCCGAGGTGACCTCGCTGGGCCTCGTACAGATGACGCGCAAGCGGATGGGCACCGGGCTGCTGGAAGTCTTTGGCGAACAGTGCGAAACCTGCGCCGGCCGCGGCATCGTCACCCACGACGAGCCCGTCGAGCACCGCCGCGCCAACGTGGTTGCCGCCGAGCACCACATCCCGCGGACCGAGCAGCAGCCCGCCGCGCGGACCGAACGCAAGAGCCGCCGCCGCGGCCGGGGCGGCCAGGGAACGGACGTCCAGTCCGCGCCGGCAGCCGTCCACGCCGAGCCCACCGAAGCCGAACGCCACGCCAAGGCCGAGGCAACCCGCGCCGCGCTGGCGAACATCGCGGCAGCGGCGCACGCCGCCCACCTGCACGACGGCGACGCAACCGCCGCCGACGCCGGGAGCCGCGAGGCGGCCGTGGAGGCCGCTGTCGAGGCGGCTGTCGAGCTGGCCGCGACGGAGGAAGCGGCAGGACGTCCGGCCGCCGTGCTGACCTTCGGCGGCGAGCAGGTCGCCCTGCCGTTCGTGGAGCACGCCGACGAGGCAAGTGCGCCTGCGCTGACCCTGGACCTGCTGACCGAGGCCTTCGCCAACCTGGGCGAAGCCGAAGGAGCCAAGGCACCTGCAGCACAGGAGCCGGCAACGAAGGCGCCGGCGGCCCGGACGGCAGCCGCCGCGCCGGCCCGCACCGGCGGAACCGGCCCGGGACGCACCCAGGCGCCGGGTTCCCAGACCGAAGCGGAAGCCGAAGCCGGCACCTCGCGTGCCCGCCGCGGCCGCCGCAACCGGAGCGCCAGCCGCGCCCAGGGCGCGGCGAATGAAACCTCGGTGGAGCAGCGCCAGGAATCCCGGCAGTCCGCCGCCGTTTCCGTGCACGAGGCCAAGGTCCCGGCAGCAACGGCACCGGCGGCGAAGCCGGCCGCCAGCGAGCCGATCATTCTCGGCGTCGGCGTTCCGGCCTCGGAGCTCTAGTACCGGAACAGTTCAGTCAGACCGCGGGTGCGGTCCGGGCGGCGTAGCAATACGCGCAGTTCGGGCCGTGCCCGCGTCTTCGTTAACGGATGCGGCTAGGCTGGAGCCCTGACACGGGGTGCCGCGCATCGAGCCGGCTGAGATCCAGACCCGTTGAACCTGTCCGGTTAGCACCGGCGAAGGGATGTCTCTCTTGACCACCGCCTCATCGTTTCTTCCGCCTGTCCCCGCCCCCTCTGCGCCGCGGATCCCGCGGGTGCTGGCGATCGCCGGCTCCGACCCCTCCGGCGGCGCCGGCATCCAGGCCGACCTGAAAAGCATTGCCGCGCACGGCGGCTACGGCATGGCAGCCATTACCGCCCTGACCGCCCAGAACACCCGAGGCGTCAGCGCCGTCCACGTCCCGCCGGCGGCCTTCCTGACCGCCCAGCTGGAGGCCATCAGCCAGGACATCACCATCGACGCTGTCAAGATCGGGATGCTGGGGGATGCCTCCGTCATTGGCGCCGTCCGCGACTGGCTGGAGAAGTCCCGCCCCGGCGTCGTGGTCCTGGATCCCGTGATGGTGGCGACGAGCGGCGACCGGCTGCTGCAGGAGTCCGCCGAGGCAGCCCTGCACGCGCTGTTGCCCTACGCGGACCTGATCACCCCCAACCTCGCCGAGCTCGCCGCCCTGCTCAAGGAGGAGGCCGCCGAGGACTGGGCCGGGGCGCTGGAACAGGGCAAGCGGCTCGCCGCCCAGACCGGCGCCACGGTCCTGGTGAAGGGCGGCCACCTCGAGGCCGGAACCGGATCCGGGGTCTCTTCCGGCAACGACGACGGCGGCACCGGGTGCCCCGACGCGCTGGTCAACACCTGCGGACTCCTCGCCCAGGACGTTGTGGTGGTGCCGGGGGAGCGGGTGCCCACCCGCAACAGCCACGGCACGGGGTGTTCGCTGTCCTCGGCGATCGCCACCGTGCAGGCGAGGAATCAGGCGAGGAAAACCGTGCAGGGCAGGAACACAGTGCAGGGCGCGCCGGCCGGAGCGGGGGACTGGGAGGCCGCGCTCCGCGAGGTCAAGCCCTGGCTGCAGGCGGCGCTGCGCACCTCGGCGGCGCTCGACGTCGGCACCGGCAACGGCCCGGTCCACCACTTCCACCACGTCCAGCAGTACACCCAGGACCATGGCGCCCAGAATCGTGGAACCGCCGCCCGGGGACCGGCCGAAGGTGAGTTCGCCGTCGCGCTCCGGGAAGCGGCCGCCGCCGACCTTGAGGCGATCTACCGCCTTGACTTCATCAGGGGCCTCGCCGACGGAACGCTGCCGGAGAACGAGTTTGCCTACTACCTGGCACAGGACGCCCTGTACCTTAACGGCTACTCCCGTGTGCTGGCCCGGGCCGCCGCGATCGCACCCACCGAGGCCGAGCAGCTGTTCTGGGCCCGCTCTGCGCAGAACTGCCTGGAGGTCGAGTCGGAGCTGCACCGGACCTGGCTCAGCACCCGCCCGGCCCGGGTGGCCCTCGGGCCGGTCACCAAGTCGTACATTGACCACTTGCTGGCCGCCTCGGTCACCGGCAGTTACGGTGTGCTGGTGGCCGCCGTGCTCCCGTGCTTCTGGCTCTATGCCGAGGTGGGGGAGACCCTGTACCGGCAGTTCCTCGCCGCGGGCGCCCCGGAGTCCCATCCCTACGCCGTCTGGCTGCGCACCTACGCCGACGAGGAGTTCGTTGTCGCCACCCGGCAGGCCGCCGCCTACACCGACGCTGCGGCGCGGGCGGCTTCGGCGGGCGAGCGGGACGCCATGACGCTGGCCTTCCGGCAGTCCGCCCGCTACGAGGTCGACTTCTTCGACGCGCCGCGGCTGCACGCCTGACAGCGGGAGCCGGGCCGGGCCTGTACGATAGGTGGGCACGGTTCCGGAAGTCGTTGCGGCAGGCTCTGTCCATACAGAGTGGTGCCTATCACGTACCTCCCTTCGGAACCAGCCTCATTTGCGGCCGAAGGCAAAATTAGCGTAGTCTAGATCTTCGGTGCTTACGCCAACACTTGGGTTATGACCTTGAGGACGCTCCACTCGATTTCGGGTGCGTTTGTCCACGGGATAGCTCATGGATTCCCTAGGGAAATCCACCGGCGTAGAGGCACAGCGTGAGCCGGACCAAATTCATTGGACCCAGGTTCCGCACGCAAATCTAGTAATAAACGTCGAGAGAAGTGAGTTCCCCAGTGGTGTACGCGATTGTCCGCGCAGGCGGCCGCCAAGAGAAGGTTTCCGTTGGAGACTTCGTTACCCTGAACCGCGTCCCCGGTGGAGCCGGCAGCACCTTTGAGTTGCCCGCACTGCTCCTGGTAGACGGTGACAAGGTCACGTCTGCAGCTTCGGACCTGGCCAAGGTAAAGGTTACGGCTGAGATCCTTGAGGACCTTCGCGGTCCCAAGATCGTCATCCAGAAGTTCAAGAACAAGACCGGTTACAAGAAGCGCCAGGGTCACCGTCAGGAATTGACCAAGGTCAAGATCACCGGTATCAAGTAACTAATCGTTACTGTTCAGGTTTTCAGCAGATTCCCCAGAATTTTAAGGCAGGCATTTCCAAATGGCACATAAAAAAGGCGCGAGCTCCACTCGCAACGGTCGTGACTCGAACGCCCAGTACCTCGGCGTCAAGCGCTTCGGCGGCCAGGTAGTTTCCGCAGGCGAGATCATCGTCCGCCAGCGTGGCACCCACTTCCACCCGGGCGCCGGCGTAGGCCGCGGCGGCGACGACACCCTGTTCGCACTGACCCCCGGCGCTGTCGAGTTCGGCACCCGCCGCGGTCGTCGCGTTGTGAACATTGTGGCTGCTGCAGCTGCAGAGTAACAACAAGTCTTGTATCGGTGGAGCGGGCCATTAGGTCCGCTCCACCGGTGTTTTAACCGCATTACAATCATCCTGGGCGTCTATGGCGCCTGAGGGAACAGCACTGAGGAGATCCACGTGGCCAGCTTTGTAGACCGGGTAGTACTGCACGTATCCGGCGGTACCGGCGGCCACGGTTGTGTCTCCGTCCACCGCGAGAAGTTCAAGCCGCTCGGCGGTCCCGACGGCGGCAACGGCGGCAACGGCGGCGACGTCATCCTGCGCGTCGACCCCCAGACCACCACCCTGCTGGACTACCACCACGCCCCGCACCGCCACGCCACCAACGGCGGCCCCGGCATGGGTGACTGGCGCGCCGGCAAGCACGGCGAAACCCTGATTCTTCCGGTCCCGATTGGCACCGTGGTCAAGTCCAAGGCCGGCGAAGTCCTCGCGGACCTCGTGAGCGAAGGCGCGGAATACGTTGCCGCGGCCGGCGGCATCGGCGGCCTCGGCAATGCTTCGCTCTCCTCGCAGAAGCGCCGCGCTCCCGGCTTTGCGCTGCTCGGCATCGAAGGTGAGTCCAGCGACGTCGTCCTGGAACTGAAGTCCATCGCCGACATCGCCCTGGTCGGCTTCCCGTCCGCCGGCAAGTCCAGCCTGATTGCGGCCATGTCTGCCGCGCGGCCCAAGATCGCCGACTACCCGTTCACCACCCTGATCCCGAACCTCGGCGTCGTCCAGGCTGGCGACGTGCGC
Organism: Arthrobacter sp.; assembly: GCA_035466775.1. Lineage (GTDB taxonomy): Bacteria > Actinomycetota > Actinomycetes > Actinomycetales > Micrococcaceae > Arthrobacter. The sequence goes on from DATIUQ010000081.1 coordinate 56,795, forward strand.
TTCACCATCGCCGACGTCCCGGGCCTCATCGAAGGTGCCAGCGAAGGCAAGGGCCTCGGCCACCACTTCCTGCGCCACGTCGAGCGCTGCGCCGCACTGGTGCACGTCCTTGACTGCGGCACGCTCGAGTCGGACCGCGATCCGCTCTCCGACCTCGCCGTCATCGAGGCCGAGCTGGAAAAGTACGCCGTGGACATGAGCTACGCGGGCTCCGACGGCGAAGTCGTTCCCCTGAACCACCGCCCCCGGCTGATCGCCCTGAACAAGGTGGACCTGCCCGACGGCAAGGACATGGCCGAATTCGTCCGCCCCGAACTCGAATCCCGCGGCTACCGGGTCTTCGAAATCTCGGCGACCAGCCATGAGGGCCTCCGCCAGCTCGGCTTTGCCATGGCCGAAATCGTCCAGGCCGCCCGCGACGCCGTCGCTGCCGCCCCGCCGAAGGTGCCGACGCCTATCCTGAAGCCCCGTGCCGTCAACGAATCCGGCTTCAAGATCCGCCGCGAAGAGAAGAACCTGGAGCCGCTGTTCCGCGTCCTGGGCGACAAGCCCGTGCGCTGGGTCAAGCAGACCGACTTCACCAACGAGGAAGCCATCGGCTACCTCGCCGACCGCCTGGCGAAGCTCGGCGTCGAAAACGAACTCTTCAAGCAGGGCGCCAAGCCCGGCGACATGGTGGTCATCGGCGAGGACGACGGCGTCGTCTTCGACTGGGAGCCCACGATGATGGCCGGCGCCGAACTGCTGGCGGCACCGCGCGGTACCGACGTGCGCTTCGCCGATATCGGCGACCGCCCCACCCGCGGGCAGAAGCGCGACGAGCAGATCGAACGCCGCGAGGCCAAGGCTGCCGCCCGCGCCGAACTCGAAGCCGAACGCAAGGCCGGCATCTGGACCGAATCCGTCAGCGGACGACGTGCCGCCAAGCCGCTCAAGGAGAGTGGACTGGGCGCAACAGATGACGAGTAAAGCCGTCACTGAGCGCGGCGCGGCGGCCACCCCTGACCGCCGCGCGGCCGCGGACCGGCCGGCCCCCGACCGGTCGGTACTGTCCGGGGCGCGCCGGATCGTGGTCAAGGTCGGATCGTCCTCGCTGACGTCCATCAAGGGCGGCATCTCGGAAGAGGCCCTGACCGAACTCGCCGACGCCCTCGCGCACCAGCGCAACGCCGGCACGGAGATCATCCTGGTGTCCTCCGGCGCGATCGCCGCGGGGCTTGCCCCGTTGGGGCTCGCCAAGCGTCCCCGCGACCTCGCCACCCAGCAGGCCGCCGCGAGTGTGGGCCAAGGCCTGCTGATGGCCCGCTACACCCACGCCTTCGGCGCCCACGGCGTCACCGTCAGCCAGGTCCTCCTCACCGCCGAAGACTTCATGCGCCGCCGCCAGCACACCAACGCCCTGCGCGCCCTCGACCGGTTGCTCAACCTCGGCGTCGTGCCCGTTGTCAACGAAAACGACACGGTCGCCACGCACGAGATCCGCTTCGGCGACAACGACCGGCTCGCGGCCCTCGTGGCCCACCTGGTCCGCGCCGACGCGCTGGTGCTGCTCTCCGACGTCGACTCCCTCTACGACGGCCCTCCCGCGCACGGCGCGAAGCGGATCTCCCATGTGACGGGCCCGCAGGACCTCGACGGCATCACCATCGGACGCACCGGCAAGGCAGGCACCGGGACCGGGGGAATGGTCACCAAGGTCGAGGCGGCCACCATCGCCGCCGGCTCGGGCATCCCTGCGCTGGTCACCTCCACCGGGAATGCCGCCGCCGCGCTGGCGGGCAAGGACGTGGGGACCTGGTTCTCCGTCAACGGCTCCCGCAAGCCCGTCCGCCTGCTCTGGCTGGCGCACCTTGCCTCCGTGGAAGGCACGCTGGTGCTCGACGACGGCGCCGTCAAGGCCGTGCGTGACCGCCGCACCTCGCTGCTGCCGGCCGGCATCTCTGCGGTGCACGGAGACTTCGAAGCCGGCGACGCCGTTGAGATGGTCGCCCCCGACGGCACGGTGATAGCCCGCGGGCTGGTCAACTACGGCGCCGCCGAACTCCCGCAGATGCTGGGCCGGTCCACCAAGGAACTCGGCGAGGCGCTCGGCCGCGGATATGACCGGGTAGTTGTTCATGTTGACGATCTGGTGCTGGTCTAAGCCCCCTGCTCGCCTAAACTGGAAGCATGACTGAGGCCCTGACCCCCCGCTCCGCCGTGCTCGCCGAAAAGCTGTTCGCCGAAGGCCTGCTGCCGGCCGACAGGCCGGCAGTCGTCAGCCCGGCGGAAAGCGGCCGCGAGGCCGGCCCGGAAACGCCTCCGGACGCGGCCCCCGGCACCAGCGAAGCACACAGCGTCGAGGCAGCCGTCCACGCCATCGCCGACCGATCGCGCAAGGCCGCCCGCAGGATGGGCCGCGCCAACCGGGCCTGGAAGGACCGCGGACTGCGCGCCATCGCGGCCGCGCTGCTGGATCACAAGGCCGGGATCCTCGCCGCCAACGCCAAGGATGTCGCCGCCGGAAAGGCCAGCGGCACGTCCGCCGCAATGCTGGACCGCCTCACCCTTACGGGCGCCCGCATCGACGGCCTCGCCGCTGCCCTGGAAAATCTCGCCAACCTGCCGGATCCGGTCGGCAACGTGGTCCGCGGCCAGACGCTGCCCAACGGGTTGCGGCTCCGCCAGGTCAACGTGCCCATGGGTGTTGTTGCCGCCATCTACGAGGCGCGCCCCAACGTCACCGTGGACATCGCCGGGCTCGGACTGAAGAGCGGCAACGCCGTCATCCTGCGCGGCGGGACCGCCGCTGCGGCCACCAACGCCGCCCTCGTCACCGTGCTCCGGGACGCCCTCGACTCAGTGGGCCTGCCTGCGGACGCCGTGCAGAGCGTCGACCAGTACGGCCGCGACGGCGCCAACGCCCTGATGCGCGCCCGCGGACGCGTCGACGTCCTGATTCCCCGCGGCGGCCGCGAACTGATCCAGTCCGTCGTGAACAACGCCAGGGTTCCCGTGATCGAGACCGGGGAAGGCAACGTACACATCTTCCTGGACGCCTCCGCGAACGAGGAAATGGCGGTGGAGATCCTGCTGAACGCCAAGACCCAGCGGCCCAGTGTCTGCAACACCGTGGAAACCCTCCTGGTCCACTCGAAGTCGACCGTGCTGCCCGCCGTCGCCGCCGCGCTGCGTGCCGCCGGCGTCAGGCTTCACGCGGACGAACGGATCCGGGCCGCGCTGCCGGCATCCATCGACTCGGTCCCCGCCACCGACGAGGACTGGGCCACCGAATACATGGACCTGGACCTCGCCGTGGCCATGGTGGACAGCCTGGACGACGCCGTCAAGCACATCCGCACCTGGTCCACCGGCCACACCGAAGCCATCCTGACCAATGACCTCGGCAACGCCGAGCGCTTCATCGCGGAGGTTGATTCGGCAGCCGTGATCGTGAACGCCTCCACCCGCTTCACCGACGGCGGCGAGCTGGGACTGGGCGCCGAAGTGGGCATTTCCACCCAGAAGTTGCACGCCCGCGGCCCGATGGGCCTGACGGAACTGACCACCACGAAGTGGATCGTCCAGGGCGAGGGCCAGATCAGGGCCTAGCAACGCTGTAATATGGAACAGAAGTCCGGAACGGTGGGGGTACCCGCCGTCGTCAATTCTTGAACTTACTAGGGGAGAACATGCTCTCGCAGCAGATCGCCACAATCGTCGCCGCCGCCGGCGGATCAGGCCATGAGGAACTCGCGCCGCTTATTGCACCGCCGTTCGTCATCGGCGGCATCATGTTCGCGGTCCTGATGATCATGCTGTTCATCACGCTGTCCTACTCCAACCTGGGCAAGCGCCACGAAGCCGTCGAGGAGCACCCGGATCCGCACCGCCAGCACCCGAACAAGCACGATCACGGCCAAGGGCACTAATATTCCTGCCACCATGAAGCAGAGCGGCGCCAAGCGCCGCCTGCGTCTGGGTGTGATGGGTGGCACGTTTGATCCCATCCACCACGGCCACCTTGTCGCGGCCAGTGAGGTCGCGGCCAAGTTCGACTTGGACGAAGTGGTCTTCGTGCCGACGGGCCAGCCGTGGCAGAAGATGAGCAAAAAAGTCAGCGAGGCCGAGCACCGGTACCTCATGACCGTCATCGCCACGGCCTCGAACCCTCGCTTCACCGTCAGCAGGGTGGACGTGGACCGGCCCGGGCCGACCTACACGATCGACACGCTCCGGGACCTGCACACGCTGCGGCCCGAGGCGGACCTGTTCTTCATCACCGGAGCCGACGCCCTGGCCCAGATCCTGTCCTGGAAGGACATCGACGAACTGTGGTCCCTCGCGCACTTCGTCGGCGTCACCAGGCCGGGCCACGTCCTGGACGGGATGGGCCGCAAGGACGTCAGCCTCCTGGAGGTTCCCGCCATGGCGATCTCCTCGACCGACTGCCGCGCCAGGGTGGCGGCCGGGAACCCCGTCTGGTACCTCGTCCCCGACGGTGTGGTCCAGTACATCGCCAAGTACGGACTGTACGGCGGCGACCCGGAGACCGGGGACACGTCCGCCGGCAATGGCGCCGCACGCTATGACCGAAGTACCGAGATAGCCCAACCCGCCAGCACCGAATGAGTTTGCAATGAGTCAGGAACAGCCACCAATCCGCAGCCGCCGCGAACTGCGACAGGCCCGCGATGAACGCCTGGAAGCCAACCAGGAGGCCGGTACGCCAGGTCCCGGTGCGGTTCCCCCTGCCTCAAATGACCCTGCCTCAAATGACCCTGCCGCGGCGAATCCTGCCGCCGGCACCCCGCGGACTGCCGGCGACGTTGACCCCGGCGAGCCCACCGAGGCCGAAATCACCGGCCGCCGCCGGATTCCGGGCCCCGTGGACTCGATCCGCAACACGGCCGGCTCCGAACGGTCCTCGCAGGTCCGGGCCCGGGACCGCGCCACCTTGCGCACCATCAAGGAACTGGCCGAAAAAGAGGGCCACCTCGCCGGCGGCGGTCCGCCCACCCGGCGCCAGCTCCGGCTGCTGCAATTGGCGGCGGAAACCGCGCCCGCAACGTCCGCCAACCTGATCGTCCCCGCCTCCCCGCGCACCCGGGCCACCCCCGTTGTTCCCCAGCCCGGCGTGGAGTCTACTCCCGCCGATAGTGCCCCCGGCCAGAAGGCCGACGCCGGTGCCCCGGGTGGGCAGGGAGCCGAGGGAATGACCGTGGAACAGGCCCTGGCCGCACGGGAACTCCTGGCCCAGCAGGCGCAAAACCAGCTGGCCAAGATGGAACACATCAACGCCACCGACCCCGACGCCGTCGATCCTGCCGTGCTCGCGGAGCAGATCGCCCTCGCCGAGCGGGCCGCCGTGCTGAACCGCCGGGCGGCCGCCAAACAGAAGCTGGCCGAGCAGAACAGCGCGCCCGAACCGGCACGGAATGACCCCACCACGGCCAACAACCTGGCCATGGTCACACCCCTGGAGTTCGTCCAGGTCCCCGGCGTGGAGCGGCCCGTCATGAAGCGCCCTGCCACGACCTACGTTCCGGTGGTCACCAACCCGGGCCCCCGGGTTGAGCCGTCCCGGAAGTCCGGCAACCGCCGTCCGGCTCCGTCGCGCCAGCGGGCCGTGTCTTCAACCGGCCGCGGAGGTGTCCTGGCCCGCGCCGAGGCCGCCGCCCAGGCCGCGTCCGCGCCCCAGGTCACGTCCCGGCCGGCCGCGGGGAACCCTGCCGCAGCCCAGTCCGAGGAAGACTTCACGGGCAGGACGCCCGTGGCAGCGAATTCCGCCTACGGCCTCGACCCCCTGGACGCTGCCACCGCGGGCCTCGGCAGGGCACGCCGCCTCCGGCTTGTGCAGCTGGTGGTGCTGGCCCTTGGGGTGATGGCGCTGATTGCCGGCATCACCCTGATCGTTACCGGCCTCTCCGGCTAGTCAGCTTCCTCTTGGCCTTCCCGTCCTGTCCGGCGGCCAATCTACGTATTTTCCACAACACAAGCTTTTCACCCAACAAGGAGTCCCGTGACTGCAACAGATTCATCCATCGCCACAGCCCGCCACGCAGCCCGAGCTGCCGCGGAGAAACTCGCCGAGGACATCATCGCCATGGACGTCAGCGAGCGGCTGGCCCTGGCCGACATCTTCCTGATTGCCTCGGCACCGTCCGAGCGCCAGGTCAACGCCATCGTGGACGGCATTGAGGACGAACTTTCCAAGTTCGAGCTCAAGCCGATCCGCCGCGAAGGACGTTCCGGCGGCCGCTGGGTCCTGCTGGACTACGGCGACATCGTCATCCACGTCCAGCACGAGGAAGACCGCGTGTTCTACGCCCTGGAGCGCCTCTGGAAGGATTGCCCCGTTGTGGACCTGCAGCTCGGGGACGACGCGTCCGCGAAGGCGGCAACAGCCTCCGAATCGGAGTAGCGGCCGGGAAGCAAAACGGAATATGCCCGATTTGGAATTTTCCGAGAGGCTGTTCTAAGATATTTGAGTTGCTTCGGAGAAATCCGGACAAAGAACCGGAGCCGAAAGCGCAAGCTGACGGAGTCGGAGCAACGAAAATTCGGGGCTGTGGCGCAGCTGGTAGCGCACCTGCATGGCATGCAGGGGGTCAGGGGTTCGAGTCCCCTCAGCTCCACCGAAGAGGTCCTGCTCATTGAGCAGGGCCTCCTTTGTTTTGTGGGCACCTTGTTGGGCGCTTTGTGTGGGCGGCGGCTGCGGTCCGGGGGCACTTTGACACGGACACGCCGCGGACGCCGGCCCCAGGGCCCGGAATCGTGTCCAAAGGCGCCCCGGACGGCGAAGGGCGGCGTCCGGAGCCCGGAAAATGGGGGCGTCCCGGGACTTTTCCGCCCGGGGGTGCGCCGATTCGCGCGAACGGGAAATGTAGTTTAAGATAAACAGGTTGCTTCAGGGAAGACGGTCCTTCGCAGGAAAGATTCCCCAGCGATTTCGGGGCTGTGGCGCAGCTGGTAGCGCACCTGCATGGCATGCAGGGGGTCAGGGGTTCGAGTCCCCTCAGCTCCACCGAAGAGGTCCTGCTCACTGAGCAGGGCCTCCTTTGTTTTAATGGCCGGCGTCGGCCCGGCGGGCTCCCCGGGACTGACGCCACGCCCGCCAGGCGCCCGTGGACCACATCGCCCACACCACCAGGAGCGGCTGGAACAGCAGGCGGATCCCGCGGCTCTGGTCCGAATTGAGGCCGAACGAATCGGTGCCCGTGGCGAACTGCGAGATGTTGCCCGGGAAGACCGCCACGAAGAACGCCGCAACAATCCAGCCGAGTGCCACCCTCCGGCGCCGGAGCAGCAGAAGCCCCAGGCCCAGGGCGATCTCCACCAGCCCGGACGCCACCACGACGAAGTCCCTGTCCAGCGGCAGCCAGGGCGGCACCTGCGCGTAAAACGCCTCCCGGCTCCAGCCCAGGTGGCTGACGCCGGCAACAACGAGGAAGGCGCCCAGCAGCAGCCGGCCGGCAGTCCGCCAGCCCGAGCGCAGCCGGGAACCGCCAGGGGAGCGGGCCGGACCCTGTGGCTGGGCCGGACCCTGGGATTGAACTGGACTGTCGGCCATGCGGCGCCGCCTTCGCTGTGGGGAATTCAGCTTAGCAATGCGCCTTCGAAGGCTGTCCGCCCCGGCCGCTCGACTAATATTGGGGACGTGGATGAGACCCTGCCCCCGTGCCCCGAATGCTCCAGCGAATACGCGTACGCAATGGGGGCGCTCCTGGTCTGCCCCGAGTGCGGCCACGAATGGTCGCCGGCCGCGGAACCGGACTCCGGGGACCAGGAACCGAGGCCGATCAAGGACGCCGTCGGCAACATCCTCGCCGACGGGGACACCGTCACGGTCGTCAAAGACCTCAAGATCAAGGGCAGTTCCACCGTCATCAAGGTGGGCACCAAGGTCCGCGGGATCCGGCTGGTGAACGGCGTCGGCGACCACGACATCGACTGCAAGGTCGACGGCGTCGGGCCCATGCAGCTGAAATCCAGCGTGGTCAAGAAGATCTGACCGGCATGTCCGCAGGGACCGACGGCGGGGTCCGGACCGCCGACGTCGTGGTGATCGGCGCCGGCCAGGCCGGGCTCTCCGCGGCCTACCACCTCCAGCGCCGGGGCCTTGTCCCGGCCGTGTCCGGGCTGCCAGGCGGGGACCCGGCCGGCGGGCCCGCCCGGAGCTACATCGTCCTCGACGCCGAGGACGGCCCCGGCGGGGCCTGGCGGCACCGCTGGAAGAGCCTCCTGATGGCTACCGTGAACGGCATCAGCGACCTGCCCGGCATTCCGCAGCCCGCCGTCGACCCGGACGAAGCCAGCTCCAGCTTCCTGGCCCGCTACTTCGGCGGCTACGAAGACCAGCTGGCGCTGGCCATCGAACGGCCCGTCAAGGTCCGGTCCGTCTCCCGCGAGGACCACGACGGCGGCGGGCGGCTGCGGATCGCCACTACCCGCGGCGGCTGGACGGCCCGGGCCATCATCAACGCGACCGGCACCTGGACGCGGCCGTTCTGGCCGATCTACCCGGGCCAGGCATCCTTCCACGGGCGGCAGCTGCACGTTGCGGACTACGTCTCCGCCGAGGAGTTCCGCGGCCTGCACGTGATCGTCGTCGGCGGCGGCATCTCCGCCGTCGGGCTGCTCGATGAGATCTCCCGGACCACCACCACCAGCTGGTTCACCCGCCGCGAACCGGTCTGGCGGGACGCCCCCTTCGACCGGCAGGCCGGGCACGACGCCGTCGCCCTCGTCGAGGAGCGCGTGCGGCAGGGCCTGCCGCCGCAAAGCGTCGTCGCGGTGACCGGGCTGATCTGGACCCCGGCGCTGCGCGCTGCCGCCGCCCGGGGGGTGCTGGAGCGCCGCCCCATGTTCACCGGCATCGAGCCCGGGGGCGTGCGGACGGCCGACGGAAGCTTCCTGGCCGCCGATGTGATCCTCTGGGCCACCGGCTTCCGCGCGGAACTCGAACACCTCGCCCCGCTGCACCTCCGCGGCCCCGGCGGCGGGATCGCCATGGACGGCACGCAGGTGGCCGCCGAGCCGCGGGTCCATCTGGTGGGCTACGGACCGTCCTCGTCCACGATCGGCGCCAACCGTGCCGGCCGGTCCGCGGTGGCGGGCATCCTGCGTTTATTGGGGGAGCAGGATAAATTGGCAGGGGACACCGATCTTGGGGCCCGAACACCCTGACCCACCCCAGACTCACTAGAAGGCGGCAGCTCGCGCGTGGCGGACAACAATCTTGACTCCCTCTTCTCCCGGCTGGGCAGGTTCCCGGACGTGGAGGCGGCCAACCTGCAGGCCTGGGACGCCACGGACAAGCTTCTCCTGGACACCATCGCGGACATGCTGGCCGCCGGATCCCTGCAGCCCGGCAGCCGGCTCGCCGTAGTCGGCGACCGGTACGGCGCCCTGACCCTCGGCGCCCTGGCCCTGGGTGCCGTGGCCCCCGGCGACGCCGCCGGCAGCTGGAACGGCCCGGTCCGCGTGCACCAGGACCTCATCACCGGGGAACAGGCCCTCCGGCGCAACGCCGGGAACCTGGGCGTTACCGGCGGCTTCGAACATCACCCGCTCGGCGCCGGCCTCCTGGCCGGGGCCGACGTGGTGCTCCTCCAGCTGCCCAAGTCCTTGGCGGAGCTGGAGGAGATCGCCGACGCCGTCGCCCGCCACGCCGCCCCCGGCGTTGTGCTCCTGGCCGGCGGCCGGATGAAGCACATGAGCCTGGGCATGAACGCCGTGCTGGAGCGCTGCTTCGGCGAGGTCCAGCCCCAGCTGGCCCGGCAAAAATCCCGGATCCTGCTGGCCCGCGGCCCCCGGCCGGTCCCCGGCACCCCGCCGTTCCCGGTCAGAGACGTCAACAGCGAGCTGGGGCTGACCGTGTGCGCCCGCGGCGCCGTTTTTGCCGGCACCGGGCTGGACATCGGCACCAGGTTCCTCCTGGAGTTCCTGCCCCGGATCCCGGCAGTACGGCACGCCGTCGACCTGGGCTGCGGCACCGGGATCCTCGCCGCCATGTACGCCCGCGCCAACCCCGGCTCCCGGGTGACCGCCACGGACCAGTCCGCCGCCGCCGTCGACTCCGCCCGGGCCACGGCGGAAGCCAACGGGCTCGCGGATCAGGTCACGGTGCTCCAGGACGACGCCATGGGCACGCTGCCGGACGCCAGCGCCGAATTGATCCTGCTCAACCCGCCCTTCCACGTCGGCGCGGCGGTCCATGCCGGGGCTGGCATCAAGCTGATTGAGGCCGCAGGGCGGGTCCTGGCCCCGGGCGGGGAGCTCTGGACGGTGTTCAACAGCCACCTTCACTACCAGCCCGCGCTGCAGCGGCTGATCGGCCCCACCCGCGAAGTCGGCCGGAACCCGAAATTCACGGTGACAGCCAGCACCCGGAAATCCGCCGGTCTGTGAAGCGGGCGTGTGGGCGGTCACACCTGCGTAACGTACGATTCTGAGATAAGCAGTGCGTGGCCAAAGACGTTTAGGGGTTATCAGTGACTGAGATCCGCCAGCCCTCGCCGAGGCGCGGAACCAACTTGCCCCGGATGGGCGACTTCAACCTCACGGTGATCCTCGACGCCATCAGGCGTTCCCCGGCAGGCCTGAGCCGGGTCGAGCTGGCCCAGATCGTCGGTCTGTCCCCGCAGACGATCTCCAACATCTCCCGCCGGCTGCTGGACCAGGACCTGATCTATGAGGCGGGCAAGGAAGGCACCGGACCGGGCAAGCCGCGGACCATGCTCCGGCTGAATTCCTCCGGAATGTACGCCGTCGGAGTCCACCTGGATCCCGCCGTGACCACGTTCGTCGTCCTGGACCTGGTCGGGGCCGTGGTCAAGCATTCCCGGATCAAGACCCCGGCCGGCACCGACCCCGGGGCCGTCATCGACACCATCGCCGCCGAAATCAAGCAGCTCGTCTCGGATTCCGGCGTCGACCCGGCCCGGATCGCCGGCCTGGGGATCGCCTCTCCCGGGCCGATCGACCTGGACGAGGGCACGGTCGTGGATCCGCCGCTCCTCCTTGGCTGGGACCGCGTCCCGCTCCGCGACGCCCTGGCCGCGGCCACCGGCCTGTCCACCATCGTGGACAAGGACGTGACCAGCGCCGCCGTGGCGGAGACCTGGGCCGGCGGCCCGAGCGGCGCCGGCAGCTTCGTTTTTATGTACATGGGCACCGGAATCGGCTGCGGAATCGTCCTCAATGATGAGGTGGTGCGCGGCACGTCGGGGAACGCCGGTGAGATCGGGCATATCATCGTTGATCCTGACGGTGCACCCTGCGACTGCGGAATGCGCGGCTGCATCAAGTCCACCTGCATTCCCCAGGTGCTGGTGGCCCAGGCCGTCGAAGCCGGGGTGCTGGACGGCCCCCTGGAGGCCGTGACCGGGCCCGCCATCCAGGAGAGCTTTGCCGAACTGTGTGCCGCCGCCGGCGCGGGGGACCAGAGGGCGCAGGACATCATCGACCATTCCGCCGTGCTGGTGGCCCGGGCGGTCTCGACCGTCACCAACGCCCTGGACGTGGACCGTGTGGTTTTTGGCGGACCGTTCTGGACCTGCCTCTCGCAGCGCTATCTGGAAGTGATCCCGGAGCTGGTCCGGGAAGGCAGCGCCACCCGGAAGATCCATGAGATCGAGGTGGTGGGCACCGGCGTCGGCGAGGATGTCGGCGCGATCGGCGCCGCCTGCCTCGTGCTGGAACACACCCTGGCGCCCCGTTCCCAGCGCCTCCTGCTGGAGGGCTAGACCCAACCGGCTGACCGCGTCCGGGCGCCGCTGGAGTCAGTCATCGCTGGTATCAGTCGATGTCCTCGACGACGGTGCCGAAGGGGATCGACTCGTCCACGTGCGCCTGGTGGCCGGTGGGGCCGTGGTTGTAGGACACTTTGACACCATGCGCCTTGTCCGCAGCGGACTGCATCAGGACGGGCCGGACAGTGTTGATGAAACTCTCGCTCTTGCCGGCGAGATACTCCTGGTAACTGGCTGGAAGCTGGATCATGGCAAAAGGATAGTCCTGCGCGGGCACCTTGGGGAGTGCCGGCGGCAGCAACGCCGGCCAGGCCGCCGGACAGGCCGGGACGGGCCCAGCCGGCCATCGAAGCGAAGAATATTCTGTCCGGGGATGAAATATGCCGTAAAGGTGCGTCTTAATTCGGGAGCCGACTTGAACGGCTTCCCGGGTCGCCCGTAGAGTTCTAACCAAGTTACGTCAGTAACGTGTCAGCGATCCTCCGCTCAAGGCCAGCCCCACGGCAGCCCAGGAGGGTGTGGGTGCCCCCATGTGGGCCTGACATTTGCTCACGGACAACTTCGTATCAGGCGTAACAGTCGCGGCTGCGTCCTGCTGGAGTTTCCTCCGTGATCCCCAAACTCAACCCACCGACGGGTCCCGATTTCCGGGCTAAGCCGTCAGTGTTCACAGCCAAGGACGCAAATGTCTCCACCCAGCCTTATTGACACCCACCCGAATCTTGCCGGCACAGCCCCTGTGGCCCTGTCCTACGAGCTATTCCCGCCGCGGTCGCCCGCGGCTGCCGAATCGCTCTGGACGACCATCGGCGAACTGGAAAGCACCGACCCGGACTACGTTTCCGTGACCTACGGCGCCAGCGGCTCCAACCGGGACACCGCCGTCGAGCTCATCAACCGCCTCGTCCAGGAAACCACCCTGCGGCCGCTGGCGCACCTGACTTGCGTGGGGAACTCCCCGCAGGAGCTCGCCGAAATCATCGGTGAACTGCTCGACGTCGGCGTGCGCGGCATCCTGGCGCTCCGCGGCGACCAGCCCAAGGACGGCGGTGTCCCTCCCGAAGGGTCGCTGCGCTACGCCCAGGACCTGATCGAGCTTATCCGCCGCGTCGAACAGCGCCGGTCCGCGCTGCTTTGCGCCGGCAAGGTGGCCGTCGGCGTCGCCGCCTATCCCACCCGGCATCCGGAATCCCCGAGTGAGGCGCACGACGTCGAGGTGCTGCTGGCCAAGCAGCGCTCCGGCGCCGACTTCGCCATCACCCAGGTCTTCTTCCACACCGAGCAGTACGCGGACCTGCTGACCCGGGCCCGCCGGGCGGGCGTCACCATCCCGATCATCCCGGGCGTTATGCCGCTCACCAGCATCCGCCGGCTCACCCGGCTTAGCGAGCTGACCGGCGTCGAACCGGCCCCGGAACTCATCGAACGGCTCGCCGCCGCCGACACCGACGCCGAACGCACCCGGATCGGGGTCAGCGCCACCGTGGACCTCGCCAACGCGGCCCTCGAGGCCGGCGCCCCCGGGCTGCACCTCTACACCTTCAACGAACACTCGGCCGCACTGGACGTGCTGGACAAACTCGCCCTGCCCCGGCCTCAAAGAGGCAACCGGCGCAGCGGCAACCGGAACAGCACCCACACGGCACGGCGCGGCGGCAGCCGCCAGCTCGCCAGCTAACCACCCCACCAACACTTAGGACTTCCCATGACTTCACCCAACACGCTCAACCCCACTCCGTTCCCGGCTGCCTCGATCCTGGGCTACCCGCGCATCGGCCGCCGCCGCGAACTGAAGAAGGCCGTCGAGGCCTACTGGGCCGGCAAGATCGACGCCGCCGCACTGGACGCCGCCGCCAAGGACATCCAGCTCGGCACCGCCAAGCGCCTCCAGGGCCTGGGCCTCACCGAAGCCGCCGCCGTCCCCGGCACCTTCTCCTACTACGACCAGGTGCTCGACGCCGCCGCCCACCTCGGTGCCGTGCCCGCCCGCTTCGGCAACCTCCTGAACGCCGACGGCCAGCTCGACATCGACGGCTACTTCACCCTGGCCCGCGGCAACAAGGACCAGCAGCCGCTGGAAATGACCAAGTGGTTCGACACCAACTACCACTACCTCGTCCCGGAAATCGGCCCGGAAACCAGCTTCTCGCTGACCTCCAACCGCATCGTCGAGGAATTCGAATACACCCTCGCCAACGGTGTTGAGACCCGCCCGTACATCGTCGGCCCGGTGACGTTCCTCCTGCTCAGCAAGGCCTCCGACGACGCCCCGGCCGGCTTCAGCCCGCTGTCGCGCCTCGAGGACATCCTCCCCGTCTACACCGCACTGCTGGAGAAGCTGGCCGCCGCCGGTGCCGCCTGGGTCCAGCTCGACGAGCCCGCCCTCGTGGTGGACCAGGACACCCCGGCCGGGGAAATCCAGGCCGCCGTCGCCCGCTCCTACGAAGTCCTCGCCGCCGCAGCCAGGCGTCCGCAGCTGTTCGTGTCCACCCCGTACGGCGCGCTCGACGGCCAGCTCGGCACCCTCGCCGCGACCGCCATCGACGCCCTGCACCTGGACGTCTTCAAGGGCGGGGTTCCCTCCGCCGCGGCCCTGGCCGCCCTGGGCAACAAGACCCTCGTCGCCGGCGTCGTGGACGGCCACAACATCTGGCGCAACGACCTCGCCGCCTCCGCGGAGAAGATCGCCGAGCTGAAGAAGTCCGTCGCCAAGCTGGCCGTCAGCACGTCCACCTCCACCCAGCACGTCCCGCACGACGTCGACGAGGAAGTCCAGCTCTCCGCGCAGCTGCGCAGCTGGCTCGCCTTCGCCGACCAGAAGGCCACCGAGGTTGTCACCCTCGCCGGCCTGCTGACCGACCCGGCAACCGGTGTTCAGTACAGGGATGTGCAGCCGGCCATCGACGAGGCGACCCGCATCATCGCCGACCGTGCCGCAGCCGACGGCGTCCGCCGCGCCGAGGTCCGGAACCGCACCGCGGCCCTGACCGACGCCGACTTCAGCCGCTCGGCCTACGGCGTCCGCGAAGCCGCGCAGACCGAGGCCCTGCACCTGCCGCCGCTGCCCACCACCACCATCGGCTCTTTCCCGCAGACCGGCGAGATCCGCACCGCCCGGGCCCGCGCCAACAAGGGCGAACTGAGCACGGAGCAGTACGAGCAGCTCATGAAGGATGAGATCAAGCGCGTTGTGGGGCTGCAGGAAGAGCTCGGCTTCGACGTCCTCGTCCACGGCGAACCCGAGCGCAACGACATGGTCCAGTACTTCGCCGAGAACCTCGAAGGCTTCGACGTCACCGTGCACGGCTGGGTCCAGTCCTACGGATCGCGCTGCACCCGCCCGTCCATCCTGTGGGGCGACGTCACCCGCAGCGCCCCCATCACGGTGGAATGGGCCCGGTACGCGCAGTCCCTCACCAGCAAGCCGATGAAGGGCATGCTCACCGGCCCGGTCACCATCCTTGCGTGGTCCTTCGTCCGCGACGACCAGCCGCTCGGCGAGACCGCCAACCAGGTGGCCCTCGCCCTCCGGGACGAGATCGCGGACCTCGAAGCCGCCGGCATCAAGGTCATCCAGGTGGACGAGCCCGCCCTGCGCGAACTCCTGCCGCTGCGCAAGGCCGACCAGGCCGCATACCTCGACTGGTCCGTGAAGTCCTTCCGCCTCGCCACCGCCGGCGCCGGGGATGCCACGCAGGTCCACACGCACCTGTGCTACTCCGAGTTCGGCGCCATCATCGACGCGATCGACGGCCTCGACGCCGACGTCACCTCGATTGAGGCTGCCCGCTCCCGGATGGAAGTGGTCCACGACCTCGAATCCCACGGCTTCGGCCGCGGCGTGGGCCCGGGCGTCTACGACATCCACTCGCCGCGCGTCCCGGGCGAGCAGGAAGTCACCGAGCTGCTCAGCACCGCCGTCAAGCACGTCCCGTCCCGCCAGCTCTGGGTCAACCCGGACTGCGGCCTGAAGACCCGCGGCTACGCCGAGACCGAAGAGTCCCTGCGCAACCTGGTCCACGCCACGAAGACGGTCCGCGCCGGACTGCTCGAAGCCGCCAAGTAGCAGGCAGCCGAACCAACGGGCTCAACCAACGACGGCGGCCGG
>DATIUQ010000082.1:0-4339 GCA_035466775.1 Arthrobacter sp.
GCCCATTGCAACCCCAGAGATCTACTCCGAGATGATCGACCGCGCTAAGACGGGCGGCTTCGCGTTCCCAGCCGTCAACGTCACCTCCTCCCAGACCCTCAACGCAGCCCTCCGCGGCTTCGCCGAGGCCGAGTCCGACGGGATCGTCCAGGTCTCCACAGGCGGCGCCGCCTACTGGTCCGGTGCCTCCACCAAGGACATGGTGGCCGGTTCGCTCGGTTTCGCCGCGTTCGCCCGCGAGGTCGCCAAGAACTACGGCGTCAACATCGCCCTGCACACCGACCACTGCCCGAAGGACAAGCTTGAGGGCTTTGTCCTGCCGCTGCTGGCAGCCTCCGAGGCCGAGGTCAAGGCCGGGCGCAACCCGCTCTTCAACTCGCACATGTGGGACGGTTCCGCCGAGACCCTGCAGGAAAACCTGCGCATCGCCCGTGAACTGCTGGAGCGCACCGCTGCCGCGAAGATGATCCTCGAGGTCGAGATCGGCACCGTGGGCGGCGAGGAAGACGGCGTCGAAAACGCCATCAACGACAAGCTCTACACCACCGTCGAGGACGCCCTCGCCACCATCGACGCGCTCGGTTCCGGCGAAAACGGCCGCTACATCACGGCGCTGACCTTCGGCAACGTGCACGGCGTCTACAAGCCCGGCGGCGTCAAGCTCCGCCCCGAAATCCTCAAGGACATCCAGGAGCAGGTGGGAGCCAAGATCGGCAAGGCCAACCCGTTCGACCTCGTCTTCCACGGCGGCTCCGGCTCCTCCGAGAAGGAAATCGCCGACGCCGTCTCCTACGGCGTGATCAAGATGAACATCGACACCGACACCCAGTACGCCTACACCCGCCCCGTAGTGGACCACATGTTCCGCAACTACGACGGCGTCCTGAAGGTCGACGGCGAGGTCGGCAACAAGAAGCTGTACGACCCCCGCGTCTGGGGCGCCTCCGCCGAGGCCGGCCTCGCGGCCCGCGTCGTTGAGGCTGCCCAGCAGCTCGGCTCCACCGGCAAGACGTTCTAGGCATGTCGGACGAGTTCCGCAAGAACCTGATGGGTCCTGAGCCCACGCTCCTGCCTGCCGAGACCGAGGTCTACGCAGCGCTGGATGCCGGCCAGGAAGCTTTGGACCTGGTGGAAAAGCACCCGACCTCCTCGCTGCTCTGGGCCGTGCTGGCCGAGGAAGCCTGGACCGAGGGCCGGACCATCGACTCCTACGCCTACTCCCGCGTCGGCTACCACCGCGGCCTGGATTCGCTGCGCCGCAACGGCT
Organism: Arthrobacter sp.; assembly: GCA_035466775.1. Lineage (GTDB taxonomy): Bacteria > Actinomycetota > Actinomycetes > Actinomycetales > Micrococcaceae > Arthrobacter. Next base: position 1,268 of record DATIUQ010000082.1, read on the forward strand.
GGCGCGGCGTCGGCCCCATCCCGTGGGAGCACGAACCCAACCGCGGCTTCCTGCGCGCCCTGTATTCGCTGGGCCGCGCGTCCGCGGCGATCGGGGAGGCCGAGGAACCGGAGCGGATCGAGAAGTTCCTCAAGGACTCCGACCCCTCCGCCAAGGCAGCCATCGAAGCCGAGAAGCGCTAGCCGCAACAGCACCACAAGCAACGCGGGGTCACCTCCGGTCCATGGCGCACCTTCGGATGGGCCGAAAGTAAGCCCGCGTTGCTTTCTTAAAGCACGTTGCTTTCTTAAAGCACGACGGCGGGCGTCCACCAGAAGGTGGGCGCCCGCCGTCGTTAACGTGGCTGGGGGACTAGCTGGTCTTGGCCAGGCCCGTGCGGGCCATCGCGTCTGCGTAGACGGTGCCCATTTCGTCGAGGTACTGCTCCTGGCGGGCAGGAGTGCCGGCGAAGGCGCGGCCGCTGAGCGAGCGAACCTTGTAGGTCTTGAGGCCGCGGCGCCAGATCATGGGCACTTCGGTCTTGAGCAGCAGGTTCGCGAGGCGGTTGGCCTCGGTGCCGTGGGCCACGATCACGGAGGCGCGGGGCACCAGGGCGAGGAACTTCAGCAACGGCTTCAGGCCCGCGGAGATCTGGTCCGGCGTGAACTTGCCGTTGGGCTCGCCCGGAACGTACCAGGGGTGGACGTTCCACGGCATCACGTACTCGGGACGCAGGCCCAGCTTCCACTGGACGCCGAGCAGGCGGGTGGCGGCTTCGTCGTCGCCGGCGGTGATGAAACCCGATTCGTCCTCGGTTCCAATGTTGGAGAACAGGCTGATGATGCGGCACTCGTCGACGTCGTGCATCGGGTCGACATAGGGGACGTTCGTGCCAGCTTTGGTTGCCTGCAGCGTGTCGCACAGCTCGTTGACGGCTGCGACGCTAGGTTCGTAGCGGCGGCTCAGAAGCTGTTCGCGGGAATTTTCAGTGGCCAAGGCTGTCATATATTGCTGATTCTCCTGCGGGATTGGTAAAGCTGCCAGACCGTACGCGGGCACGCCGAACACTGGGCATGCCAAGTATGGTGTGGTTTGAAAATGTGGTGTGGACCGATTCCTGGTCGGTCCTTATTAGTCTATCAAGCCCTGCGAAATGACGCGGCGGCCGGAGGGCCGGATGCCGGAGCTGCCTGGCGCCGCGGCGGGCGCCCCTCCCCGGGAACCCGGCTGGGAGGCGGCAATGCCGGGGCGCGTGCGGCCGACGGGACCGGAGACTGTGCAGGCAGTCACATTTTTCCCGGCGATGAGTCCACTGGATGGTCAAATGACCCGCCGGCACCGCTATCGGCTAAACTTGGGTGGTAAGAGCCCCGGAACTCTGGCGTTGGGTAAGAGCACAGCGGTAGATTCGGGGCATTCTCATGAACGGCGCTGGGCTGCGGTGACCACCTTGGTGAATCACCCGGAACCCGGCCCGAACGAATGGGGGAGGATCCCATGCCAGCAATCGTGATCGTCGGAGCCCAATGGGGCGACGAAGGCAAAGGTAAGGCCACTGACCTGCTTGGTGGCCGAGTCGACTACGTCGTCAAGCCCAACGGCGGCAACAATGCCGGGCACACCGTCGTCGTAGGCGGTGAGAAGTATGAGCTCAAGCTCCTTCCGGCCGGCATCCTGAGCCCCAACGCGGTTCCGATCATCGGCAACGGCTGCGTGGTGAACCTGGAAGCACTGTTCCAGGAGATCGACGGCCTCGAAGCCCGCGGCGCCGACACCTCCAAGCTGCGGGTCTCCGCCAACGCGCACCTCGTGGCCCCCTACCACCAGGTCCTGGACAAGGTCACCGAACGGTTCCTCGGCAGCCGCGCCATCGGCACCACCGGACGCGGCATCGGCCCGGCCTACATGGACAAGGTGGCCCGCCTCGGCATCCGCGTGCAGGACGTGTTCGACGCCTCCATCCTGCGCCAGAAGGTCGAAGGCTCGCTGCGCCAGAAGAACGAACTGCTGGTCAAGGTCTACAACCGCCGCGACATCGAGGTGGATGAGATCGTGGAGTACTTCCTGTCCTTCGCCGAGCGCCTCCGCCCGCTGGTCATCGACAGCACCTTTGTCCTGAACACGGCCCTGGACGAGGGCAAGGTGGTCCTCATGGAGGGCGGCCAGGCCACGTTCCTGGACGTCGACCACGGCACCTACCCCTTCGTGACCTCCTCGAACCCGACGGCGGGCGGCGCGTCCGTGGGCTCGGGCATCGGCCCCACCCGGATTTCACGCTCCATCGGCATCATCAAGGCCTACACCACCCGCGTCGGCGCAGGCCCGTTCCCCACGGAACTATTCGACGAGATGGGCATGTACCTGCAGAAGACCGGCGGCGAGTTCGGCGTCAACACCGGCCGCCCCCGCCGCTGCGGCTGGTACGACGCCGTGCTGGCGCGCCACGCGTCCCGCGTCAACGGTTTCACGGACTACTTCGTGACCAAGCTGGACGTCCTCACGGGCATCGAGCAGATCCCGGTCTGCGTGGCGTACGACGTCGACGGCGTCCGTCACGACGAAATGCCGATGACCCAGACCGAGTTCCACCACGCCAAGCCGATCTTCGAATTCTTCGACGGCTGGACCGAGGACATCACCGGCGCCCGTACCCTGGACGATCTCCCGGAGAACGCCAAGAACTACGTGCTGGCCCTCGAGAAGCTCTCCGGCACGCGATTCTCGGCGATCGGCGTCGGCCCGGACCGCGATCAGACCATCGTGATCAACGATCTGATCAACGACTGAAGCTGTACCAACTGACGTTCGACGGCGGCGGGTCACCTGGAAAGGTGGCCCGCCGCCGTCGTCGTTAACCCCTGGAACGCGGTGGCCGAAAAAAACTTTGGACCGGTGCGTAACCTTTTGGCGTGCCCCAGCGATTACCTCTTTGTAAGCGCCGCCGGAGGATGGACCCCCCACCAGGAATCCGGCAGGCCTTCCACTGCAAGTGCAGGCCGGCGCCCGCCCCCATCGGGCGCTGGCCAGCCTTCCAATGAACGAGCGGGCTGTTGACTGCCCCCATCAGGCTTCAGCCAGCCTTCACACAAAAAA
>DATIUQ010000083.1:0-4086 GCA_035466775.1 Arthrobacter sp.
CCGCTTCGAGGTCGAGATCGAGGGCATCGGCCGGCTCTCCAACCCGGTGGTCCGCCGCTAGCGAGGGACCCTGGTTTTTCGCGCCGATTTCGGACAGCCGCACCGTGGATCCACGGTGCGGCTGTCCGTTTTCGCAGCGGAAACGGCGGACAGCCGGCACCGGCGGGGGTTGGTAATGTTGGTACCACTATGACTACTCCTTCCGCGCCCGACGCCGTCTCCAGCTCCGCCCCCAGTGTGACCAGCGAAGTCACCGCTGACACCCCGGTCCGCGTCCGGTTCTGCCCGTCGCCCACCGGCACCCCGCACGTCGGCCTGATCCGCACCGCCCTGTTCAACTGGGCCCACGCCCGCCACACCAAGGGCACCTTTGTGTTCCGCATCGAGGACACGGACGCGGCGCGCGACTCGGAGGAAAGCTACCAGCAGCTGCTCGAAGCCCTGAAATGGCTCGGCATCACCTGGGAGGAAGGCGTGGAGGTCGGCGGACCGCACGAGCCGTACCGCCAGTCGCAGCGCCTGGACCTGTACAAGGACGTCGTCGCCAAGCTGATCGACGCCGGCTACGCCTATGAGTGCTACTCCTCCCCGGAGGAAGTCGAGGCCCGCCACCGCGCCGCCGGCCGCGACCCCAAGCTGGGCTACGACAACTTCGACCGCGAGCTCTCCGAAGAGCAGCTCGCCGCGTTCAAGGCCGAGGGCCGCCAGCCCGTGCTCCGCGTCCGGATGCCGGATTCGGATGTCACCTTTACCGACATGGTCCGCGGCGAGATCACGTTCAAGGCCGGCAGCATCCCGGACTACGTGATTGTCCGCGCCGACGGGTCCCCGCTCTACACGCTGGTCAACCCCGTCGATGATGCGCTGATGGGCATCACCCACGTGCTCCGCGGCGAGGACCTCCTGTCCTCCACGCCCCGCCAGGTGGTGCTGATCCGCGCGCTGATGGACATCGGCGTCGCCAGCTACCTGCCGGTCTTCGGCCACCTTCCCTACGTCATGGGCGAGGGCAACAAAAAGCTCTCCAAGCGCGATCCGCAGTCCAACCTGTTCCTGCTCCGGGACCGCGGCTTCATCCCGGAAGGGCTCCTCAACTACCTCTCCCTGCTCGGCTGGAGCCTCTCCGCCGATGAGGACATCTTCACGGTCGAGCAGCTGATCGAAAACTTCGACGTCAACGACGTCCTCGCCAACCCTGCCCGCTTCGACATCAAGAAGGCCGAGGCCATCAACGGCACGCACATCCGGATGCTCGACGCCGAGGACTTCCGCGGCCGGCTGGTCCCGTACCTGCGCAGCGCCGGGTTCGTCGGCGACACGCTCACCGCCCGCCAGGAGGAGATCCTCGCTGAGGCGGCCCCGCTGATTCAGGAGCGCATTTCGCTGCTGGGCGAGGCCCCCGAGATGCTCGCCTTCCTGTTCAAGAACGACGACGCGATCGACGTCGCGGACGACGCCCGCAAGGGGCTTCCGGAGAATCTCACCGAAGTGCTCGACGCCGCCCTGGCCGCCCTGGAGCCCCTCGCCGACTGGAACGCCGAGACCATCCAGGCCGCCCTCAAGGAGGCGCTGGTGGAGGGACTCGGCGTCAAGCCGCGCCTGGCCTTCGGGCCGGTCCGCACGGCCATCTCCGGCCGCCGGATTTCTCCGCCGCTGTTCGAATCCATGGTGATCCTGGGCAAGGATTCGTCCCTGGCCCGGCTGCGCGCTTTCCGCGGCTGATGATGAGCACTCCGGAGGCCTTGACCAGCGCCCGTACCAGCGCGCTTGCCGCTGGCCTGGCCAGCATCCGCGGTGTGCTGTTCGACATCGACGACACCCTGGTTGACCTGGAGTTCGCCATGACGGCGGCCCTGCGTGACGTCAGCGAACACCTCCTGCCCGGCCTGGACCAGGCCGGGTGGGAGAAGTTCGGGCGGATCTTCACCCGCGAGACCACCCACTTCTATGACCGTTACCTGGCCGGAGAGCTGACCTTCAACGAGCAGCGGCTTCTCCGGGGCCGGGCTGCCCTGGGGCACTTCGGCGTCGAGCTGGAGGAGGGCGAACAGGCCCACCACTGGGTCAGCTCCTACGCCAGCCGGCAGCACGGCTACATCCGCGCCTTCGACGACGTCACCCCGATGCTGGACGCACTGGATTCTGCCGGCATCCCCTACGGCGCCGTGAGCAACAACGTCCACGACTACCAGCGGGTCAAGCTGGACGCTGCGGGCCTGGAGCGCATTAGTGTGCTGGTTGGGACGGACACGGTCGGTGCGGCGAAGCCGGATCCGGCCATCTACCTGGAAGGCGTGCGCCGCCTAGGCACCGGCGCCGCCGAAACACTCTATGTGGGGGACAACCGCCTCCTCGATGCTGACGGCTCGACGGCGGCGGGCCTGCTGGGCGTCTGGCTGAACCGCGGCGGGGAACCGGCCCCGGGCTTTGCGGGCCGCGAGGTCGGTTCCCTGCTGGAGCTGCTGGCCTAACCTTCCGCCGGGGCGGTGCCGGAACCGGCCCGCCGGTTCCGCAGCCCAAGGAAGGCGCCGACCGAACCCAGGCCCAGGACACCGACGATCCCAAGGGCCATGGCGGCATCGGCCTGGCCGGCAATCGTCGATGGCGAGACGGCCGCGGCGCTCGAGTAGAGGGTGCCCGTGCCCTCGGCAATCCGGGCGTTTCCGTCCGCGAGCTTGTCTGCTCCGGTGGAGAGCTGCGACGAACCGGACGCCAGTTTCGTGTTGCCCGCGGAGAGCTCGGTGGCGCCCGAGGCGAGGGCCTGGGATCCGTTGAGCAGCCCCGGGTTGGCAGGATCCGCAGGATCCCCCTTGATGCCGGCGTTCAGCGCTACAGTCCCGTCCGCGAGCCGGGAACTGCCTTCGGTCATCCGGGCGGCGGCTTTGATGAGCCCGGGCCGCGCGGGGTCGCCCGGAACGCCGTCCATACCCGTCCGGATTTTGGATGTTCCATCGGCCAGCAGCTGTGTGCCAAGAACCACTCCGGGGTTCGTGGGATCCTGGCTGTTGAGTTTGCCGGCCAGCGTCCGAAAACCGGCGGAAAGCTTCCCCGTCCCGTCGTGCAGCTGCCCTGCTCCTGCCTGCAGGCGTCCCGCACCGGCCTGCAGCTGGGCGGCGCCCGCGTCGAGTTTCTGCGCACCTGCGGTGATCTTGGCGATCTTGTCCCTGACGACGGACAAGGGCACCAGTCCTTGCACGGGGTCCGAGGCGGCAGCCTGCAGCAGTTCCAGGGCCTGCGCGAGGGCCGCCGTGCCGGTGCCGGCTTCCGGGTTGTTGCCGGCGCCCCGGTAGCCCTTGAGCTGAACCGTGCCGGCGGTCAGTTCGCCGGATCCCGATGCCAGTCGGGCCGCTCCCGCGTCAAGCTGCGTGGCGCCGTCGGCCAGGTTGTTCTCGGCGTTGCCGGCGGCCGTCGGGGTCAGGGCTGCCGAGAGCTGCACTGCTCCGGCCGCAAGCTTCCGCGCGCCGTCGTCGACCTTGTACACGCCGGGGGCGAGTTTGTTGTTGACGTCGGTTTCGATCTTGACGGCGCCCGTGGCCAACTGGTCCGCGCCGGCCTGGAGCTTCTCGGCGCCGGGAGCAAGCTTCTGGCTGATCCCTGCATGGACCTTTTCGGCGCCGGCTGAGAGCTTGCCGGCGCCGGTGTCCGCCTGGCCGGCGCCCGCCGCGAGTTTGCCGGCACCGTCCTTCAGCTGGGTGGCTCCGGCGGAGGCTTGCCCGGCTCCGTCCTTGAGCCGGGCGGAACCATCCACTATCCGGCCGGTAACGAGCGTGTAGAAGCCCAGAAGGGCAATCAGCAGCAGGGCGAGGACGGCGATGGCGATCTGTTGGGCGCGGGTGCGGGTCTGGGTGATGGCGGCACGGCTCTGTGTCACAGATAGTTCCTCTCGACGGCGTTGCCCGGCAGCGGCTTTGCTGCCGGCCCCCGGACTGTGACGCAGCTAACATCCGAAAACGCCCATGCAGCTGCCCGCAGCGGAGTGGGGGAGGGTTGGTTACTCGTTGGTAACTTACCGAGCGTAAACTTGTTACCCCCGAATTGGCAAGGGTTTTTCGGGTGGCGAGAGTGCGGATGGCTGTCGCCGGGACG
>DATIUQ010000084.1:0-7151 GCA_035466775.1 Arthrobacter sp.
CGGACCTCCGCGAGCCGGTCCTGTTCCTTGCCGCTGAGCAGCTGCTCGAAGGCGTAGAAGTCGCCATCGGCGTACGGGAGGTTGTTGATGTCGACGGCAGCTTTGGACATGGTGTTCCTTCACGTGTGATCAGCAGCGACCAGGATGACGCGCGCTTCGCGCCAACGGGATGTTACTCACCAGTAACTTACCGCAATCGGGAGGTGCACTGCAAGTGATGGGCGCCATACGGGAGGACGCAATCCGGGCAGGTTTGACGGAAAGGTCACCGCGCCGGTGCCGGGAAAGAAGAAAGGAGCCGGGCCGACGTCGGAACATCGGCCACGGCTCCCGTGGATGCGGATCCCGGGCAGGGTTCCGCGAAAATGTAGGGCTACTCGGACTTGAACCGAGGACCTTAGGATTATGAGTCCCGCGCTCTAACCAGCTGAGCTATAGCCCCATGGGCCCGGAAACCGGCCCGGCCAGGGCCGGATGGTTTCCGGGCGAAAATCACTCTAGCAATTGTAGTGGCCCGGTTCAGACCACGAGGTCGTCGTAGCTCGCGCCACGGTAGAGATCCTCGAAGCACTGCAGGGTGCGCTCGATGCTGTGGTTCTCCACCATTCCCCGGCTGGCCTTGCCCATCGCCGCCAGCTCAGCGGCGGGAAGCGACAGGACGCGGACCATCTTGGCCGCGAGGTCGTCGCTGTCGTTGGGGGTGAACAAGTAGCCGTTTTCGCCGTCGCGCACCAGGTGGGGCAGCGCCATGGCGTCCGCCAGCAGCACGGGGGTGGAGGCGGACATCGCTTCCAGCGTCACGAGAGACTGCAGCTCGGCAGTTCCGGGCATGCAGAACAGGTCCGCCGCGATGTACGCGCGGCGGAGTTCGGCGTCGGTCGCAAGTCCCAGGAACTTGACCCGGTTCTGGAGACCGAGCCGTTCGACTTGGGCCTCCAGGGCCGGCCGCACCTCGCCGCCGCCGACGATTTCGAGGTGGACGTCGAGCTCCTTGGGCGTCTTGGCGACAGCGTCGATCAGCACATCGACGTGCTTCTCCTCGGCGAGCCGGCCGGCGAACAGCACGGTCGGGCTGCTGTGTCGCGCCACTTCCTCACCGGGCTTGAGTTCGTACGCCGCGGAGTCAATGCCGTTGGAGAGCGGCAGCACCTGGCGGAGGAACGCGTGCTGGTGCATCGCTTTGGCCGCCAGCGGCGTCGGCGTCGTTACGACGTCGGCCTGGCCCATGACCTTGCCCATGTCCTTCCAGGAGATGCGCCCCACGATGTCTTTGAACCACTGCGGGAACGGAAGGAAGGGGTTCAGGTTCTCGGGCATGAAGTGGTTGGTCGCGACGATCCGGATGCCGCGCCTGACCGCTTCGTAGAGCACGTGCTCGCCGATCATGTAGTGGCTCTGGATGTGCACCACGTCCGGCTGGATGCGGTCGAACAGCAGGCTGATTTCCTTTTTGATCTCCCACGGGAAAGTGATCCGGAAGTACTCGTGCGTAGGAACTGAGTGCGAGCGGATCCGGTGGACCGTGCCTTCCTCGCAGAACTCGGTATAGCTCTTGCCTTTGTCCGGGCGGCAGGCCAGAACGTGAACATCATGTCCGCGGGCCGTCATTCCCTTGGCCAGGCGGTAGCCGAACATGGCAGCGCCGTTGACGTGGGGCGGGTAGGTGTCCGCGGCAATCAGGATGGTCAGCGGGTGCTGATGGTCAGGCATGGTCACGGGGAGAACTCCTGGTGGTCACGGTGCGGCAGCTGGAACTGTTGTGGCCGGCTGGCCGTCGGCGCAGGCGTACCGGGCCTACTGCTGAAGTCTGGTTTTGTCCTGGGACAGCCGCCCCGCGGCCTTGCGCGCGTCCTTCTTGCGCTTGGTGACTTCCGGGTGGTGCCTGGACAAGGCGATCACTCCCACGATAGCAAGCAAACCGGCTGCCCCCATCGCAACTGCCGTGACGGCGTGGACATCCGGGCGCAGCTCGCCGAGGATCGTGATGCCGATCGCGATGCCCACAATGGGGTCGATAACGGTCAGTCCGGCAATCACAAGATCCGGCGGGCCCCCGGAGTAGGCGTTCTGGACGAACCACGAGCCAAGGACGCCGGCGGCCACAATCGCGACCACCGAATACCACGGCACATTCATCACACCCAGCCCATTGGGATCAAGCAGATGCTTGCCGATGATGCGGGTCAGGACGGCAACGAAGCCGAACAGGATGCCCGCGCCAAGGATGTAGATAAACGCGCTCATCCGGTGCCTGAACACGAGGGCGAGTGTGCCGAAAAGCCCTACGGCGAGGGCCAGCAGCAGCACGACGGTCAGCTCGTCGGAGGCGCTGACCTGGTGGTTCTCCTGGGTCACGTTGACAGCGAGGATGACGAACAGGGCCGAGCCGGTGACGCAGGCCGAGATGGCCACCACCGTGGCCCGGTTGATGCTCAGCCCCTGGTCCTTGGCATTGACGATGGTGGTGATGACGAGTGCGATCGCGCCGATCGGCTGGACCACCGTCAGCGGTGCCATGACCAAGGCGACGGCGTTCATCGCCATGCCCACACCAAGCAGCAGCAGACCGAACACCCAGCGGGGATTGCGGATCAGGCGCAGCATGCCATGGCTGCTGAGCGCCAGTCCCCCGGTGTCCGCCTTGACCGCGCTGCCCTGGCGCTGGGCGCCGATCGCGAGGCAAAACGCGCCAAGGACAGCCAGCAGGACTGCGACCCACACCATCAGCGGGTGCCGCCGTCGACGTCGGACTTGTTGCCCTTAAGCTCCTTGCCCTTGCGGATGATGGCCCAAAAGTAGTTGTACGCGGCAATCCAATGCCCCACGAGCCCCAGCCCCAGGAAGATCCAGGCCGCCACGAAGTAGGCGTCGGCGCCCGGGACCGGCAGTGCCGAGAGGACGAGCAGGGGTGTGCCGACCAGCAGCAGCGCAGTCCGGATCTTGCCGATCCTGCTGACGGGCAGATCGGGGTGGCCGCGGAAGTAGTAGAGCGACAGGGCGAGCAGGATGGCGTCCGGGATGAGCAGTGCCGCGAGGTACCACCACTCGACGACGCCGGCGACCACGAGCGTGACCGCGACCGCGATCAGCGACAGCCTGTCGGCGATGGGATCCATGACCCGGCCCAGCTTGGACATTTGGTTGAACCGGCGGGCAACGTAGCCGTCCACCCAGTCGGTGCTGCCCATGATGGCCAGGACGAGCGCGGCGTAACCGTATTCCTGAACCCCAAGGACGAGCCAGACGAACAGCGGGACGCCGAGGAACCTCACCACGGTCAGGACGTTGGGGATGGTGAAGATCCTGTCGTGGTGAATCTGAGCCTGACCAGGCCGGGCACCAGCGCCAATAAACTTCATCCAGTCCCCCTTTCCGTGGCCGGCAACGACGGGGCGTTGCAGTTGAGCGGGCTGCCTAGCCCTTGAGGAGTTTGCGCAGCAAGAACACGAGGGCCGCGGCCGAGGCGGTGAGTGCGACGAGCGGCTTCCAGCGCTGGCTCAGCTGGCCGGTCACGCCGGCGCTGTCCGCAGCGGAGCTGTCGTTACCGGCGCCGGCCTGGGCGGCGCCGGCCGACGATGCCGGGCGTTTCGCGGCGCGCGCGGCGGAGGACCGGAACCCGGCGACCTTGCCGCTGAGCTGTTCCTTGCCGTCCTGCAGCTTCACCTGGGCCGCCGCCCGCAGCGCCTGGGCCTGGGTCTTGACGTCGAGTTCCTCGTTGAGTTCGTCGCGGACCGAGGTGAGGTGCGTGCGGCGCTCGTCCAGCCGGCGTCGCAATTCCGCTTCGGTGGGCGGCGGGCCGAAGTCCGGCTCGGCGGCCTTCTTGGCTTCCTTCTCCGCCTTGGCCTTGGCCTCGGCTTCCGCTTTGGCGGCCTTGGCGGCCTTGTACTGCTCGGAATTCGGGTCCAGCACGGCGGGATCGAAGGCGGAGCCCTCCTTCGCGATGCCGAGGTCGTACTTCAGGCCGCGGATGGTGTCCTCCGGAACCAGGGGCATGGCCTTCTTGAACTTGCCGACCCCCACCAGGCCCGCGATCGCGGCGACCAGCAGGAAAACACCGCAGACCAGCAGGGCTGCGAGCCAGGCGGGCATGATCGTGGCGAGGCCCATGATGGCGGCAACGATGAGGCCGACGACCAGGAAGGCGACAAAGGCCAGCGCGACGGCGAGGATTGCGGCGGCAACGCCGACCTCGATGCCCTTGCGCTTGAGCTCGACCTTGGCGAGGGCGATCTCGTCGTTGAGCTGCCGCGGGGCCAGCTTGAAGATCAGTTTGAGGGTTTTGGGCAGCGCGGAAATGCGCAGCCCCCCGCTTGTCCCGCCGCTGTGACGTCCGCTCATCGGTCCCGCCTAACTGGTTACATCCGTGATTCCGCATTCGCGGCCTTGCCGGTCTGCGCAGCTTCACGCACACCCCGGTGTCAAAACTACCATTCAGGCTCCGGGCAGGGGCGCGGCGGCGGGCTGTGGCGCGCCCCCTGCCGCACACCTGGCCGGCCGCGTGCGGGCCCTAGGATTGACCTCTGTGACTACACCCACCAATCCCGGCGATTCGTTGAGCCGCCGCCGCAAGCTCCTCTACATTCTGATGCTTGGCGCGCTCACGGCTCTGGGACCGTTCACGGTGGACCTGTACCTTCCGGCCTTCCCCGCGCTGGAGGAGAGCCTGGGCGTCTCCGAGGCGGCCGTGCAGCTGACGCTGACCGGCACCACGATCGGCTTTGCCCTGGGCCAACTCGTGGTGGGACCGCTGAGCGACAAGTTCGGCCGGCGGATGCCGCTGATCCTGGCCACTGCGGTGCACATCATGGCCTCCCTTGGGGCGGCCCTGTCGACCGACATCACGACGCTGGGCATCTTCCGGGTGCTGATGGGTATCGGCGCCGCGGGAGGCGGCGTCGTGGCCATGGCGATGGTGCGGGACCTGTTCAGCGGATTCGCCATGGTGCGGATGTTCTCGCGGATGGCCCTGGTGAACGGGCTGGCACCGATCCTCGCGCCGGTGATCGGCTCGCAGCTTCTGCTGTTTATGCCGTGGCCGGGGATTTTCCTCTTCCTGGCCGCCTACGGGATGTGCGTCCTTATTGCCGCGGTGTTCGTGGTGCGCGAGACGCTTCCCCGGGAACTCCGCGGAAAGACCGGCATGACGGCCCGCCAGCGGTACGGCGTCCTGTTTGCGGACCGGATCTTCGTTGGGCTGCTGCTGGTGGGCGGCATGAACTTCGCCGGCTTGTTCACCTACCTGTCCGCGTCGCCGTTCCTGTTCCAAGAGGTCTACGGTTTCAGCCCGCAGCAGTACGGCCTGCTCTTCGGCGTGAACTCCCTGGGCATCGTGGCGGGCGTGCAAACCAGCTCGAGGCTGATCAGGAAGGTCCCGCCGCAGTGGATCCTGGCCTGCTCCACGGCGTGGATGTTCCTGATGGCCGTGTTGATCGTGATCTTCGACCAGCTGGGTTTCGGGCTGTGGGGCGTCATGGTGCCGCTGTGGTTCTACATCCTCGGCGCCGGCTTCACGTTCCCCTGCGTCCAGGTGCTGGCGCTGGCCAAGCACGGCGCGCAGGCGGGCACCGCAGCCTCGCTGCTCGGTGCGGCGACCTTCTTGATGGCAGGCCTCATCTCGCCGGTGGTGGGCTGGTTCGGGGTCAGTTCCGCCACCCCGATGGGCGCCGTCCAGGCCGCGTGCATCTTCCTGGCCGCGGCCGCACTCTGGCTGGTCGTCAGGCCCCGCACGGTCCCGCCGATCCAGTAGGCCGATACCCCGGGCCGAGGCCGCACCTGCCTGCCGCGGGACATGTCCAGTCCTGGCGCCCACGAGAGGGCACAGCGACCAGCCCTCACCTACCCACCGCGGGACATGTCCAGTCCTGGCGCCCACGAGTGGGCACACGGGCGCCATGTCCGCTCGCTAACCCGTGCACGGGGCATGTCCACCGGCGGGCCGAGGAAGGTTTGGCGCGGGAACACCGAGCCGCGGACAGGTCCCTGCGCTCCTGCCCAGTTACACGCCCTGAGGACACTCCCGGATCCCCACTGACCCCGGAATCTCGGGGCGTATTCACAATGGGCCCCACAGTAACTGGGCGGGAGCGTCAGGATCGCGGACCGCGGGCCCGTCCCCGCTGTGCTGGTCCAGGCTGGGCGCGGAGCAGCTTCCTTGGCGGGACATGTCCCCTCCAGCAGGCCCTGACAGGGCGTGCCGGGCGACTCCCCGGGAGGGCATGTCCAGTCGCCGCGGCCAGGAGCGGGCATAGGGGACCATGTCCACGCACCAGCCCGAGCGCGCGGCATGTCCCCCGGGCGCTGGTCCAGGCTAAGTGGGCCCGACTCCCCGGAGGACATGTCCAGTCGCCGCGGCCAGGAGCGGGCATAGGGGACTATGTCCTCGCACCACCCTCAGCGTGGGGCATGTCCCCTGGGGGTGTGGACGGCGGCGGGTGCCCACCGGCTCTGTTCCCGCCCCATCCCGGGCGATAAAGTTGTAGATGTGCCCCACTGGCAGGATCATCCGCCCCTACCCGCCACGTGGCAGCGGTGCGACTCCGGCATTCTGCCACTGTGGTGGGATCGCTTGTGCAGTCAGACCAGCCAGCAGTCGGCGGCACTCTTCGCGGCCGGGCTGTTCACCGAGGACCGCCGGCGCCCGATCGCCCAGTGGTACAACCCGGCCTACGATTCGGCCCTGCTGGTCGCCCCTGAGACCTCCCCCGAGTGGCCCGTGCAACGCTTCGGGATCTTCTACGCCCCGCCCGGCGGCGGCTTCACGCAGATCCACTCCGCCCCGCACGAGTGGCACCCGCGCGAGCCCCGCAAGTCCCCCACCGAGTTCGAAGCCTTCCAGGGCGCCGTGGCGGAGGCCGAGCGGTTTCTGCAGGTGGAGATGTACTTCGTCTGAGGACGAACTGAGACGCCGTAAGAGGGCACAAAAAAGGTCCCGCAGCTGGCTATTCACCGGCTGCGGGACCTGTCCGCTCCTCCTGCTGGACTTGAACCAGCAACCCTTCGATTAACAGTCGAATGCTCTGCCAATTGAGCTAAGGAGGAATGAAGCAGGTATGACATTAGCAAAGGTTTGACCGTGAAGGAAATCGGCCGCGCACGCGGCGGACCAGCCTCCCGGCGCACCGGCCGGATACCCCCGCCGGGTATACAAAAAG
>DATIUQ010000085.1:0-19476 GCA_035466775.1 Arthrobacter sp.
CCGGTCCCCGGCTGGCGGAGGCTGCTGGCCGAACTGACGCACTTCTTCGCCATCATGCTCTGGATTGCCGCCGTTCTGGCCTACGTGGCCGGCATGCCGCAACTGGCCGTCGCGATCGTCGTCGTAATTGTGGTCAACGGCGTGTTCGCCTACATCCAGCAGGAGCGGGCCCAGCATGCGGCCTCCAAACTCCGCGAGCTGCTCCCGGCCATGGTCTCGGTCCGCCGCGACGGCCGGGTCGTCAAGGTCCACACCACCGAGCTGGTCCCGGACGACGCCGTGGTGCTGCTGGCGGGGGACCGAATCCCGGCGGACCTCCGCCTGGTGCAGGCCGCCGGCTGCTCGGTGGACGAGTCGATGCTCACCGGCGAAAGCGAAGCCGTCGCCCGGGCCCCCGGGGACACCGTTTTTGGCGGGACCTTCCTGGTCAACGGCGAGGCCGAGGGCATCGTCGCGGTCACGGGCGGCGGCACCAGGCTTGCCGAAATTGCGGCACTGTCCGGGCGGGTCAAGGCACCGCCCAGCCCGCTCGCGCGGGAACTGCAGCGCATTGTCCGGGTGATCGCGGCCGTGGCCCTGGGCATCGGCGTGCTGTTCTTTGTGCTCTCGCTGCTGGTCGGAATTTCCTGGCGCGACGCGTTCCTCTTCGCGATCGGCGTCGCCGTGGCGCTCGTTCCCGAGGGCCTGCTGCCCACGGTCACGCTGTCCCTGGCCGTCGGGGCGCAGCGGATGGCCCAGCGCAACGCGCTGGTCCGGAACCTGGAGGCGGTCGAAACCCTCGGCTCCACCACCTTCATCTGCACCGACAAGACCGGCACCCTGACGCAGAACCGGATGAACGCCGTCGAGGTGTGGACCCCCGCCGGGGTGGTCAGCATCATCGGCGCGGGCTACGGCCCCGAGGCTGAAGTCACGGGGGCGGGGGCAGCCGAGGCGCGGCACCTCAGCACCGCCGCGGTGGCAGCGTCGAAAGGGCGGGCGGTGCTCCACGAAGGGCAATGGATCGCCGAGGGCGACCCGATGGAGGCCGCCATCGATGCGCTGGCGGCACGCCTGGCGGGCGCAGGGCAGGCGCCGGGCCAGGAGCCTGGTGAGCCGGAGCCGTCCCAGCGCTTTGCCTTCGACCCGCGCCGGTTGCGGGAATCGGCGATCGTCGGTACCACCCTCTACGTCAAGGGCGCCCCCGAGTCCGTGATTCCGCTGTGCATCCACGGCGGCGGAGCCGAGGACGACGGCGGGGCGGCCGGAGCCGCCCGGGCGCGGGCCCAAGTGGACCAGATGGCCTCGCACGGCCTCCGGGTGCTCGCGGTCGCGCAGCGCACCCTGCCCGCGCCGCCCGGGCCCGGCGTCAGGCTCGAAGACATCGAGAGCGGCCTGACGCTGCTGGGGCTGATCGGCCTGCACGACCCGCCCCGGGCAGAGGTCCGGCTGGCGCTCGAAGCCGCCCGCGCGGCCGGCATCAAGGTGGCCATGGTCACCGGCGACCACGCCTTCACGGCGGCCGCCATCGCCCGGGAGACCGGGCTGATCGGCTCACCCGAACTGGTGCTGGAGGGGCACAGCCTGCCCGAGGACGACGCCGTCCTCGAAGCGCTGCTTGACCGCGACGGCGTCGTGGTCAGTCGGGTCACCCCGGAACAGAAGCTCCGGGTGGCCCGCCTGCTCCAGCACCGCGGCCACGTCGTGGCCATGACCGGAGACGGCGTCAACGACGGCCCGGCCCTGCAGCAGGCCGACATCGGCGTGGCCATGGGGCTCAGCGGCACGGACGTGGCCCGGGAGGCGGCGGACCTGGTGCTGCTGGATGACGACTTCGCCACGATCATCGCCGCCGTGGAGCAGGGCCGCGCCACGTACGCGAACATCCGGCGCTTCCTGACCTACCACCTGACGGACAACGTCGCCGAGCTCACCCCCTTCGTGATCTGGGCGCTCTCCGGCGGGCGGTTCCCGCTGGCGCTGAGCGTGCTGCAGATCCTCGCGCTCGACATCGGCACGGACCTGCTCCCGGCGCTGGCGCTGGGCAGCGAGGCCCCGAGCAAGGGGACACTGAAGCGGCCGCCGGAGCGGAGGCACCTGATGGACAAGGCGCTGATGTTCCGCGTGTTCGGGCTGCTGGGCCCGGTGGAGGCACTGTTTGAAATGACGGCGTACACGGCTGTGCTGCTTGGTGCCGGCTGGACGCCCGGGGCCGAACTGCCGCCGTCGGACGTGCTGATGGCCGCCTCCGGTGCCGCATTCACCACTGTGGTCCTGGCCCAGCTCGCCAACGCGTTCGCCTGCCGCAGCGCCTCCGTGCCGCCGTGGCGGCTCGGCTGGTTCAGCAACCGTCTGCTGGTCTGGGCGGTGCTGGCCGAAGTGGGGCTCCTGGCGGTTTTCCTGTTCCTCGGGCCGCTGGCCGCCCTGCTGGGCCACGCCCCGCCGTCGCCCGGCGGCCTGGCCGTGGCGCTCGCCGCCATTCCCGGGGTGTTGCTCGCGGACTGGCTGTACAAGATCGCGCGGCACCGCCGGGCCGGGAAGGCCGCACCGGCCACCAAGGTCCAAAGACTCTGACCCCGGCCAGCCTGCCGCCACAGGATGGGTGCATGGCTGACTCCCCGGTGCTGTGGTTCGAAGAGATCGGCATGGGTGATGTCCCGCAGGTCGGCGGCAAGAACGCTTCCCTTGGCGAACTCATCCAGTCCCTGAAGGCCAAGGGCGTGCGGGTGCCGGACGGTTTCGCCACCACCGCGGACGCCTACCGCCGGTTCCTTGCGGCCAACGGGATCGAGGCCGCGATGCGCTCGCGGATCCAGTCCTACCGCGCGGGCGAAACGTCGCTGCGCGCCACCGGGGAAGCCATCCGGGAGCTGTTCCTGGACAGTGAGTTCCCCGAGGACATCGCCGGGTCCATCCGCTCCCACTACCGGGACCTGGGGGAGCGCGCAGGCCAGGACCGCGTCTCGGTCGCGGTCCGCAGCAGCGCCACCGCCGAGGACCTTCCCGACGCGAGCTTCGCCGGCCAGCAGGAAACCTTCCTGAACATCGCGGGGGAACGGGAGCTCCTGGACGCCTGCCGCCGCTGCTACGCCTCGCTGTTCACCGACCGGGCCATCAGCTACCGCGAGGTCAAGGGCTTTGACCACCTCGACGTCGCACTTTCGATCGGGGTGCAGCGGATGGTGCGCTCCGACGTCGGCGCCTCCGGGGTGATGTTTTCCATCGACACCGATTCCGGCTTCCCCCGCGTGGCCGTCATCAGCGCCGCCTGGGGACTTGGCGAAACCGTGGTCCAGGGCACCATCAACCCGGACAAGTACCTCGTGTTCAAACCGCTCCTGGCGGAGGCCGCGGCCGAATTCGCGCCGATCATCGAGAAGACCCTGGGCTCCAAGGACCGGAAGATGGTCTACAGCCGGGGCGGCCACGCACGGACCAAGATGGTGGACACCTCGGAAGCGGAACGCCGCGCGTTTGTGCTGGACGACGCCGAGATCCTCGCGCTGGCGCGGTGGGCGGTGAGCGTCGAGGAGCACTACGCCCGGCCGATGGACATGGAGTGGGCCCGGGACGGCGTGACCGGGGAGCTGTTTATGGTCCAGGCCCGGCCGGAGACGGTCCAGTCGCAGAAAACCGGCTCCCGGTTCACCCTCCACCACCTGCTCGAACACGGCACCGTGCTGGCGCGCGGCGCCGCGATCGGCGACTCCATCGCGCAGGGCACGGCCTGCGTGATCAGGAGCGCGGCGGACATCGAAAACTTCCGCGACGGTGCCATCCTGGTCACCGAAATGACCGACCCGGACTGGGTTCCGATCATGAAACGGGCGGCCGGCATCGTGACCGACCGCGGCGGGCCCACCAGCCACGCGGCGATCGTGAGCCGCGAACTCGGGGTCCCCGCCGTCGTCGGCACCGGCAACGCCACCGCCGTCCTGGCCGAAGACCGGGCCGTGACCATCTCCTGCGCCGAGGGCGACGAGGGCCGCGTGTACCGGGGCCTGCTCGCCTACGAGACCGAGGAGGTGGACCTCGGTGAACTGCCGGAGACGCGCACCAAAGTCATGGTGAACATCGCCAGCCCCGCGGCCGCCTTCCAGTGGTGGCGGCTGCCCGCCGACGGCGTCGGACTCGCCCGGATGGAATTCATCATCAGCAGCCTGATCCGGGTCCACCCGATGGCGCTGGTCCACCCCGAACGGGTCACCGACGCGCAGGACGCCGAACAGCTCCGGGCCCTCACCAGCGGCTACGCGGACCCGAAGGAATACTTCGTGAACGCCCTGGCGCTCGGCATCGCCAAGATCGCCGCGCCGTACCATCCGCGGCCCGTGATCGTCCGGCTCAGCGACTTCAAGACCAACGAGTACGCGCACCTGATCGGCGGCTCCGCCTTCGAAGAGCCGGAGGAGAACCCGATGCTCGGCTTCCGCGGCGCCTCGCGCTACTACGACGGGCGGTACCGCGAGGGCTTCGCCCTCGAATGCCAGGCGCTCAAACGCGTCCGGGAGAAACTCGGCTTCGGCAACATCATCGTGATGATCCCGTTCTGCCGGACCCCGCAGGAAGCGGACAAGGTGCTGGCCGTTATGGCGGAGAACGGCCTGGTCCGGGGCCAGAACGGCCTGCAGGTCTACATGATGTGCGAGATCCCTTCCAACGTGGTCCTTGCCGGGAAGTTCGCCACCCGCTTCGACGGCTTCTCGATCGGCTCCAACGACCTCACCCAGCTGGTCCTGGGCGTGGACCGGGACTCGGCGCAGCTGGCCGCGCTCTTCGACGAGCGGGACGAGGCCGTAATGTCGATGATCAGCCAGGCCATCCGCGCGGCCCATGCCGCCGGCATCAAGATCGGCATCTGCGGCCAAGGCCCCAGCAACCACCCGGAGTTCGCGGCGTTCCTCGTCAGCGAGGGCATCGACTCGATCTCGCTGAACCCGGACAGCTACCTCAGGACTGTCCCGCGGATCGCGGAAGCCGAGAAGCAGCCACCGACCCGGTAGCGCCGCCGGCAGCCTTCTGACGTTTGCCCCCGGTTTCCGGCCCCCTGGTTCCGGCACCCTTCCTGCCGGCGCTGAGGGCGCGCAGCGCATTCAGGATCGTGGCCAGGTCCACCAGTTCCTGGGACAGGGCCCCCACGATGGCCGGGACGTAGCCGGCCGCCGCCGCGAGCATCAGCGCGACGCTCAGGGCGATGCCGATCCAGATGCTCTGCAGCGCCACCTTCACGGTGCGCTGGCCGATCCGCACGGCGGACGCCACCTTGGACAGGTCATCGAGGATGATCACGACGTCGGCGGACTCGCCCGCCGCCGTCGAGCCGCGCGCGCCCATCGCGATGCCGACGTCGGCGACCGCCAGGACCGGGGCGTCGTTGACGCCGTCGCCGACCATCAGGACCGGGCGCAGCGGCAGGGACCGGACGGCTTCGACCTTGTCCGGCGGCAGGCACTCGGCGCGGACATCGGTGAGGCCCGCCTCGGCCGCGATGTGCTCGGCGGTGGCGAGCGCGTCGCCGGTGAGCATGACCGTCCGGGTGACGCCCATCGACTCCAGCTCGGTCAGCGTGCGCCGGGCTTCGTGCCGGATGGGATCGCTCATCACCAAGGCGCCGACGAATTCGCCGGCCACGCCCACGTAGATGGCGAGTTCGCCGCTGGCCAGTTCCGTCTCCCCGACGCCGGCGGCCGATTCGGCGACAAACTTGGGCTTGCCGACCACCACGTCGCGGCCGTCGAAGCGCGCCCGGACGCCGTGGGTGGCGAATTCGGTGGCTTCCGTCGCGGT
Organism: Arthrobacter sp.; assembly: GCA_035466775.1. Lineage (GTDB taxonomy): Bacteria > Actinomycetota > Actinomycetes > Actinomycetales > Micrococcaceae > Arthrobacter. The sequence goes on from DATIUQ010000085.1 coordinate 5,767, forward strand.
TTCGAAGACCAGGCCCCGGTTCCGTGCCGCGTCCATTACCGAGGCCGCGAGCACATGGGAGGAATACTGTTCGGCGGAGGCCGCCAGGCCCAGGACCTCATCCTCGGTCAGGGACCCGGCGGTCCGGACACCGACCAGGGCGGGCCGGCCGTAGGTCAGGGTGCCCGTCTTGTCGAAGGCGGCCGTCTTGATGCGGCTCAGCTGCTCCAGCACACCGGCGTATTTGACGATGATGCCGGAATGCGCGGCGCGGCTCATCCCGCCGAGGAACGCCACGGGCGCGGCGATCAGCAGCGGGCACGGTGTGGCCACCACGAGCACCTCGGCGAAACGGGCGGGGTCTCCGCTGATGATCCAGCCGACGGCGCCGAGGGCGTAGGCGAGGGCCGTGAACGGCACGGCATACCGGTCAGCCAGCCGCACCATGGGTGCCTTGCTCTCCGAGGCTTCCTTGACCAGGGCCACGATCCGGCTGTACTGCGAATCCTCCATCAGGGCTGTGACCTGCATCCGGACCGCGGCCTCGCCGTTGAGGGAGCCGCTCATCAGTGTGTCGCCGGCCACCCGCTCCACCGGAAGGCTTTCGCCGGTGAGGGAGGACTCGTCGAAGGTGCCGGATTCCGAGAGCAGGATGCCGTCCAGCGGCACCACTTCACCCGGACGGACCAGCAGGATGTCGCCGACCTGGACATCGGTGGCGGCAACATCCTCGTGCTGGCCGCCCGCGTGGGTGCCGTTTGCGTTAGTTCCTTCCGTGTTGGTTGCGGCGGCGGAGCTGGTGCCGCCGGCGGAGTTGCCGTTGCGTTCCCGGTGGGCCGTCTGCGGGACGCGCTCCAGCAGGGAGGTCAGTTCCTTCTTGGCCCGGCCGGCGGCGTAGTCCTCGAGGGCCGTCCCGCCGGCCATCATCAGCACAATGATCATGGACGCGATGTACTCGCCCACCAGGACCGTGCTGACGATCGCAGTGACCGCCAGGATGTCGATGCCCCACTGGCCGCCCATCAGCCGGCGGACCATGCCGACGGCCAGGTAGACCGCCACGGCCAGGGCATAGACGCTGGCCGCGACCTGGGCGATCAGCGGCTGCCCGGACAGGAGCAGTACAAGCACCGCGAGCAGGGCAGCTATCGTGCCCGCAACCAGCGGATACCGGAGCAAGAGTTTCACGGATATCCTGCCTTAGCATTCGCGTTATCTACACGCTTCTTCCACTATTTGCATCCTACTGCGGACCCCTCCCGGGAAGTCCTGTGCGGACGCAGGTTACGCAGGCACCCGCGTTGCCTGGGGCTTTGGGCCTGGCCCGGGCACTTCAGCCCTTGCCCGCTGCGGCCGGGGGAGCCACAGTGAATCATGTTGGCGATCTTCCGGGGCGAGCGGCGCCGCTGGGTCGCGGCTGCTGTTGCGGTGCTTCTGCTGGCCGCCGCGGTGGTCCTGGCGGTTGTCTTCTCCTCTCTTCCGCCCTCAGCTGCCCCGACGTCGTCGCCGTCACCATCGCCGCTGGCCACTGACGGTCCGCCGGTGAGTCCGGCGCCGACCGCGGACGGGACGGCGGGTCCGGCGGCCAGTTCGGCTCCCGCGAGCCCACCGGTGCCGACCTCCAGCGAATCCGTTCCGTCCGCGCCCCCGCCGCCTGCCCCGGCCCCGCCACCGGCGCCTGCCCCAGCCCCGCCGCCCGCCCCGGCCCCGCCCGCGCCGTCGCCGTTCCCCGCCGCCCTCGCCGGCCGCGACCTCGAAGTGATTCCGGGGGCCGGAGCGGTGGTGGCGCTGACTTTCGACGCCGGTGCCAACTCGGCCGGGCTGCCAAGCATCCTGCAGACCCTGGCAGCACAAGGTGTGCGCGGCACCTTCTTCCTCACCGGCAACTGGGCCGCCGCCAACCCTGCGGGAGTCGCCGCCATCGTGGCGGGCGGACACCGGCTGGGCAACCATTCCATGACCCATCCAGGCTTCACCGGGCTCACCGACGCCGCGATCGGGCAGCAACTGTCGGGAGCCGAGCAGGCCATCCGGGCCGCCGGCGGGGACCCCCGCCCACTGTTCCGGTTCCCCCTCGGCGACCGCGACGCCCGGACCATCGCCACGGTCAACGCCCACGGCTACCTGCCCGTCCGCTGGACCGTGGACACCCTGGGCTGGAAGGGCAGCAGCGGAGGGATCACGGCGCAGATCGTGGCGGACCGCGTCCTTGCCCGGCTGCAGCCCGGGGAAATCGTGCTTATGCACATCGGTTCCAACCCCGATGACGGGACCACGCTCGACGCCGACGCGCTGCCCGGGATGATCGAGCGGATCCGGCAGGCCGGCTACGCATTCACCACGCTCGACGCGCTGCTGGGCTGATGGCCGTGAGGGGAGCCCGGGGCAGGTATGGAGACTCGGCAGGACACCCCTGCCGCCGCGGCCCGATGACTGAAACGGCTGCGGCATGACGGAATCGCCCACCCTTGCCGCCGCCCTGGCCCCCGTTGACGCCGTGATCTTCGACCTCGACGGGGTGGTCACGGACACCTCGGAGCTTCGCGCGGCCGCCTGGAAGCAGCTCTTCGACGGCGTCCTCCAGGACCCCCGGCTTCCCGCCGGGACCCGCCGGGACCCGTTCACCGCCGACGACTACGGGGACCTGGTGGCGGGCCGGACCTGGGAGGCCGCCGTGACCGCCTTCCTCGGCTCCCGCGGCGGCACCATCCCCGAAGGATCACCCGCAGACGGCCCCGGGCAGTGGACAGCCTTCGGCCTCGCGGCCCGCCAGAACGAACTGTTCGAAACACTGCTCGGCAACAACCCCGTCCGGGCCTTCCCCGGGACCGTGGACCTCCTCGGCAGGCTGAAAGCGGGCCGGATCCCCGTAGTGCTGGCCACCTCCGCCCGGGGCGCAGGGCCGCTGCTGGCCGCCGCAGGGCTTGAGAACGCCTTCGACCACGTCATCGACGGCCAGACGGCCCTGGACCGCGACGTCGCGGGCAAACCGGCCCCGGCGCTGCAGCTGGAAGCGGTGCGACGGCTGCAGATCCCGCCCGCCCGGGCCATGGTCATCGAGGAATCCGTCTCCGGGGTGGAAGCAGGGCGGCGCGGGGGCTTCGGGCTGGTTGTTGGCATCGACCGGGACGGGCGCCGGGAACCGCTGGAAGAAGCGGGCGCCGACGTCGTCGTCGAGGACGTCAGCCAGCTGGACATTGGCCTCGTCATCACGCACCCGTGGCTGCTGGTCTATGAGGGCTTCGACCCGGCGCACGAGGGCCACCGCGAGGCGCTCACCACCCTGGGCAACGGCTATCTGGCCACCCGCGGCGCCGCCCCCGAGCACCGCGCCGGGGCCGTGCACTATCCCGGCACCTACCTTGCCGGCGTCTACAACAGCCTGCCCAGCGTGGTCATGGGCCAGGAAACGGTCGACGAGCACATGGTCAACATCCCCGACTGGCTGCCGCTGGACCTCCGGATCGGCGACGGCGCGTGGTGGTCCGAGGGCGGACTCTCGCTCCGCAGCGAGCGGCGCACCCTGGACCTGAAGCACGCGCTGCTGACCCGGGAGGCGCTTCTGGAGGACGACGCCGGCCGGCAGCTCCGTCTGCTGCAGCGCCGCCTCGTATCCATGGCCACCCCGAACCTCGCGGCGCTGGAAACGGTCATCACGGCGGTGGGCTGGAGCGGGGCCGTCAGCGTCCGCAGCGGCTGCGACACGGACGTCACCAACTCCAACGTGCCCGAGGACGCGGAGCTGTCCAGCCGGCATCTGGGTTCCGTCAAGGTCGCCGCCAGCGAGCCCGGCCCGGGCACCGCCGGCCTCAGCGTGGAAGTCCGGACCGTCACCAGCGGCATCGGGATCGCCCTCGCGCTCCGAACGGAGGTTTCCGGGGCTGCCGGACCGGCCGTTGCCGGGGTTCCGGAACAGCTGGGCGGGCTGTACACCCACCGCTTCGATGTTGACCTCGCCGACGGGGAGCCGCTGACGGTGCTGAAAACCGTCGCCGTCGCCTCGTCCCGAGACCACGCCATCGCCTCGCCACTAACCGCCGCGCGGGCCGTCCTGGCCCGGTCGGCCGGCACTTTCGCCGCCCTCCAGGCCGAGCACGACGCCGCCTGGGCAGTCCTGCTCCAGCCCTTCGTCATCGAGTTCGACGCGAGCTCGCAGGCGCAGCTCATCCTCAACCTGCACGTCTTCCACCTGCTGCAGACGCTCACCACCCACACCGCAGAATTGGACGCCGGCGTCCCGGCCCGGGGGCTGCACGGCGAGGGCTACCGGGGACACGTCTTCTGGGACGAACTCTTCGTCCTCCCGCTGCTGAACTCCCGGCTGCCGTCCCTCGCGCGGGAGCTGATCGACTACCGGTGGCGGCGGCTCGGCGCAGCGCGCGACGCGGCGCGGGCGGCAGGGCTCAAGGGTGCGCTGTTCCCGTGGCAAAGCGGCGGGGACGGCACCGAACAGACGCCGAAGCTGCTGTTCAACCGGCTGTCCGGGCACTGGATGCAGGACTATTCCCGGCTCCAGCGCCACGTTGGCCTCGCCGTCGCCTACAACGCCTGGCAGTACTTCGAGGCCACCCAGGACCGCGGCTGGCTGACCGGGCACGGCGCGGAAATCATCGTCGACGTCGCACGGCTGTTCGCGTCCATGGCGGACTTCGACCCCGCCGACGACCGCTTCCACCTCCGGGGCGTCATGGGCCCGGACGAATACCACACCGGACATCCGGGCAGCCCGGGCGGCGGACTCGACGACAACGCGTACACGAACGTCATGGCGGCCTGGGTGTTCGACCAGGCCGTCTGGATCATGCACTCCGTCCAAGGCTTCGACATGGAGGAACTGCGGGCCCGGCTGCTGATCACCGACGCGGAGATCGGGGCCTGGGAACACCTCAGCCGCCGCATGTTCGTCCCGTTCCACGACGACGGCGTCATCAGCCAGTTCGACGGCTATGTCCGGCTGCGGGAACTCGACTGGAAGCACTATCGCCGCACCTACGGGCTCATTGAGCGGCTGGACCTGATCCTGGAAGCGGAAGGGGACAGCACCAACCACTACCGGCTGGCCAAACAGGCCGACGTCCTGATGCTCCTGTACGTTCTGGGCGAGGACCAGCTGATCCAGTTCCTCGCCCGGATGGGCTACACCGTCACCCCGGCGCAGATGGCCGCCACGGTGGACTTCTACCTCGCCAGGACGGCCCACGGATCCACGCTCAGCCGGGTGGCCCACGCCTCGGTGCTGGCGCACCGGGACCCCGAGAAGGCGTGGGTGACCTTCCGGGAAGCCCTGGACGCGGACCTGGATGACACCCAGGGCGGAACCACCAGGTCCGGCATCCACCTCGGTGCCATGGCCGGGACGATCGACGTCGTCCAGCGCAGTTTCGCCGGGCTGCGGATCACCCGTGACGCCCTCGACTTCGCGCCCCGGCTGCCCGCCGAACTCAGCCGCGTGGATTTCCGCGTCCGCTACCGCGACCAGCTGCTCACCATCCACCTGGAGCGCGACCGGCTGAGAGTGTCCGCGGCCCCCGGCGACGCCGCCCCGGTGCTGGTGCGGGTGGGTACCCGGCGGGTGCTGCTCCGGGCCGGCCAGGAACACGAATTCCTGCTCCAGGAGGGCTGACCAGGTAGCCGCGCAGGTGCCGGTTACGGGGAGTCCATCCGCAGCACTGCCGCACCCGTGATCCGGTCCTCCGACAGGTCCAGCAGAGCCTGGTCCGCGGCCGAGAACGGGTAGGACACCGTGGTGGGGCGCAGCGGGATCTCCGCGGCGATGCGGAAGAACTCCTCGCCGTCGGCCCGGGTGTTGGCCGTGACGCTGCGCAGCTGGCGTTCCTGGAACAACTCCGTGTCGTAGTGCAGTGGCGGTATGTCGCTGAGGTGGATACCGGCCACGGCGAGGGTGCCGCCCCGGTCCAGGGCGCGCAGGGCTGCCGGAACCAGGCTGCCGGCAGGCGCGAAGAGGATGGCGGAATCCAGCGGATCCGGCGGCTGCTCATCGGCGCCGCCGGCAAAGGTCGCCCCCAGCTCCAGGGCCAGGCTGCGCGCTTCCGGCGACCGCGTCATCACGTACACGCGGGCGCCCCGGTAGAGGGCGATCTGCGCCGCCAGGTGCGCGGATCCGCCGAAACCGTAGATCCCCAGCCTGCCGCCGATGGGCAGCTCCGCGCGGCAGAGCGCCCGGTAGCCGATGATCCCGGCGCACAGCAGGGGCGCCGTCTCCTCGTCCGAGAAGCCCGACGGGAGCCGGTAGGCGAAGTTCTCCGCCACCGTCATGAGTTCCGCGTAGCCGCCGTCGCGGTCCCAGCCCGTGAACACGGGGGAGAGGCAGAGGTTCTCCTCGCCGCGCAGGCAGAACCGGCAGGAGCCGCAGGTCTTGCCGAGCCAGGCCACCCCGACCCGGTCGCCGGGCGAGAACCTCGTGGCGCGGGGCCCGCACGCAACAACTTCGCCGACCACCTCGTGGCCCGGAATGACGCCGGGGCGGCGCGGGGGGAGGTCACCCTCGGCCAGGTGCAGGTCCGTGCGGCACACTCCGCACACCCGGACCCGCACCAGCACCTCCCCGGGGCCGGCCCGGGGATCGGGACACTCATCCGCCACGAGCGGGCCGCTTCTCATCGGCCCGGGCTGTCCTACCCGCCAGGCTCGCACGGGCGTCCTCCTCTGCTAGAACCTTCAGCTCCCCTCTGAAGGCGGTGGTCCGGTGGAGCGGGTCAGCGTGTGATCAGGACGTTGCACCGCGCCTTGTTCAGGACGGCCGTGACCGTGTTGCCGGGGCCGCCCTCGCGGTTGTGGGTTCCGATCACCAGGACTTCGGCGTCGCCGGCGGCCGCGAGCAGCTCCTTGGAGGCCGCGTGGCCCTCCCGCAGGATGCCTGTGATCGACAGCTCCGGGGCGAGGTTCCGGGCCTCCTCGAGGGCATGGTCCAGCAGTTCCTGGCCGTGCCTGGCATGCCGGCCGTGCCCTTCGCGTGCCTTGCCGCGGGTCTGGTCGATGTGGACCACCTGCAGGGTTGACCCGAGCAGGCCCGCCAGCCGGGCGGCGCCTGCCAGCGCGGCGGAACTCCGGGACGTCCCGTCGACGCCGACGACGACGGGGGCCGCGGCCTGGCCGGGGCTGCGCCTATGGCGGATGACCATCAACGGACAGGGGGAGGACCCGGCCAGGTCGAGGCAAACCGAACCGGCAACATGCCCCAGCACTCCGCCGAGTCCACGGCTGCTGACCACCAGGAGGCGGGCGTCACTGGCCGCATCACGCAGCACCGGCGCCGGAAGCCCGGTTTCCATGACACCTTCGACGTCGTGAGCGGGGTCGGCCTTGATCCCCGGGGCGGGTGCCTGAGCGGCGGTTCGGGCTGCGGCGAGGGCTGTTCGTGCCAAGTCAACGCCCTCCGCGAGGGTCGCCTCGGCGGCGTGCCGCAACCCGCTGCCCTCCACTCCCCGGACCGGGCCGAGCTTCTTGGTGAACATGGGCCAGACCCAGGCATGGACCACCCTGATCCTGTAGTTTCCGGCGGCGGCGTACTCCGCAGCCCAGCGGACGGCCTCCTGCGCGGCTTCCGACCCGTCATAGCCCACTGCCACCGTGGTGCGGTGGTGCCCTGCGGCGGGTCCCGTCATTCGTCCTCCCGGTCAGCAGTGCCCGCCCGCCTCCGGGCGGCACTTTGCCCCAGTAGAACGCAAGCGGCCCGGAAGGGCTAGGGGCTTTGGTCCCGCGGATTGCGCGGCTCCGTGCCGGGTGTGCGCCCGGCCTCCGAAGCGGCCTCCGCCTCCGCAGCAGTGCTTCCTTCGCGCAGTTCGCGGCCGCGTTGGATGTCTTCCTCCTCACGCGCCTGCAGCTTGTCGCTCTGCTTCGTATCGCGCGGTGGCAGCTGGATGGTCTCCTCGGCTTCGATGCCGGCCTGGAGCTGGCGGCCCCGTTCCATCTCGGCGTCGAACTCCGCCCCGAACAGCAGCGACATATTGAGGATCCAGAGCCACAGCAGCGACACGATGACGCCGCCGATCGCACCGTAGGTCTTGTCGTAGTTGTTGAAGTTGGCCACGTAGAAGGCGAAGGCCAGGGACGCCAGCAGGAAGATCACCAGGGCGATAGCGGATCCCAGGCTCATCCAGCGGAACTTGGGCTGCTTCACGTTCGGGGTGGCGTAGTAGAGGATGGCGATCGCGAGGATCACGAGCAACACGATCACCGGCCACTTGAGGATGTTCCACGCGGTCAGGAAGGCCCCGCCCAGGCCGATCGCATTGCCGACGGACTCCGCCACCGGACCGCTCAGGACCAGCATGGCCGACAACACCAGGACGATCAGCACGGTGGCAATGGTGACGGCGAGCATCGTGCCCCGAAGCTTGATGAACGGCCGGCCTTCGTCGATTTCGTAGACCCGGTTCATGGCCCGGCCAAACGCCCCGACGTAGCCTGAGGCGGACCAGAGGGCGGTGACGATTCCGAGTACCAGCGTCAGTCCGGCGGCGGAGTTACTGCTGAGCTGCTCGACGGGCTGGCGGATGGCGTCGACCGTGTCGGCGGGCGCGAAACCGGCGACGATCTCCAGGAGCGCGGCGGTGGTTTTCTCCGCCTGCCCAAAGATGCCCAGCAGGGACACCAGGGCCAGCAGGGCCGGGAAAATGGAGAGGACCGAGTAGTAGGTCAGGGCCGCGGCGAGGTCCGGGCACTGGTCCTTGGTGAATTCGCGCAGCGTCTTCCGGGCAATGTACTTCCACGAGGGTTTGGTGACGTCGGTGGGCCTGTCCGGCTTGCGGGAGTCGTCCGGTGCGGGCGCCGTGCGGGCCTTGGCGGTGCTGCTCTCTCCGGTTTCGGCGTCGGTCATAGTGTCGTTTTCTGCCTTGGCACGGTTGTGGGCCATCGGAAATCTTCTTTCATCGGGTTAAGCACATCGGCCGGCCGCCCGGGCGCGTGTGCGCTGGGCGGCCGGCCGGGTCCAAACGGGACTAGCGCTGCTGGACGTTGTCCTTGGCCTCGGCAGTGCGGTCCTTGACGTCCGCCACGGCGCCCTGGCCCTCGGCTTTGACGTGCTCGGTGGCGTCGGCCGCAGTCGCCTTGACGTTCTCCATGGCTTCCTGCGCCGGTTCCTTGAGCCCCTCGGCCACGTGCTTCGCAGCCTCGGTCAGTTCCGTGGTGAGAGGTTCGGCCGCGGTCTTCAAGGCATCCGCCGCCTCACGTTCCTTGGTGCTGGCCGGGATCAGGGAGGACACCAGCAGGCCGGCCCCGAACGCAATCAGGCCCGCCGCCATCGGGTTGCCCCGGGTCTTGGTCTTGACCTGGGCGGGGGCATCCCCGATCGCTGCCCCGGCGTCGCTGAGGTGCGCTCCGGCGGCGCCGGCGGTGTGGTCGGCAGCTCCCATGACGTTCTCCTTCGCTCCAAACACGGCGTCCCGCACTCTGTCCGTCTGCCGCTGGACGATGTGGGACGGGGTGACCTTGTCCGCGACGGCATCGACGTTCGTGCCCAGCCGCGCGCGGGTTGCTTCAATATCTGCTCGGATGACATCCGGGTTTTCACTCATCGTGTTTCCTCGCTGTACTTAGGTGGTGGGCTTGAGCGTGGGCGGGATTTCTTGAAGCGTCGCGGCTGTCTGGGGCAGGCCCTTGATCGCGTTGAGTTCCTTGCGGCCCCTGGCCGCCAGGACTGCGGCGACAATTCCCCAGATGGCGGCGAGGACGACTGCGGACCAGCCCAGCCCCATGACGTTTCCCAGCGCCCACCAGAGCGCCAGGGACAGGAACAGGAGGACAAAGTGGCCTGCGACGCCGGCCCCGGCCAGCATCCCGCTGCCCTTGCCGGCGCGGGCCGCGGACTCCTTGAGTTCGACCTTGGCCAGCTCGACTTCCTGCCGCATCAGGGTGGACATGTCCCGTGTGACCTCGCCCAGGAGATCGCCCAGGGACGACGTCTCGGCCTTCGCCTGCGCTGCGGTGGGGGGCATTTCGCTGGTCATCGACGGCCGCCGTCGAAGGGGTCATCGCGGAAGGAATCCTCGCGGAGCGGATCCTGCTGGTGCGGCTCCGTCGCCACGGACTCTGAAGCCCAGCGGTCCTGCCGGACGCCGTCGCCGCGCGCTTCGGCGTCGAGCGGACTGGGCGGGTAGGTGTCCGCGAAGCCCGCCGTCGTAGTTTCCGGGGCCGGCATCTGCACCGGCGGCGGCGGAACGGCCGTCCCGGTGTCGGGGACCCGGGTGACCGGGGTGGTGGCAGCGCCGGTGCCGGCTGCGGTTGTTTCCGGAGCGCCGGCGCTCAGGCTGCGGCTGAGCCGTCCGGCCAGGACACCGGCGCCGGCCGCGAGGAGCAGGAACGTGCCGGGCCGCTGGCGGGCGAAGGACTTCACCTCGGTCAGCAGCGAACCTGGGTCGCGGCCATCAAGCCAGGACGCCACGGCGGAGGACCGCTCGGCCGCCTGGCGGACGAGGTCGGTGGCCACGCCGGGCTGGTCGGAAGCGGAAGCCATAGTGTGCAGTTCGGTGGAGACCGAGCGAAGCCCTGCTGCGACCTTCTGCTGCTGCGCGCCGGCCTGGTCGGTCAGGTCCGATTTGGCCTGGTACAGGAGATCCCGGGCGTTCGTCTTCACCTCGGCGGCGACATGGGCCGCCTCCGTCTTGGCCGTCTCCGCGACGGTCTGGGCGGAATCAGCGGCCTGGCGCTTCAGCTCCGCCGCCTCGTCTTTGGCGGCGTCGGTCCTGGACGCGCCGGGGTTGGCGGACGTACCGGTGGCGCCGCCGTTTGAAGTCGGCGGAAACGTGGTTTCGGGCCGGAGGGGAGTCTGCTGGGTGGCCGTGGGGGTGCGGTAGCTACCGTCCTGGGGCCATTGGTTCTCTGTCATCTTCGCTCTCTTTCAAGATCGGCTGCTGATCACGAACCAGCACTAACTGGGGCCTAAATAGTAAGCATGATTACTAACGAATAGTAAGTACCCTTGGTTTTAATTCTTCGGGGGCGGGCAGATCCGGGCGGATGGACGACGCCGGTCCGCCCCGATCTGCCCGCGCGCCGCGGACGACGCCGGTCCGCTTCCGATGCGGCCTCCCGCATGTCCACGGTGAAGCCCCTCCCGGCCGGTGAACTAGGCTGGAAACATGAGTAAAACGGTGGACGGCTGATGGCGAAGCGGGGCAGGGCGGCCAGCCGGAACAGCACCGAAAAGACGGCTGGAGTGGTGGAAGTTCCCAAAGGCAGCCGCCCCGAGGGGCCGGTGGAGGGCGTCTACTACATCGATACCGGCGACTGCGAGCTGATCGCCGACCAGGACAATTCCACCGGCTGGCTGCTGCGGATCAACGGTGTGATGAGTTCGCACATCGACCTGGCGGATCCGTTGTTCCTCGACTTCGAATACATGCGCTGGATCTCGGCCCTGGTGGAATCGCGCTGGCCTCGGGAATCCCGGCCGAAGCTGCGTGCCCTGCACCTCGGCGGCGGGGCATGCTCACTGGCGCGCTACTTCCACGCCGCCTACCCGGAGGCCCGCCAGGTGGTGGTGGAACTGGACGGCAAGCTCGCCGAGTACGTCCGCGGCTGGTTTGACCTTCCGAAGGCGCCGCTGATGCGCCTGCGCGTGGGGGAGGCCCGCGCCGTGACCGAAAGCCTGACGCCGGAGACCCGGGACCTGATCATCCGCGATGTCTTTGCGGGTTCGCTCACGCCGCGGCCGCTCACCACCAGGGAGTTCAACGAGCACGCGCGGCGCGTCCTGGCCCCGGGCGGAATCTACGTGGTGAACTCCGGCGACGCACCGGATTTGAGGAACGCCCGCGAGGACGCCGCGACCATCGCGGACACCTTCAAATACACAGTGATCATCGCGGACCCGGCCATGCTTAAGGGCCGGCGCTTCGGGAACATGATCATGGCCGGCAGCGATGTCCCGTTCGACGGCGACCCCGGGCTGGCGCGGCGGCTGCTGGGCGGGGCGGTGCCCGCGCATATCTGGGACGACGCCAAGGTCCGGGCCTTCGCCGCCGGCGCCCCGGTCCGCCACGACCCGAAAACGGTGGAGCTGACGCCGTCGACTGCTCCGTAACGGCCCTTTACCCGCCCGGAAACGGCGGTTACGGAGCAGTCGATGCGGTCCCGCCCCGGCCCAGGAGTGCCTCACGGTGGGCCTTCGTCTGTTCCCGCAGCGCCTGCACCACCGCCGCGACAGCCGGGCGGCGCATGGAGTCGGGCCGCAGCACCATCCAGTACGGCAGCAGTTCGGCGAACTGGTCCGGCAGCAGGCGGACGAGGTCCGGATGCAGGTCCGCCGCGAAGCACGGCAGGAACCCGATCCCGGCACCGGCGCGCGTCGCCTCCACATGGACGAAGACGTTGGTGGAGCTCAGGCCGTCCCGCATGGTCGGCACCAGCCGCCGTGGGGCATCGAGGTCGTCCACCTGCAGCATGGAATCGACGAAGTAGACCAGCGAATGGGTGGTGAGTTCCTCGATCGTCGTGGGCGTGCCGTACTCGGCCAAGTAATCGCGGGAGGCGTACATGCCGAGCATGTATTCGCCAAGCCGGGCGGCCGCGGCCCGGTGCACCTGCGGTTCGCCCACCACCACTTCGATGTCCAGCCCGGAACGCTGCTGGAGCGCACGCCGGGTCACGGTGATGATCTCGACGCTCAGCCCGGGGTGGTCGCGGCGCAGCCTGGCCACCGCGGGGGCCGCAATGTAGGCGCTGAAGCCGTCCGTCGCGGTCATCCGGACGACGCCGGTGATCGGGTCCGGGGTCCTGCCGGGCTGCTCGAGGCTCCGGATCGCCGCTTCCACCCGCTCCGCCACCTGCACCGCCTCGGCACCCAGGTCCGTGAGTTCCCAGCCGCCGGAGGCGCGGGACAGCACCCGCCCGCCCAACGCCTTCTCCAGCGCCGCGATCCGGCGCGACACGGTGGTGTGGTTCAGCCCAAGGGACTGCGCCGCCGTCGTGAACTTCGCGGAGCGGGAGACCGCCAGGAGCACCAGCAGGTCATCGGGATTTGCATTCATATCTGCAATTCTGCACATAAGGGGTGCTGGTTTGACCATTGAAACACCCACTTTGTGCGGCAATACTCAGTGAAGCTGCTCAGCGCCGTGCATCGCACCTCCCCTGGGCCGTTAAAGACCGCGAACTGAGGAGTGCAGACATGGAGAGCAGCTTGAACGGGCGCAAGGCCCTGGTGACCGGCGGAGCCGGCGGGATCGGTGCTGCCAGCGTCCGCGCACTCGCGGCACGGGGTGCCAAAGTGGTGATCGCGGACGTCGACGAGGCCGCCGCCGCAGCCCTCGCCGACGAGGTCGGCGGCACCTCCTGGGCGGTCAACCTGCTCGACGTCGATGCCCTCCAGTCCGTCAGCCTGGACTGCGACATCCTCGTGAACAACGCCGGCATCCAGCGGATCAGCCCCATCGAGGACTTCGACCCGGCGGACTTCCGCCGCCTCATCACACTCATGCTCGAAGCGCCGTTCCTGCTCATCCGCGCCGCACTGCCGCACATGTATGCGAACAACTTCGGCCGGATCATCAACCTGTCCTCCGTGCACGGGCTCCGCGCCTCGCCGTTCAAGAGCGCCTACGTCTCGGCCAAGCACGGGCTGGAAGGCCTGAGCAAAGTCACCGCCCTGGAGGGCGGCGCGCACGGCGTCACCTCCAACTGCATCAACCCCGGCTATGTCCGGACGCCGCTGGTCGAGTCCCAGATCGCCGACCAAGCCAAGGTGCACGGGATTCCGGAAGCCGAGGTGCT
>DATIUQ010000086.1:0-8478 GCA_035466775.1 Arthrobacter sp.
GGTTACGGCGGTCATAGCGTGGGGGAAACGCCCGGTCCCATTCCGAACCCGGAAGCTAAGACCCACAGCGCCGATGGTACTGCACCCGGGAGGGTGTGGGAGAGTAGGTCACCGCCGGAACATCATTACACGGTCGAGAGCCCCAACCACACGGTTGGGGCTCTCCCGCATTTAACGACTCAACACCAGAATCCACATAGGGAACGTTGGTCATCCCGGCTTCGTTGGTGTTCGGTAGGCTCGATTCCGACCAGCCCGATTACCGACTCCGCTCAAAGGACCTTTTTATGACTGCACGGACCATTGTCATCACCGGCGCCAGCGACGGCATCGGGGCGTCCGCCGCGCGGACCCTGAGCAAACAGGGGGAGCGGGTGGTCGTCGTCGGGCGTTCCGCGGAGAAGACCGAGCGGATCGCCAAGGAGATCGGTGCGGACCACTTCGTCAGCGACTTCGCGGAACTGGCACAGGTGCGCCAGCTCGCCGCGCAGCTGAAGGAGAAGTACCCGCGGATCGACGTCCTGGCCAACAACGCCGGCGGCATCATGGGCCAGCGTGAGCTCACCGCGGACGGCCACGAGAGGACCTTCCAGATCAACCACCTGGCCCCGTTCCTGCTTACCACCGAGCTGATGGACGTGCTTACCGCCAGCCACGCCACCGTCATCAACACCTCCAGCGCCGCGAACTCGCTCTACGGCAAGCTGGATCTCAACGACCTCGAGACGGTCAACAAATACTCCGCCAACCTCGCCTACGGCAACGCCAAACTCGAGAACATCCTCTTCACCGCCGAGCTGAACAACCGCTACCAGGCGGCCGGGATCACCACGGCTGCCTTCCACCCCGGCGTCGTGGCCACCAACTTCGCGGCGGACACCACCAGCCCGTTCCGGTTCCTGTACCGCAGCTTCCTCAACAGGTTCATGCTGAGCCCGGAACAGGGCGCGGACACGCTCGTCTGGCTCGCCACGGCCACACCCGGGCAGGACTGGATCTCCGGCGCCTACTACGCCAAGCGGGCGCTGGCGAAGGCCAACAAGCAGGCCTACGACGCTGAGCTGGCGCGCGAGCTGTGGGAGCGCAGCGCGGCCATGGTGGCCAAGGATGTCGACAAGCTCGACTCGCCGGCGTAACGGCATCCGGCGCGTATGGGTGCGCCGCGCCCGTACGCGCCGGAGCTGCGGGGAGCGTCGCCTGAGCTAGCGGCCGGCGTCGACCTTGTCGATGGCCGTCAGCGCGCTCTCCATCGTCCCGGCCAGATCGCTGGCCGGGGCCGGCTTGGCGAACAGGTAGCCCTGCAGCGAGTCGCAGCCGCGGTCCATCAGGTACCGGGCCTGGGCCGGTGTCTCGATGCCCTCGGCCGTCACCTTCAGACCCAGGGCGTGCGCGGCGTTGATCATGGTGCCGAAGAACGGCAGCTGTTCCTGGCCGGTCTTGATCATCGCCACAAAGGAGCGGTCGATCTTGACCTTGTCCAGCGGCAGCTCCTTGAGCCGGCCCAGGGACGCATAGCCCGTGCCGAAGTCGTCCATCGCGATCCGCACGCCGGCCTCCCGCAGCTGGCGCAGCTGGCGCAGCACATCCGAGTCGGACTCGAAGAACACGCTCTCGGTCAGTTCGAGCATCAGCTGGCGCGGATCCACTCCGGTGGAGGCCACAATTGCGAGCACGTCCGTGGCGAAGTCGCGGTTCTGGAACTGCAGGCCGGAGACGTTCACCGCGACGCTGTAGGCGGCGTCGCCGGCCAGCCAGGGCCGGATCTCCGCGCAGGCCCGGCGCATGACCTCGTCGCCGATCTCGCGGATCAGGCCGCTTTGTTCGGCCACGGGCAGGAACTGGTTGGGCGGGACCAGCCGGCCATGCCGTTCCCAGCGCGCAAACGCCTCGAACTGCACCACCGCGCCGAGCCCTGGGGAGACCACCGGCTGGTAGTGCACTGAGATCTGGCCCAGCTCCACCGCCTGCCGCAGCCCGGCCTGGCCGTCGGCTTTGGCCGCCACGGTGTTCAGCATTTCCGGCCGGAACCGCAGCCAGGCGTTCTTGCCGCCGGTCTTCGCCGCCGTCATCGCCGCGTCCGCCTGCCGCAGCAGCTCCGCGCCGTCGAGCGTCTGGGAGGTCCTGGAGGCCAGGCCCATGCTCAGGCCTGGCCGGACCAGGGAACCGCCGACGCGCAGCGGCTCGGACAGCGACTCGGCGATCCGCTTGGCCACCGCGTCGGCGTTGAGGCATTCGGTCAGGAGCACCACGAATTCGTCGCCGCCGAGCCTGGCCACGGTGTCGTGCGGCCGCACGCAGTTCCGGAGCCGGCTCGCGATCTCCACCAGCAGTTCGTCAGCGGAGGACCGGCCCAGCAGGTCGTTGAGGTTCTTGAAGTCGTCCAGGTTCAGCAGCAGCACGTCGACCGGATCCGGCCTGTTCAGCGCCGCGGCCAGCCGGTCGTTGAGCAGTGTGCCGTTGGGCAGCGAGGTCAGCGGGTCCCGCAGCACCCCGGCCCGCACCTGGTCATCATGGCCGGTGAAGGCGGCCGGGACGGCAGCGGATGCAGCAGCAGTACGACGGCGGTGCGTTGCGGCATCCGCTGCGGCGCCCGCGCCCGCCACAATGCCGGCGGCAGCGCCGGCGTCGTACTGGCCGGTGCCGGACGCGGCCTGCCGGTTCCCGGCGGGTGCGGCCGGACGGGGCCCCGCCCCGCGGACGGAAAGCGCTACGGACCGCGCGGCCGGGCCCGCACCGGCGTCGGCGGGCAGCAACGAACAGGTGATCTCGACGGGGAGCTCGGTGCCGTCGGCGCGGCGGCCGGAGCCGGCGAAAGGCTGGCCGGAGCGCGGCGCGGAGGCGCCCAGGCCGGCGAGGACGCCATGGAAGGGTTCGCGGGAGTCCTCGGCCAGGAGCAGGGACGAATCGGCGCCCAGCAGCTGGGCCCGGGAGTACCCGAAGAGCTCCGCAGCGGCGGCGTTCACAAACGAGATCGACCCGTCCGGGTCCAGCAGCAGCAGCGGGTCCGGGCTGTGTTCCAGCAGTAGTTGTGCGAGTCCAGATTCCATGTGTTTTGCCTGCCCCCCAAGCGACGGATGCGAAATGGCAGCCACCCCTTGTGGAGAACAAGGCGGGCTGCGCTCACTGAATCATATGTGGTGCGGGCGCTGCACGTGATACGCGTCATGCGGAGGCAGGAATTGTGTCGCCACCGCCGGACAGCCCCGCCCCTACGCGGGCAGCGGGACACCTTCCAGCGCCGCGATTGCGGCGAGGGAGTCGCGGATGCTGAGCTCGCGCCGGGACTCGGGCTCGGGCCGGGAGAAGAGGAAGCCCTGCAGGGCGTCGCAGCCGTGATCCATCAGGTAGCGGGCCTGCTCGGGGGTTTCGATGCCCTCGGCGGTGACCTTCAGGCCGAGGCTGCGGGCCATGTGGATCATCGAGGTCAGGATGGGCAGCTTCTCAGTCCCGGTGCGCAGCATGGAGACGAAGGACTTGTCGATCTTCACGACGTCCACGGGGAGCTCCTGCAGCCGGCCCAGTGAGGAGTAGCCGGTGCCGAAGTCGTCCAGGGCCACGCGGACACCGGCGCCGCGCAGGGTCACGAGCTGGGTGATGACGTGGCACTGGGCGTCGAAGAAGACGCTCTCCGTGACCTCCAGGACCAGCTGGTGGGGGTCCACGCCGCTCCACGCCGCGATGTCCAGGACGCGTTCGGCGAAGTCCGGGTGCTGCAGCTGCACGCCGGAGACATTCACGGCCAGGGTCCGGCGCGGGTCCTCCGCGAGCCAGGGCTGCAGCTCGGTGCAGCTGCGCCGCAGCACCTCCGCCCCGATGTCCCGGATCAGGCCGCTGCGCTCCGCGGTCTGGATGAACTGGTCCGGGGGCATCAGCCGCCCCTCCCACTGCCAGCGGGCCAGCGCCTCGAACTGCACGACTTCCAGCTGCTCGGCGGACACTACCGGCTGGTAGTGGACGTTGATCTGCCCCAGTTCCACGGCCCGCCGCAGCCCGGCGGTCAGCTGGGTGCGCTCCAGCAGCGCGGCGAGCATCTCCGGCCGGAAGTGCACGTAGCAGTTCTTTCCCGCTTCCTTGGCCGCGTACATGGCCAGGTCTGCCTGCCGCAGCAGCTCGGAGGACGTCATGGTCCCGGGACCCCGTGAGGCCACGCCCAGGCTCAGGCCGGGCCGCATGAGGGTCCCCTCGATGGACACGGGCGCGTTCAGGGCGGACACAACCCGCTGGGCCACGGTGTCGGAATCATTGCAGTCCACCAGCAGCACCACGAATTCGTCCCCGCCGAGCCGCGCCACGGTGCCGTGCGGCCCCACGCACTTTTGCAGCCGCCGCGAGACCTCCACCAGCATTTCGTCCCCGGCCTGGTGGCCCAGGACATCGTTGACTTCCTTGAAGTCGTCCAGGTCCAGCAGCAGCACGTGCACGGGCCCGGGGGTCAGCAGCGCGGCGGCGGCGCGTTCGTTGAAGAGCATCCGGTTGGCCAGCCCCGTCAGCGGGTCCTGGAAGGCCAGTTCCTTCAGCTTGTCCGTCTGTTCGGCGAGTTCTTCCATGGCGCGGCGGGCCTGGTCCTGCGCGCGCTGCCGGGTGGTGATGTCGCGGAAGTTCCAGATCCGGCCCACGATCCGGTCGGCGACCTTCTGCGGCCGGGAGTACAGTTCCACGCTGCGGCCGTCCTTGAACTCCAGCACGTCGTGGCTCTGCTTCCCCGGGTCGGTTTTCAGCTCCGCAACCTTCTGCAGGAAGTGGTCCGGATCGGCCAGCTTCCGGGAGATGAAGGAGACCAGCGCCGTCGGGTCCTCCGCCGCGATCAGCTCCGGCGGCATGCCCCACAGCTTGAGGTACTGGTCGTTGACGCCGGTGATCAGCCCTTCATTGGAGACCACCACAATCCCGTCGGCGGTGGTCTCCAGCGTGGCATCGAGGAGCGAGACCGCCAGCCGCCGGCCGGCGTCGGTGTCCTCCCGGTGGCTGCCGTCCCGGACGGCAACCGCCATGGCCGGGCCGCCGTCGACCGTTACCAGCGAGCACGTGATCTCCAGCGCCAGTTCGCTGCCATCCCGACGCCGGCCTGCCGCCGCGAACGGCCGCCGGCCCGCCCCGCTGCCGCGTCCCAGCCGGCCAAAGACACGCAGGAACCCGCCGCGCTCGTCCTCGGAGAGCAGGATGGTGTGCCCGACTCCCAGCAGCTGTTCGCGCGGGTAGCCGAAGAGGCGCTCCGCGGCCGAGTTCACGAACGCGATGGTTCCGTCCGCGGTCAGCAGCAGATACGCATCGGGGCCCTGCTCGAGCAGGCTTGCTTCAATCCCAGTTCCCACGGTGATACGGGCCCCCAAAGCGACGGATGTTGACAGGTGTGACTGACGGTCCGGCGGCGGCGCCGCGGACAAAGTGTTTCCTGCATCATAGGGTCCGCTGAGCCTGTGTCCAGCATCACAGCGCCGGACTTTCCGCAGGTCAGCGGTGTCCGGCCACCCGATCGCCGCGGAGGGCGGCGAAAGTCCCGGCCGAACGGGCGATCGCGGGCGCCAAGGCGGGCTCCGCTTCGGGGCCGGAAAAGAGGAACCCCTGGAGCGAATCGCAGTCCATGTTCATCAGGTATTCGGCCTGCGCCGCCGTCTCCACCCCCTCCGCCGTGACGGTCAGGCCCAGGCCGTGGGCCATGCTGATCATGCAGCTGAGGATCGGCAAGTTCTCCTTGCCGGTGTGGATCATGGACGTAAAGGACTGGTCGATCTTCAAGGTGTCCACGGGCAGGTCTTGGAGCCGGCCCAGCGACGAGTACCCGGTGCCGAAGTCATCCAGGGCCACCCGCACGCCGGACTTGCGGAGCGCGGCGAGCTGCTGGATCACGTGGCAGTCGTCGTCGAAGAACACACTCTCGGTGACCTCCAGGACCAGCTGGTGCGGATCCACGCCGCAGGATTCGGTGACGGCCAGCACCAGCTCGGCGAAGTCACCGTGCTGCAGCTGGACCCCGGAGACGTTGACGGCGAGGGACCGCGCGGGGTCTTCGGCGAGCCAGGGCTTCAGCTCGGTGCAGCCTTTCAGGAGGACCTCGGTGCCGATCTCGACGATCAGGCCGCTGCGTTCCGCCGCCGGGATGAACTGCTGCGGCGGGATGGTTTCGCCGTCGCGCTCCCAGCGGGCCAGCGCCTCGACCTTGACCACGACGCCGCGCCGGGTCGAGATGATGGGCTGGTAGTGCACGGCGATCTGCCCGGCGTCGACGGCCAGCCGGAGTCCGGCCTCCAGCTCGGTGCGCTGGACGAGGCTCTTCATCATTTCCGGCCGGAACCGCAGGTACCGGTTCTTCCCGGCGGATTTCGCCGCGTACATGGCGACGTCGGCGCGGCGCAGCAGCTCGGAGGCGTCCACGGCGTCCTCGTTGATGGACGCCAGCCCCAGGCTCAGGCTGGGGCGCAGCATGGTCCCGTCGATCCACAGCGGGACCCGCAGCGAGTCGACGATCCGCCCGGCCACCGCCTCGGCGTCCAGCGAGCCGACCAGCAGCACCACGAATTCGTCACCGCCCAGGCGTGCTACAACGTCGTTCGGGCGGACACAATCGCGCAGCCGGCGGCCCACCTCGATGAGCATCTGGTCGCCGGCGTGGTGGCCGAGGATGTCGTTGACTTCCTTGAAGTCGTCCAGGTCCAGGAGTAGGACGTCGACAGCTGTGCCGCACGGCCCGCCCAGTGCCGCCGCGAGGTGGTCGTTGAAGAGCTGGCGGTTGGACAGGCCGGTCAGCGGGTCCTTGAACGCGAGGTCCTTGAGCTGCGCGGCCTGCTCGGCGAGGTCGGCCATGGCCTGGGTGATCCGGTCCTGCGCGATCCGGGCGGGGGTCACGTCCCGGAAACTCCACACGCGGCCGACCACCTTGTCCGCCACTTTCTGCGGGCGGGAGTAGCGTTCGAAGGTCCGGCCGTCCCGGAAGTCCAGGACGTCGTGGCTCTCCGCGGAAGGATCGGCGTAGAGCGCGGTGACCTTCTCGACGAACTGCCCGGGATCCACCAGCTGGTCCAGGACGAAGCCCATTACGGCTTCGTCGTCCTGGGTGGCCAGGAGCTCCCGCGGGATGCCCCACATGGAGATGAATTGGTTGTTGACGCCGGCGATCCGGCCGTCGCCGCTGACCACGAGGATGCCGTCCGCCGTGGATTCCAGCGTGGCGCTGAGCAGGGACATGGCTTCGCGCAGTCCCGCGTCCGCGGCCTGCCGGTGGGAGGTGTCGCGGACGGCGACGGCCATGCTGACGGGGGCGTCGTCGCTGTCTTGGACCAGCAGCGAGCATGCCACTTCGCCCTGGAACTCGGTGCCGTCCCGCCGCACCCCGAAGGCCTCGACCGGGGGGAAGGAGGGGGAGGCGTCGTTGTGGGGGACCGGGGTGGCGGCCGGACCGGCCTCGGCGTCCTTGCGGAGGGCGAAGAAGATCCGCTGGAGGCCGCTGCGGAAGCCCTCGGCGAGGAGCATCCGGTGGTCCCGGCCCAGGAGCTCGTCGCGGGAGTATCCGAACATGCGTTCTGTGGCGGCGTTGACGCGGAGGATGGTGCCGTCTTCGGTGACCACCAGGAGGGCGTCCGGGCTGGATTCCAGCACCGCCTCGACCCCGGGTGCCGGGTATGAGAAAGCCGTCACGCGGCCACTGCCGTGCGAATTTGAGACCACCGGTAATTCATTGAAAAGCCCTCCCCTCAGGAAATCATAGGGGTCGCACGTTCGGGAGGCGTCCAAGCGGGGGTGGCGCGGCGGCGTTTTTGGCGGGCGGATCAGGGTGTGTGGGCCTCAGCGGCGGGCGGGCAGGTCACCTGGGCGGCGCTGGGGCTGGCTGCCGTGATCCCGGCCGAGCGGCCCCGGCCCAGGCCGCGGACCGTCCAGCCTTCCGCCTCCCACACGGAAGCGTCGAGGACGTTCCGGGCGTCCAGGAGGATCCGGCGTCGGACGCGCGTCCCGGCGTCGGCGGGCGAGAGCGCGGCGTATTCGGCCCACTCGGTCAGCAGCAGCACAAGCTCCGCCCCGTCCAGCGCCTGGGACGTCGACGGTTCGAAACGCAGCTGCGGGAAGCGCAGCCACGCGTTGTTGATCGCGGCGGGGTCCGTGACGGTGACGTGGGCGCCGGCCGATGCCAGCTGGAGGGCGACGTCCAGGGCGGGCGAGTCGCGGATGTCATCCGTGTCCGGTTTGAAGGCCGCGCCGAGCACTGTGACGCGGCGGCCGCCGAGCTGGCCGCCGCACAGTTCCCGGGCCAGCCCGACAGTGCGGGAGCGCTGGTCCCGGTTGATGGAATCGACCACGTCCATCCACCGGTCCACCGAGTCCACGCCCAGGCCCGCGGCCTGGACCCGGAGCGAGCGGATGTCCTTGGGCAGGCAGCCGCCGCCGAACCCCAGGCCGGCGTGGAGGTACCGGCCGCCGATGCGCGGATCCAGGCCCATGGCCGCGCCCAGCTGTTTCACGTCGGCACCCGTCGCGTCGCAGAGCTCG
>DATIUQ010000087.1:0-3105 GCA_035466775.1 Arthrobacter sp.
GGACCCCGGCGACGAACGGTTCGAACGCGGTCCAGTGTTCCGCCGCCACCCCGTCCAGCGCCCGGTCCAGGGCGGCGGCTGCCAGCTCCAGATCCCCCCGGAGCAGGTGTACGCGGCCCAGCAGCGCCTCGCTGAACGCCAGCTGCCGGCGGTTCCGGACCGTCCGGGCCCGCCTCCTGGACTCCGCGAAGGCCGCCACGGCATCGCCGTAGTGCGCGGTGTCCGAGGCCAGCATGCCCTGGATCGCGAGAATCCGGGCCTGCTCCTCCGGGATCCCCTCGGCTGCCTTCATCGCCCGGTTCAGCCAGCCGGCCGCACGGTCCGGGACACCGCGCTGGACGGACAGGTAGCCCAGCTCCCGGTACGCCGCCGCGGCAGTCCGGGAGACGCCGTCGGGCGCTTCCGCCGACAGTGCGCGGTGCAGGAAATCGGCCACCTCGGCGCCGCGCCCGCCGGCCTGGTGGATCAACGCCCCGGACAGCGTCACCAGCGATTCCGCCACGAGATGCCGGTCAGTGGTCCGCTGTGCGAGGACGACTGCGAGGCGCAGCTGGTCGAGACCCCGGTCGACGGCGCCCGCCGACAGGGAGGCGCTGCCGGCGTCGAGATAGGACCGGACGGTGGCCGCGGTGGCGTGGAGCTCGGGGTCGGCGACCGGCTCGGAGTCGGACAGGGCGCGCCGGACTTCCGCCGGCAGGGGCAGTCCCAGCTCGCGGTGGTAGAGGTCCGCGCATTTGGCGACCTCGTCCCGCGCCCGCCGGTGCTCGCCCAGGGCGATGAGGGCCTTCACCAGGACGGCGGTGCAGTCCGCGTGGAAGGCATCCCGGCGCAGTGCCAGCGAGGCGAGGTCGACGGCGTCGGCGGGAGCGCCGGCGGCGAGGGCGGCCAGCGCCCCTTCGTACAGCAGCGACTGGACGCAGTTGTCGAGCCGGTAGCGCTGGTCAGCCAGCCAGGAATCAAAGACGGCGTTGTCTGCGAACGAGAGCCCCTCCAGCAGCTGGCCGTTGACCGTCCGCGGGTCCAGGCCGTGGCCGTTGGCCGACCCGACCAGCTCCACGGCGTCGCAGCGCCAGGTCGGCAGGAGTGCCAGCCGCAGCGGGTCGCCGGTGATGGAAACGCCGGCCAGGGTCCGGCGCAGCTCGGACAGGTTCCAGCGCAGGGCGCCCAGCGGGTCCGCGGCGTCCGGGAACAGCAGCATGGCGGTCCGGGACCGGCTGATGCCGTCCGGCTGCAGGGCAAGGTAGGCCAGCACAGCCCAGGCTTTGCGGCCTTTGGGCTGTGGGGGAGGGGTGCCCGAGGACTCGATCTTTGGCGGACCGAGGAGGCGGATCCACGTCTCGGCCATAGGAGTCATTTTACGCCGCGGGGCTCCTTAGCGCCCCGGGAAATTCGGCCGCGGGGAGTCACACGGTTGCTCACACGGAGGATTCAGACACTGGAGTCATCCAATCCGCTCTCCCCCTGAGGAACCAAAAATGGAACTGTTCGTAGTCCTGCTGTTCGGGCTCGTGATTGCCGCCGGAACCGCCACGGTCCGCGCCGTGCTCAAGGACGGCCACGGCCACACGCCCGTCGTGCGGTCCACCGAGTTCTGGAACGCCGGGAACCTGCCCAGCGAACCCTTCACGTCATCGCTGGCCTGGTATTTGCCAGGGTCGCGGGTGCAGTAGGGCGCAACCGCTGGCCTCGCACAGCGCCATCGCCACTGCGGTGAAACGTTCGGGGCGGTGGGCCGGCGGCCCGCCGCCCCTTTCGGTGCCCGGCACGAAGCCGGGCGCCGCCGTAGTGATGCTGCTACTTGGCCTTCGGAATGAGGATCCACAGCACGATGTAGACGAGTTCACCGACGCCGAACAGGCCGAAGAACACGAAGCCGATGCGGACCAGCGTCGGGGAGATGCCGAACCGGTCAGCGAGGGCAGCGCACACGCCCGCGAGGATCTTGCGGTTCCGGGGCCTCACCAGTGATCGTTCCATCCAGCCAAGGTAGCAGTGCAGGCGCGCAAGGAGAACAGCCGATGCCCAGTCCCAACCGATGAGTTCCCGTTCCAGACGCACGGGAGGGCTGGCGTCTGTCTGGGGTGCCGATCCAAGATTTTCCCAACCTCATGCCCGTAGGATCCGAAGGCCGTGAGGACTCGCGGTTCTGGGAAAGAGAGGCGCCATGAAAAAGACAGCACTCGGAGTACTGGCGCTGGCCGGAACACTCGCCCTTCAATTCGCTGGCGCCGGACCGAGCACCGCGGCGGAGCGGCGCGTCATTACGAAAACCGTGGTGCGAGGCGAGGTACTGACCGCGGAATTTGACCACACGGATGGGTGCATCCAGACGAGGGTCAGCGTGTTCGGCGGCGTCATAACGGTCCGCGGAACAACTACGCCCGACAAAATAGGCTTTGTGGCGGTCACGCAGGTTAACACCTGCACACAAACAACACTGATCGACGGGGATGGGGAGACGAGTGCCCTGAACTTGGTCGTTCCGAACGGGCTGGCCAAAGGGCAACTCAAGATGTCCCTGGAATTCACGAACTATGCCGACCCCGCCAACCCGGTAGTTTCGCCAATGACTGCCGACGTGTCCTTCCGGGCGACGGATCGGGCGACCAAGACTTTTGCAAAGACCAAATTCGTCTCCGAGGGCATCCGCTTTGTTTCGTCGGCTGAAACCAAGAGCCGGGCGGGCACTGCCACCGGGACGGTAACCATTGGGGCGCAAAGTGTAGTTTCGCCGGCTATTCCGGCGTACGAGGCAATGCTTGCCTGGGCGAACAGCAAAGAGAAGTCGGTAGACCGCCGCGCGACGTAGCCCGCTCAGCAGCTCGTCATTTCCGGGCCCGCCGGTTCCGGGGGAGCGGGTGTTGGGGCCAGCATCCACGACGGCGGGGGACTGGTCGGTAGGTGTGAGCCAGTACACACAGGCCCGGTGTCCTTGTTTTGGCCGGCCGGAGGTGTGGTTGGTTGCTGGTTTCGGTGTGGTGGCGGGGTTTTTGGGGGTGTGGGTGGGGTGTGGTGGGTGGATTTGTGTGGGGTGCTGGGGGCGTGTATTGTTGTTCGAGTCGCCGCCGCTGATGCGGAAAGATTGCGACCGACCCCCTTCTGAAC
>DATIUQ010000088.1:0-2703 GCA_035466775.1 Arthrobacter sp.
CAAAACACGTTCCGCGTCCTCAATGTGGTGGCTGTGGCCAGGATCAGCAGCGGATACCGGTCCCATGGCTTGAGGGCTTTCCAGACGGGCTCCGCAACGTATACGCCTTGCCTGATCCGGCGCAGCTCCCCCGCTGCGCACTTCCGTGCAAGTTCCCGGGAGTCTTTGCCAAGGCGGGCATAATCGCTGCTGAGTATGAGTGCGTTGGTGTCCATCCAGCCATAATTGCGGGGCGTGTACGCCGCCGTAATGCCCGATCACGTGTATGTGGATTAGGGTGGCGCGCCCGATTCGGATGTCCGCTACCCGGTTCCCGGTGGCCGATGTCCGAACGGGTAGCGCAAACCCGATCCGGACGCCGTCACCGGGCCAGCACTCCCCCGACGGCCGCGGCTACGGCTTCCTTGATCCGCGCGTGCAGGGCGCGCAGGCCGTGCCGGTCCGTGCGGACCTCCACGATGGTGCGGCCTTCGACCGGCCGGGCAAGCGCCTCGGCGAGTCCCGCCGTCGTACCCACCACTGAATGCCCGACGCCGTACGCTGCGGCGAGTGCCGAGAGGTCCACTGTGTGCGGGGTACCGAAGAGGCGCTCGACGGCGTCCCCGTAGGTTCCGGCCTCGCGCACCGCACCATGTTCCAGCAGGTCGAAGATGGCACCGCCGGAGTCGTTCAGGACCACGATCCGGAGCTGCGGCGGTTCCTCCCCGGAACCGAGGAACAGCCCCCCGGCGTCGTGCAGGAAAGTGACATCCCCCAGCAGGACGGTGGTTTCCTGCCGGCCCCCGAGCGCTATGCCGGTGGCCGTGGAGATGGTGCCGTCAATGCCTGACAGCCCGCGGTTGGCATAGACCGTGGCGGCTGGTTCCGGGGCGGGCACCCCGGCCAGGTCCACGTCCCGGATTCCATTGGAAGATCCCAGCAGCAGTTGGCCTCCGCTGTGCTTCCACACCAGCGACCCCACTGACGGGCCGGTGGCGGCGGTGTCGGCGGAAAGTATTCCATCGAGGGCATGTTGGGCTGCGGAGCCGGCGAGAAGCCAGGTATCCAGCCATTCCGGCGTCCCGCGGCCCGCGAATTCCGACAGGTCCGCAAGGTTTTCCAGCGGCAGTTCGGTGCGGCGGCCGGGCTCGAACCAGGCTACGGGAACCGGCTGGTACAGGGCGGACGGAACCTCTGCACGGGCCAGCAGGGCTGCCACCGGGCGGGACAGGGTGGGGCGGCCGAACAACACCACGCGTTCGACCGGCATCACGGACCCTGGCCCGAAGTGCTCCAGCAGAAGCCGGTACGGCCCCACGGCGTTCGGGCCGAAGCGTGCGTTGGATGACGGCTCCGCCAGCAGCGGCAGGCCGTGGGCGCGGGCGAACGCTTCGGCGACGGGCCCGGCGTCGTGCCCTGCCAGGACCACCGTCCGCCGCTCCGGCAGCCCTGCTGAAGCCGGCGGCAGGTTCATGATGAGGGGCTCGGTGCCGACCCGGTAGCGCTGCCGCCCGGCCGCCGGCGGGAGCGCCTCCCCCGGGGAGGGGACCAGTGGATCGCGGAACGCGAGATTGAGCTGGACGGGGCCCGGCGGGAGTTCCGGGAAGGCGCCGGTGGCGGCTGACAGGCCTGTCCGGATAGCGCGCGCGGGGTCCGATCCCGCGGGCACATCGGCGGCGAAGCGCACCTGGTCGCCGAAGAGGTCCGGCTGGATGGTGGTCTGGTTGGCGCCCGTGCCGCGGAGCTCGTCGGGACGGTCGGCGGACAGCACAACCAGGGGAACCGCGGCGTGGTTGGCCTCCATGACGGCGGGCAGCAGGTTTCCGACGGCGGTCCCGGACGTTGTCAGCACGGCCGCCGGAGAGCCGGTGGACAGCGCCAGGCCCAGCGCAGTGAACCCGGCGGAGCGCTCGTCGATCCGCACCAGCAGTTCCACGCGGCCTTCAGCTGACGCTTCGGCCAGCGCGTACGCCATGGGGGCCGAGCGGGAACCGGGTGAAACCACCACGTGCTGCACGCCGCCGTCGATCAAAACCCCGACGGCGATCCTCGCCGCCGCGATGGCGCTGAGCGAAGGGGCGGCGTCCGGTGAGCCTGTCTGGGAAGTGCCGGGAGCGGAATCGTTGTGCGAAGTCACCAAACCAGTCTGCCACCCCCACACGCTCTCTCACTTAATGTCCCTTTAACCCACACGCTCTCTCACTTAATATCGCTTAAACCCAAGCGCTCTCTCACCTGACGACCGCAGACGGGTCGAAAAGTGAGAGAGCGCTTCACATCAGGCGGGGATCAGGCGTCGATGCGGAACACCTGGGTCACGGACGGGCGCGGTGCCCGTACCTGGCCGGGTGCCGGCGTCGTACCTGCCGGGACGTAGTCCGGGAAGTAGGAGTGCGGCGCCTCGAAGGTGCCTTCCTCGCCCGGGTGCTGCACCGAGACGAACACGTGGCGCTCTTCGTCGTGGACGATGGGGCCGCAGGTTTCGGCGTCGCGGGGGACGGAGAGGAACTGCTCCACCTTGCCGCGCTCGGCGCCGTCAAGGGTGACCTTGAAGAGGCCGTCGTTGTAGCCGATGCCGGAGGGGGCGCCGTCGGTGGAGATCCAGAGGTTGCCCACGGAGTCGAACGCGAGGTTGTCCGGGCAGGAGATGGGCGAGACCTGGTCCGCCGGGAACCCGGAGAAGTAGGTCACGTCCCCGGCGGCGGGATCGCCGCAGACCATCAG
>DATIUQ010000089.1:0-23237 GCA_035466775.1 Arthrobacter sp.
CCGCCCAGCCCGAAGGTGAAGGCCAGCGGCGGGGATCCCGCAAAGACGTCCTCCGGCGTCGGCTTCAGGATGTGCCGGGCGAAGGTGTCCGCGTTGGCGAGGATGTCCCGGTGGAAGTGCATGGTGATCTTCGGCGTTCCGGTGGTGCCCGACGTCGGGCCGAGCAGTGCAACGTCGTCCGCCGCAGTCGGGACGTCGGTGAAGTCGCCGCTCTTGGTGGCGCAGCGTGCGGCGAGGTCCGTGCCGGTGCTGCCCCCCATGGCCAGCACCGGCACGTCGTTTCCGGCGGCCTCGGCCAGATCGTCCAGGAAGCGGCTGTCGCACAGGGCGGCGGCCGGCCGGGTCAGTTCCAGCAGGGTCCGGATCTCGCTGGCGCGCAGGGCCGGCATGATGGTGACGACGACGGCGCCGGCCTTGAGCACGCCGAGCCAGGCGGCGACGAGCCAGGGGTTGTTCGGGGAGCGCAGCATGACCCGGTTCCCGGGGACGATCCCGAAGTCCTCCACCAGAACCTGGGCCACCTGGTTGGCGTGGCGCTGCAGCTCACCGTAGCTCCAGGACCCGCCGTCGGGGGTGAGCAGGGCGGGGCGGCCGGCACCGAAGCTGCGGACGGCGTCGTCAATCAGCGCGGTGGCGGCGTTGAGCTGCTGCGGGTACTGCAGTTCCGGGAGCGTGAACTCCAGTGCGGGCCACTGCTCTGCCGGCGGCAGGTGATCGCGCGCGAAGGTGTCCTGGTGCGCCGAGGGCGTCAGATCCATGGCAAGCCTTTCGTATCGTCATTGATAGGAGGTAACAGCTAGAAGCGGGAGCGGTCATCGACTGCTCCGAAACGGCCGTTTTGAGGGGCCAAAAGGGCACTTACGGAGCAGCCGACTTCCGGATCATCCCTTCCTGGACCACCGTGGCGAGGAGACGGCCCTGCCGGTCATAGAAATGACCCTGCGCGAGGCCGCGGCTGGCCTGCGCCGAGACGGCTTCCTGGACGTAGAGCAGCCAGTCGTCCACCCGGCCTTCGCGGTGGAACCACATGGCGTGGTCCAGGCTGGCGGTGACCAGGCCCGGGTCGCCCCAGGCGTAGCCGTGCACCCGGAGCACCGGTTCCAGGATGGTGTAGTCGCAGACGTAGGCCAGGGCGGCCCGCTGCAGGTCCGGGTCGTCCGGGAGCCGGTCGAAGGCCTTCACCCAGACCGCCTGGTGCGGCACCTGCTCCCCCTCGACGCTGAGGTAGACGGCGCCGGGCACGTGGCGCATGTCGAAGCTGCGTCCGCCGGACCAGTAGGCCGCGGCGTCGCCGTCGACGCCGTCGAGCACGTCGGCGGAGGACGGCAGCGACTCCGGATCCGGGATCCCGGCCGGCATGGCCCGGGCGAATTCCTCGCCGGGTTCCTCGGCGTGGAAGGAGGCCATGGCCACGTAGACGGTCTTGCCGCCCTGGTAGGCGCGGACCTGCCGGGTGGAATAGCCCCGCCCGTCGCGGAGCCGCTCCACCTCGTACCGGACCTCGGCACCGATGTCCGCCGGCCGCATGAAGTAGCTGTGCATCGAGTGCAGCGAGCGGTCATCCCCCACCGAACGCATCGCCGCGGCCGCGGCCTGCGCCACCATGTCCCCGCCGTAGGCCTTGGGCCACGGCACGTACTGCGTCGTGGCGGTATAGGCCTCGTCCAGGAAGTCCGGCTCGGCCGGCGTCAGCTCGAGGGCGGACAGGAGGATCTCCGACGTCGGATTCATACCCGGCGGTACCCTTCGAGGGTGGAGTCGTCGACGTCGTCGAGGTTCACCACAATGTTCTCCGGGGTGCGTGCCGTGAGCCAGACGAGTTCCTCGGTGATGCTCATGTTGGCCTCCACGTGCGGCATGTACGGCGGAACGAAGACCCAGTCGCCCTCGGTCATGTCGATGAACTCCTTGTAGTCCTCGCCGAAGTAGATCCGGCCGTGGCCGCGGAGGACGTAGCCGCCGGTCTCGGCTTCGCCGTGGTGGTGCGGGAAGGAGCGGTAGCCGGGTTCGTTGCTGACCTGGCCGTACCAAATCTTTGTAGCAGGGGTGTGCTGTGTGCTGACCCCGGAGATCCGGACGGCTCCGCCGGACTGGCCGGTGTCGCGGTGCTCCGCACCCTTGCGGGTGACGACGGGGACAACCTGGTCGGTCAACTGCTGGCTGATCTGTTCTGTCATGGTGATGCCTTTCTTGTGGCGGGCCGGTAGGGCTGGCTTGTAGGTGCGGTCTTGTATCTGCGATGCGGTGGCTTAGAGCCGGACGGTGTTGGTGAGCGTGCCGATGCCCTCGACCTCGGTGGTGACGACGTCGCCCTCGCGCAGGTAACGCGGCGGGGTGGCGCCCATGCCGACACCCCCGGGGGTGCCGGTGAGGACCACGTCGCCGGGGCGCAACTGCGTGAAAGTGGAAATGTAGGACAGCAGGGCGGCCGCGGTGAAGACGAGCGTTTTGGTGTTGCCGTTCTGGACCTCTTCGCCGTTGACCAGGCAGCGGACCCGGACGCCGGCTTCGGGGTCGCATTCGTCCGGCGTCACCAGCACTGGCCCCAGCGGGGTGGTGCGGTCGAAGGCCTTGCCCTGGAACCACTGCAGGGTGCGGCTCTGCCAGTCGCGCAGGGAGATGTCGTTCGCCACCGTGTAGCCGGCGATCGCGGCGGCGGCCTCCTCCGGCGAGGCGTTCCGGAGCGGGGCGCCGACGACGACCGCCAGTTCCGCTTCCCAGTCAACCTTGGCGCCGTGGCCGGCGGCGTCGATGACCTCGCCGTCGCCGATCAGGGTGTCCGCATACTTGGCGAATAAGGTGGGGTATTCCGGCAGCTCCCGGCCCATCTCCGCAATGTGGTCCGCGTAGTTCAGTCCGCAGCAGATGACCTTGGACGGGCGCGGCAGCACGGTGGCGAACCGGGCCTCTCCGACAGGGATGGACTCGTGCGGGGCCCCGCCTGCCGCCCCCGCGGCAGCGGCAGCCGCCTGCTCCTGCCAGCCGGCGGTCTCCACCAGCTCGCTGAGGTCCTGCGCGGCCAGGAGCACAAAACGGTCCCCCGACTGCACGGCGGCGCGGGTGGCGGGGCCACCGCTGGCGTCGCGGGCTGCCGTAATGACGGTCGCAAGGCGCATGGTTCTTCACTTCCGGTTCGACGGCGGAACCGGCCCCTTTGCCGATTCCGGTGACGTGCTAACTGTGCCATCCCCAAGCGGGGTATGTCGACATTTTTACGGTCGTCACATATGCTCAAGTTAACACGAATTCACCGGTTTGGATAGACCGGCAGATGTGCCGGATCCGCCCGTTCGCAGTTAGCTCGAATTCCACAGCACGGCCATTCCATCGCACCGCCGACTCAATGAGGAGCCACCATGAACCACAAGGTCATCAACCCCGCAGCCCTGGCCAAGCCCTCCGGCTTCGCCCACGGCGTCCTGGCCGGCAACACTGTTTATCTGGGCGGCCAGACGGCGATGGACAGCAACGGCGACATCGTTCCCGGCGGCATCGTGGAGCAGTTCCGCCAGTGCTTCTACAACGTCCTCACCACCCTGGCTGAAGCCGGGGGCATGCCCTCGGACCTGGTCAACGTCACCATTTACCTGACCGACGTCGAGGACTACCAGAAGAACGGCCGCGAAATCGGCCGGATCTGGCGCGAGATGGCGGGCACCGACTACCCCGCGATGGCCGGCGTCGGCGTCACGCGGCTCTGGCAGGCAGAGGCGCTGATCGAGATCCAGGCCATCGCCGTCGTGTCGGGCCAGGGCTAGGACAGGCCCCCGACACAGGCTGGGGGCTACGCAGCCCCGGAACCGCCCGTCGCCCCCAGCAGCCGCTCGGCATGCTGGCGGGCCGGGCCGTTCAGGAGACGGTGCAGCTCCGCGAAGATCCGCTCCGCGGTCAGCCCGCGCCAGGCCGGCGGCAGGAACTCCTCCGGCAGGCCCGGATCCAGGTACGGCAGCCGGCGCCACTGGGTGAGCAGCTGGACGTAGTCCGCGAAGGCCGCCCGGTCGGCGTCGGGCCCCGGCGCCGGCTCCGGTTCCCAGCGTTCCAGCACGGGCGCGAACCGTTCGATGAACTCCGCGTAGAGCGATTCCAGGGCCGGCAGGTCCCACCAGCGGGAGACTTTGTCCTTCACGTCCCCGGCGGTCAGGTGCTCGGCCTTGAAAAACTCCACATATTCGGTCAGCCCGGCCCGCTCGAGCTGGTGGCTGATGTCCTCATAGGTGTTGCCCGGGGCGATCCACAGCCCGGGGGTCACGGAACCGAAGCCCATCCGGGTCAGCATGCTGCGCAGCTGGTGGCGGAGGTGGCGCTGGGATTCCGGGACGGAGAACGCGATGAGGAGCCAGCGGTCGGCCGCCGTCGCACGCCGGGGCGAAAAGATGCGGCGGTCGCCTTCCTGGAAGACATCCTCCAGGTTGGGGGCCAACCGGTAGGCGGCCACCCCGCCCTCCCTGACGCTTTCCAGCACGCCGCGGCGCTTGAGCCGGGACACGGACGAGCGCACCCCGGAAGACTCGACGCCGAGGTCATCCAGCATGGAAATCAGCACCGAGACGGGCAGCGCGCCGCCGGAGGAGCGCCCGTACAGGCCGTAGATCGTGACGATCAGCTGCTGGTGCCGCGGGGTTTGCCGGGGAGCGGCGGATTCGCCTGACGCCGCGGCGTTGAGCCCGGCGTCCGGCCCGCCCTCCGGCTGGGCGTCCAGCGCCGGTGCGGGGTCCATTACCACCGCTGGCCTTGCATCGGGAGAACTGTCATGGATCTAGGCTATAGAGGTCTGCGCGCCGCGGCCGCCGTGACGCTCCGCGAACCGCTCCAGGCCGCTCCAACCGCTCCCGGCCGCGTCCGGCGGGGCTGTGCCCGGCCGGACTGCGAGCCGGCCGCGCGGGACCGCGGCCTTCCCCCAGTCCCCGCAGGCGCGCCGCTACTGTTGCTCCATGAGCGACCTTGCGCCGGAACGGCGTTCCCGCGTCCGGTGGGCCGACCTTCCCGAATCCTTACGCTCCGCCGTCGAGTACATGGCAGGCAGTCCCGTCACCGCCGCCCACTCCCAGCCCGGGGGATACTCCCCGGGCAGTGCCGATCGAGTGGTCACGGCCCAAGGAGCCCGCTTTTTTGTGAAGGCGGTATCCAGCTCACTGAACGCCGAGTCGCCGCAGCTGCACCGCAGGGAAGCTCGGATCATGAACCTGCTCCCCGCCGGGCTTCCCACCCCGCAACTGGTCGGTACCTACGACGACGGCGAGTGGGTCGCCCTGGTGTTCAGCGATGTTGAGGGACGGCACCCGCAACTCTCGGGCACCGATCTTCGCGCTGTCCTCGATGCCGTGGACGCCATCTCCGCACTTTCGTTGCCTCCGGAGGCCCTTGAGGTGTTGCCGTCGCTGACAGAGGAGGTCCGGGGCATTTTTGCGGGCTGGGCCAGGCTGCGCCATGACCCGCACCCAGGGCTCGACCCGTGGGCACTGGAGCACCACGCCCTGCTGGAGTCCCTGTCCGCCACGGCCGCGGACACTGTGGGCGGTGACCGGCTGGCGCACGTTGACCTTCGAGCCGACAACGTCCTGATCGACGGCGGCGGGCGGGCCGTCATTGTGGACTGGCCCTGGGCGGCACACGGAGCGTCGTGGTTCGACGCCCTCACCCTCCTCGTAGATGCGCGGGTCACCGATCCGGCGTGCGATACGGAGGCGGCCCTCCGGCAGCACACTGTGTTCGCGTCCGCCGGGGCGCACCAGGTGGATTCTGTGCTCGCGGCCCTGGCGGGGTATTTCCTGGATAACGCCCGCAAGCCTTCGCCGCCGGGGCTTCCTACCCTGCGCGCATTCCAGCTGGCGGAAGGGGCAGCATGCCTCGGGTGGCTGCGGGAACGATTGGAGCGACCAGAACCGGCACGGGTGTTCTGAGATGGCTTCCGGCTGGGGTAAGGTAAATCTCGTTGTTCCCCGGGACCAAGTCAGCATTCTGGACCGTCCCACTGCGGCTGTAGCTCAATGGTAGAGCGCTAGCTTCCCAAGCTTGATACGCGGGTTCGATTCCCGTCAGCCGCTCCAATCCCCCGTCGAACTCCGTCCAGTGGAAGACCCGGCGGCCGTTAGGTCGCTACCTGTATCGTTCGAAGTCAGGAACCTCTTCGGTTCCGCTACAGGAGCGATCATGGCTGACAAGTCCCCCCGTCAAGCAGCATCCAAGAAGTCCGGCAAATCCATCAAGGAAAAGCGCGCCGAGAAGAGGGACGCCGCAGCACCGCCCAGCTCCCTGGACAAGGCGACCAGCAAGCCGGCGAGTCCCAAAAAGAAGTGAGCGGCACCATGAGCCACCTCACCCTCGGAGTCCTGGCCACCACGCGGAAGCCTGACGAACGGCGCCTCCCGATCCACCCCCTCCACCTGGACCGCATCGCCCCGGAACTCCGGCAGCAGCTCATCCTGGAGGAAGGCTACGGCGAGCGTTTCGGCGTCTCGGACGTCCACCTCGCACCGCTCGTGGGGCGCATCGCCCCCCGCGCGCAACTGCTGGCCGAGGCCGACGTCGTCCTCTTGCCCAAGCCGCAGCCCGAAGACTTGGCCGAACTGCGCGACGGGCAGGTCCTCTGGGGCTGGCCACACTGCGTCCAGGACCGGGCCATCACGCAGCTGGCGATCGACAAGAAACTCACGCTGATCGCCTTCGAGGCGATGAACCACTGGGCCAGCGACGGCGGCTTCGGCCTCCACGTGTTCCACAAGAACAACGAGCTCGCCGGCTACTGCTCCGTGCTGCACGCACTGGCGCTGACCGGCTCCACCGGCGACTACGGCCGCCGCCTGAGCGCCGTCGTCATCGGCTTCGGGGCCACGGCCCGCGGTGCGGTGACGGCCCTCAACGCCCACGGCATCCATGACGTCCAGGTGCTGACCAACCGCGGCGTCGCCGCGGTGGGTTCCCCCATCCATTCCGTGCGGATCGCGCAGTTCGACCACGACGACAAGGCGCCGTTCCTCAGCGAGGTCATCACCGAGCGCGGCCGCGTGCCGCTGGCACCGTTCCTCGCCGAGAGCGACATCGTGGTCAACTGCACGCTGCAGGACCCGAACGCGCCGCTGACGTATCTGCGCACCGAGGACCTCGACGCGTTCCGGCCCGGCAGCCTGATCGTGGACGTGTCCTGCGACGAGGGCATGGGCTTCAGCTGGGCGAAAACCACCACGTTCGCCAACCCGATGTTCAAGGTCGGGGACCACATCGACTACTACGCGGTGGACCACAGCCCGTCCTACCTGTGGAACTCGGCCAGCTGGGAAATCAGCGAGGCGCTGCTGCCGTTCCTGGAAACCGTGATCACCGGACCCGAGGCCTGGACCGCGAACGAGACCATCCGCCGCGCGATCGAAATCCGCGACGGCGTGGTCCTCAACCCGGATGTGCTGCAGTTCCAGCAGCGCGAGCCGGAGTACCCGCACCGGCCGCTGGCGGGCTAGTTCCCCGGTTTCCGCTGCGAAATCGGACAGCCGCTGCCTGGATCCACGCAGCGGCTGTCCGTTATCGGCGCGGAAAGCTACGGTGTCCGGACAATCTTCAGGAACCTGCGCCGGTCCTTCAGGTCCACCTTGAGCATCAGCTGGTCCCGGCGAGCCAGCACGACGGCGACCGTCGCCGCGGCGAGCGCCGGCACCCCGCCGGAAACCAGGATGGCGGTGTGCGGATCCACATGCTCGGCCAGCCAACCAATCATCGGCCCGCCAATCGCCTGCCCGCCGATCAGCACCATGATGTACAGGCTCATGACGCGGCCGCGGATGGCCATGTTGGAGCTGATCTGGACCAGCTGGTTGGCAGCGGTCAGGAACATCAGGCACCAGAACCCGGCCAACACCATCGCCGCCCCGAACCACACCATGGAGGGCGCCAGCGAGGCCAGGCAGAGCATCAGCCCGTACATTCCGGCGCCGAGCATCACCGAGCGCAGCCGCAGTTCGCGCCGCCGGGCCGAGGTGACCGCCCCGGCGAGCGCCCCGAGTGCCACGAGCGCGTTCAGCAGGCCGTAGCCGCCGGCACCGACGTCGTACACGTGGTCCGCGAAGGCTGCCAGCAGCACCGGCAGGCTCATCGCGAAGACCGCAACGAAGCCGGCCATCAGCCAGGGCCAGTAGATGGTGGGCTTGCTCAGGGCGTAGTCCAGCCCTTCCCGGAGCATGCCCTTCCGCTTGGGCACCGGGGCGCTGAGGTGCAGCTGGTCCTTCCGCAGGGTGAGCAGCATCGCGACCGTGAAGCAACAGGCGACGGCGTTGGCGGCGAACGCCCACCCGGCGCCCACCGCCGTGAGCAGCAGCCCGGCGAGCGCCGGCCCGATCAGGCCGCCCAGCTGGAACGTCGTGGAGTTCACGCTGATGGCGTTCCGGAGGTAGGCCGGTCCCACCAGCTCATTGACGAAGACCTGGCGCGCGGGCTGGTCCAGCACGGTGACCAGGCCCAGGGCGAGCGCAATCACGTAGACGTGCCAGACCTCGATCCGCTGGGTCAGCGCCAGCACCGCGAGGATGGCCGCCAGCACCGCCGCCACCGACTGGCACAGCATCAGGATCCTGCGCTTCGCGAAGCGGTCCGCCATCATGCCGGCCCACGGGCCCAGGAACAGCGAGGGCAGGAACTGCAGCGCCACAGTGATCCCGACGGCGGTGACGGACCCGGAGAGCTGAAGCACCAGCCAGTCCTGGGCAATCCGCTGCATCCACAGGGCGATCACGGCGATGAAGTGGCCGATCGCGAAGATGCGGAAATTGCGGACCTTCAGCGAGATGAAGGTGTGGCGCCACGGCAGCGGCGCGTTGACGACGGCGATTGGCTGGGTAATGGTGTCCGGCAGTGCAGTTACGTTGGCCTCTAAAGGCGGAGGGGGTGCCACGGAAAGTCCTCAAGGGAGCGGGTGAGCTGGGATGCCTTAACGCTAAGCTGGCCGCAGCGGATTGTGGAAGATTATTCACCGCATAACTAGCATTACGGAACGCAATGCGGCGCCAGTTCGCCGCAGGTCAGGAGCCCGCATGTTCGAACCGGCCCAGCTGCGGTCCTTCCTTGCCGTGGCCGAAACACTGAGCTTCACCAAGGCGGCCGAACGGCTGGGCCTGGCGCAGCCGACGGTCAGCCAGCACGTGCGCAAGCTCGAGACCGCCGCAAAACGCGTCCTGGTGGCCCGGGACACCAGGGACGTGCGCCTGACGGACAACGGGGACGCCATGGCCGGCTTCGCCCGCAGCATCCTGTCCGCCCACGACGCCGCCTCCCGCTATTTCTCCGGATCGGCCATGCGCGGCCGGCTGCGCTTCGGAACGGCGGACGACCTCGCGATCACCGGCCTGCCGAGGATCCTGCGGGAGTTCCGGCAGGTCTACCCGCAGATCAACCTGGAACTGACCGTTGGCCAAAGCGACCAGCTCTACAAGAGGCTCAACGCAGGCCAGCTGGACCTCGTTTTCGTCAAGTGGGTGGCCGGTGCCAAGGATGGCACCGTGGTGCAGCAGGATTCCTTCGCCTGGGTGGGCCTGGAGCAGACCTCGCTGGACCCGGCCGAGTCCGTACCGCTCATCGCCTACCCGTCCCCCAGCCTGAGCCGGAAACTTGCCATCGACGCCCTCGAATCCGCCGGCCGGACCTGGCGCATCACCTGCACCACCCGGCAGATCAGCGGCGTGCTGGCTGCGGTCCGGGCTGGCATCGGCGTGGCGGTGATGCCGTCCTCGCTGGTGCCGGAGGACCTGAAGATCATCACCCGGCGCTTCGACCTGCCGCCGGTGGGCGACGTCGATTTCACCCTGATCCGCAACCCGCTGGCCAACGCCGAGGTGATCGAGGCGCTGACCCAGACGATCGCTGGCCGGACGCTGCAGCGCCCCGCCTGAGTCGCGACGGGGGCCGCAGCGGAAAATCACAGTTTTCCAATGGCCTGCGTACACGCATATGTACCTACTCGGATTGCGTACTTACGCATACCATTGATCCACTCGGATTCGTGGCATATCCTGAGTGTGTTGCAGGTCAAGCAGAGGCCTATGACAACGATTCGAAATGACGAACGTTGTCCTTTGTGTCTGCCGTGCGGCGGCCATTGGAGGCGTTCGGGATAGGCCGACAGTGACGCCAGCCATTAACCGCCCACACTCCCCATCATCATCGACAGCCCGCACCCTCAAACCCGTGGGCCCGTTCTCCCAGGCTGTGCACCGCGGCGCCGCCGCCAAACACCCCAGCCGCGGACGCCTGGACCCGCACCCCACCACACTGGTTGAGGCCGAATATGTCGGCAGCCCGTATTGCGAGCGCTGCGGGACCGACGAGTTCATTTACCTTGAGACTTTTGTCCCCGCGACCCACCACCGGGACGGTTCCATCAACAAACTGGGCGAAGTCACGTACTTCTGCTCCGGCTGCGACGACTTCTCCGCACACGCGGTACCCGCCTCGTGGGTTCCGCCCGGCTGGTACTTCGGCTGAGTCCGGGGCGCGGACGCCCACAGAGCCGGGCAGCCACCATTGGAGGGTGGCTGCCCGGCTCGTTTGTGTCTGCCCCGGGGAGGCGCCCGGCCCTAGATCAGGCCGTCCGAGATGTGGTTGGGCGTACCAAAGCGGTGCGCCGTGATGCTGATGGCCTGCTCGTGCAGGAACGGCAGCAGCTCAACGCGTCCGGCCTCGGTGACCGGGTGGAAGTAGAGCGCCAGGTCGGGACGTCCGCCGGTCGCCTCGGCCAGGGCCTTGGCGTCGCCGCCGATGAGCCGGATCCGTGAGGTGGCGAGCCTGGCCGTTCCGGCGAGCTCGCCCGCGGAGGCCAGCCAGTCGGCGTCGTTCTCCACGGTGACGTCGATGCCCAGGCCGGAGAGCACGGTGCGCAACTGGGCGGGGAGCTCGACGGCGGTGGACACCGTCAGTTCCGAGCCCGCCAGGACGCCGGCCGCCACTGTCCGGACCAGATGGGCGAGGGGCTCGCCTTCGGAGAGCCGCACCGTGACCGGCAGCGCGCGGTAGCGGAAGATGTTCCGTTCGGCGCTCAGTCCGGAGACGTCCTTGGCCGTGCCGAATTCCCCGGTCCAAGCGAGGGCGTCGGAGGCCAGGGCACGCCGCAGCGCTTCCAGCTCGCCTGCAGCGAGGACGCCGGCGGCCGCCTGCTCGATCCGGCGGACCCCCGCGTGCGCCGGGGCCCCTACCGAGGTGCTGGCCTTGCTGACCCACTCGCCGAGGCCGACGAGGTAGTTGGGCCCGCCGGCCTTGGTGCCGGCGCCGACGGCGGACTTCTTCCAGCCGCCGAAGGGCTGGCGCTGCACGATCGCGCCGGTGATGCCGCGGTTGACGTAGAGGTTGCCGGCCTGCACGGTGTC
This sequence comes from Arthrobacter sp., assembly GCA_035466775.1. Lineage (GTDB taxonomy): Bacteria > Actinomycetota > Actinomycetes > Actinomycetales > Micrococcaceae > Arthrobacter. Next base: position 11,343 of record DATIUQ010000089.1, read on the forward strand.
GAGCCAGAGGCCGACTTCCGCCGGGTTCAGCGAGTGGAGCCCGGAGGTGAGTCCGTACTCGATCTGGTTCTGGATGGCGATGGCGTCCTCAAGGGTTTCCGCGGTCATGACGCCCAGGACGGGGCCGAAGAACTCGGTGAGGTGGAAGTAGGAGCCGCGGCGCACGCCGTAGCGGACGCCCGGGCTCCAGAGCTTGCCCGTCCCGTCCAGCTTCTTCGGTTCGACGGCCCAGCTTTCGCCTTCGCCGAGGGTGGTGAGGGCGTTGAGGAGCTTGCCGTTGGCGGGTTCGATGATCGGGCCCATCTGGCTGGCGGGGTCCTCGGGGTAGCCGACCTTGAGCGAGGTGACGGCGTCGATCAGCTGGTTGTGGAAGCGCTTGGACTTGGCCACGGATCCCACGAGGATCACCAGCGAGGCCGCGGAGCACTTCTGGCCGGCGTGGCCGAAGGCAGAGTACGCAACATCCTTGGCCGCGAGGTCGAGGTCGGCACTCGGGGTGACGATGATGGCGTTCTTGCCGCTGGTCTCTGCCAGCAGCGGCAGGTCCTGGCGGAAGGACCGGAACAGCTCGGCGGTCTCGTAGCCGCCGGTGAGGATAACGCGGTCCACGGCGGGGTGGGAGATCAGCTGCCGGCCGAGCTCACGCTCGCCCAGCTGGACCATGGTCAGCACGTCCCGCGGGACGCCGGCTTCCCAGAGTGCCTCGATCATTACGGCGCCGCTGCGGCGGGCCTGCTTGGCGGGCTTGATCACGACGGCGGAGCCGGCGGCGAGGGCGGCGAGGGTGGAGCCGGCGGGGATGGCGACCGGGAAGTTCCACGGCGGGGTGACCACGGTGAGCTTGGCCGGGACGAAGGTGGCGCCGTCGACGTCGTCGAGCTTGCGGGCCGCTTCGGCGTAGTAGTGCGCGAAGTCGACGGCCTCGCTGACCTCGGGATCGCCCTGGTCGATGGTCTTGCCGGTTTCGCTGGCCATGACCTCGAGCAGTTCGGCGCGGCGGGCCTCCAGGACGTCGCCGGCGCGGTGCAGGATCTCGGCCCGCTCATCACCGGAGAGGGCGCCCCACTCCTTGCCCTTGGCCAGGGCGGTGTCGATCACGGTGTTCAGCGTGGCCGCGTCGTTGATGGTGGCTGCCTCGACGGCGGCATTGCCGAGGGTCGAGAACGGGACCCGCTCCAGGATGGCACGGCCCCAGTCGCGGTTGGCGGGCAGCGAGGGATCGGTGTCCGGGGTGTTCTCGAAGGAATCGTGCGGCATCGGCTCGGCCGGGAGGCTGCGGTTCTGCCGGCGGTTCGGGGCCGGGACCTCGTCGTCGAGCTTGGCGAGCGAGGCGAGGAAGCGCTGCTTCTCCCGTTCGAACAAAGCTTCGTTTTCGCTGAGTTCGAACACTGCGGACATGAAGTTGTCCTGGCTGGCGCCTTCCTCGAGCCGGCGGATCAGGTAGGCGATTGCGACGTCGAACTCGGCGGGGTGGACCACAGGGGTGTAGAGCAAGAGCGAGCCGACGTCCTTCTTGACGGCTTCGGCCTGGCCCTGGGCCATGCCGAGCAGCATCTCGAACTCGATACTCTGCTCTGCGTTATCCGCGATGCCGCGCTGCTTGGCCAGCAGCCAGGCAAAAGCGATGTCGAAGAGGTTGTGGCCGGCGACGCCGATCCGGACGTTGCGGATCCGGTCCGGGTGCAGCGAGTAGTTGATGACGCGCTTGTAGTTGGTGTCCGAGTCCTGCTTGGTGTTCCAGGTGGCGAGCGGCCAGTCATGCAGGGACGCTTCGACCTGCTCCATCGGCAGGTTGGCGCCCTTGACGACGCGGACCTTGATCGCGGCGCCGCCGTCGGCGCGGCGGGCGGCGGCCCAGTCCTGGAGCCGGATCATGGCGGCGAGCGCGTCGGGGAGGTAGGCCTGCAGCACAATGCCGGCCTCGAGGTCCTTGAACTCCGGCTTGTCCAGGATCCGGGTAAAGACCGCGATGGTCATGTCCAGGTCCTTGTATTCCTCCATGTCCAGGTTGATGAACTTGGCTGTCTTTCCGCCGCCCGCAAAGGACGCGGCGCGGGTGAAGAGCGGGGTGAGCTTCTCGACGACGTGCTCCACGGCCTCGTCAAAGGCCCAGGCCGAGTGCGGTGCCACGGTGGAGGAGACCTTGATGGAGACGTAGTCGACGTCGGGGCGGGACAGGAGCTTGTGGGTTCCCTCGAGGCGGCGCGACGCCTCGTGTTCGCCGAGGACGGCCTCGCCGAGGAGGTTGACGTTGAGCTTGATACCGTCCTTGCGGATCTTCGCGATGGCGGGGCCGAGCTTGGCGTCGGTGGCGTCGACGATGAGGTGGCCCACCATTTCACGGAGCACACGGCGGGCCACCGGGATGACCACCTGCGGCAGGGCCGGAGCCATGGCGCCGCCTAGGCGGACGGCGCTGCGCATGTACCAGGGCAGGAATGCCGGAACCTTGGGGGCCAGCGCGGCGAGGTTCCGGGCGGCGACCTGCAGGTCCTCCGGGCGGACGACGCCGTCGACGAACCCCACGGTGAAGTCGAGGCCGTTGGGGTCCTTCAGGACGCCGGCGAGCTGCTCGGCGGAGGCGTCGACGGGGACCTTCGCCGCCTCGGTGAGCCAGCGGCGCACCAGCCCGATGGTCTCCTCGGCGAGGGCTGCGGCTTCAAGGACCGGAGAGCCTTCCGAGACGGGTGCGTGTTCGGCGGCGCTGCCTGTGTTCACATCGGACTCCGTTGACATGTTGGTCATGGCTGGTACTCGTTCTTTCTCAAAATATGGACCCTTCTTGATTCAGTATGCGTCCGGATTTTCATAAGATAAAGCGATGTTTTCCGAGCAATACTGGTTAGGAAAATCGAAGGGTGTCGGCCTGGACGGAACCGCCCCCGAACACACGAATGCGCTATCATTTTTGGCTGCCAAAGGGTCTGGATGGCAGCCAAAAGTGATAGCGCAACGCGGGTGGTGCGTGGTTACTTGAGGGGGCGGTGCATCTCCACGAGCTCTTCGTGGCGCGGGCTGTCCGGGTTCATCAGCGAGTGCTTGCGGCCGTAGCCGAAGTAGATGATCAGGCCGATGATGAGCCAGACTCCGAAGCGCGCCCAGGTCTCCCAGTGCAGCTGGAGCATCAGGAACGCCGATGCCAGCACACCGAACGCCGGAACCACCGGCATCCACGGCAGGCGGAAAGTGCGCGGAGCGTCCGGCTTCGTGTAGCGGAACACGATCACCGAGAAGCAGACGACGACGAACGCCGCCAGGATGCCGATGTTGGTCAGGTCCGCGACGGCCTTGATCGGGAAGACACCGGCGAGCAGGGCCGAGCCGATGCCCGCGATCCAGGTGACGCGCTGCGGGGTGCCATGGTGGTCCGTCTTGGCAAACCAGCCGGGGAGCAGCCCGTCCCGGCTCATCGAGAACCAGACACGGGTCACGCCGAGCAGGAAGGTGAGCATCACGGTCAGGATGGACATCACCGCAAAGACGGAGATGATCGTTGCAACCACGGGCAGGCCCACTCCGTTGAACGCGGAAGCGAACCCGGCCTTGGGGTCGATGTCCTGGTAGTTCTGCATGCCGGTGAGGACCAGGGTGGCCGCCACGTAGAGGAGCATCGCGATGATGAGGGAGTAGATGATCGCCTTGGGCATGTGCTTCTTGCCGTCCGTGGCCTCCTCGGCCGCCGTGCTCATCGCGTCGTAGCCGAACACGGCGAAGAACACCGTGGCCGCGCCGGCCACGACCGGACCGAACCCGCTGGGCATAAACGGGTCGTAGTTCTCCGTATTGATGTAGAAGATGCCGAGGCCGATGATGAAGAGGATCAGGACCACCTTGAAGGCCACGGCGATGAGTTCGAACCGCCCGAAAGTCTTGGCACCGCGGGACAGGATCCACGTGACGAGGAGGCAGACGGCGATCGCCGGGATGTTCACGATGCCGCCAAGCCCTTCATCCGGCGTCGAGGTCATCCAGGCCGGCATCTGGATGCCGATGCCGGAGAGGAATGCTTCGAAGTAGCCGGAAATGCCGATCGCCACCACCGCGACGATCGCGATGTATTCCAGCAGCAGGTCCCAGCCGATGAACCAGCCGATGATTTCACCGAGGGCGACGTACCCATAGGTGTAGGCCGAACCCGCACGCGGGATCATGCCGGCGAACTCTGCGTAGGACAGGGCGGCGGCCGCGGAGGCGAGGCCCGCGATCAGGAACGAGAACAGCACCGCCGGTCCGACGCCGGGCTCCGTCTCGCTGCCGTGGGCGACGAGCCCCGCCAGGGAGAAGATTCCGACGCCGATGATGCCGCCGACGCCGATGGCCGTCAGCTGCCAGAGCCCGAGACTTTTCATCAGGCCGCTGTGTAGGTTTTCTTCCTCGATGTCGTCGATCGGCTTGCGCCGCATGATCGACCTGTCTATGTCTTTTGTAGCCATCAGGGTCTCCCGCATTTAGGTGTGGCGCCCATCAATCCACCCTGTGATGGGTGTTACTTAACGACAACAGTATGCAACCGGGATTGCATTAGATAAAGTGAATTCTCCTAATCAATAACCATTAGAATTCACAAAGGAATAGCGATGCTGGATGTCCGGCGGTTGCGCCTGCTGCGCGAACTGAAGATCCGGGGCACCCTGGCCGAGGTCGCGGAGGCACTCCAGTACAGCCCCTCCTCGGTCTCGCAGCAGCTGGCCCTCCTGGAAAAGGAGGCCGGCGTCGAACTTCTTCGCAAGACCGGACGCCGGGTCCAGCTCACCCCGCAGGCCGAAGTCCTGGTGGCCCACACGGCCCAACTGCTGGAAACGCTGGAACAGGCCGAGGCGGATCTGGCCGCCTCCTTGACTACCGTGACCGGCACGGTCCGCATCGCCGTCTTCCAGTCCGCGGCACTGGCCCTGATGCCGGACGCACTCACCCGGATGGCGTCGAGCTATCCCGAGGTGCGGATCGAAATGACCCAGCGGGAACCCGAGACGGCCCTTCATGAGACCTGGGCGCGGGACTTCGACCTGGTGATTGCCGAACAGTATCCCGGACACGCGGCACCCCGGTATGCCGAACTCGACCGCCTCCGCCTCACGAGTGATGCGATCCGACTGGCCGTTCCGCCGCCCGGCCCCGGCGGGCCGGCGATCACGTCCCTCGCGGATACGGCCGGGCTGGCCTGGGTGATGGAGCCGCGCGGCGCGGCGTCGCGGCACTGGGCCGAGCAGGCCTGCCGCAGCGCCGGGTTCGAGCCCGACGTCCGTTTTGAGACGGCCGACCTGCAGGCCCAGATCAGGCTCATTGAATCCGGGAACGCCGTGGCCCTCATGCCGGACCTCGTCTGGACCGGACGGGGCACCACGTCGCAGCTGATCACCCTGCCGGGCGATCCGCACCGGACCATCTTCACCTCGGTGCGGCGCTCCAGCGCCAAACGCCCGGCCATCCTGGCCGCCCGGGAGATCCTGGCAGAGACTGCCGCGTCCATTCCGCCCGCGGGCCCCTGACCCGTCCGGTGTTCGCTGGCTCACAGCGCTCCCGGCGGCCCGGCGCTAGACTGGTCCCGTTATGAATCGCACAATATTCAAGTCCAAGATCCACCGCGCCACGGTCACTCACGCGGACCTCCACTATGTCGGTTCGGTCACCGTGGACCTGGATCTGCTGGAAGCGGCCGACATCCTTCCCGGCGAGCTGGTGTCCATTGTCGACGTCACCAACGGGGCCCGGCTGGAGACGTACACCATTGCCGGCGAGCGCGGTTCCGGGGTGATCGGGATCAATGGTGCCGCTGCGCACCTCATGCACGAGAACGACATCATCATCCTGATCACCTACGCCCAGATGACCACAGATGAGGCCCGGGCCTACAGCCCCAAGGTGGTCCATGTGGATAAGGACAACAAGATTGTCCAGATCGGCAACGACCCCGCGGAGGGCCACACGCCCGGGATCATGCGCCCGCCGTTTGCGCTGAACAACGCCACACTGAACTGACGCCACCGCCGCAGCCTTCCGCCGTAACAGGCGACCGGCAGTAATAAAGCTGATTACTCTGGAAGGGTGACCGCCACCCTTCCTCCGCCTTCTCCGCCGCGGACTGCCGAGTGCTAGGCGTCCTCGCCGGATTCTTCGTGGTCTGGTGCATCATCCTGGTGGGCATGTTCGTCGGCCGGCGCGGTGTCCTGGGTGAGAACGCCCGCTCCGTGCTCAGCGCGTTGACTTTCTTCGTCGCCAGCCCTGCCCTGCTTTTCGACACCCTCAGCAAGGCCAACGTCCACGACATCTTCGCCGCCCCGCTGCTGGTGGCGGCTGTCGGCGCAGTCGCGACAGCGGCGCTCTTCTTCGTCATCGTCCGACTGCTGCTTAAACGCTCCCTGGCGGAATCCCTGACGTCCTCCATGAGCGCGTCGCTGGCCAATTCCGCCAACCTCGGCATCCCCATCGCGGTCTATGTCCTGGGGAATGCCAGCTACGTGGCGCCGCTGCTGATCTTCCAGCTGGCATTCTTCACTCCCCTGTTCCTGATGGCCCTGGACGCCACCACCAGCACGCACCGGACCACCCCGTTGAGCTTCGTGCTGATGATCCTGCGGAATCCCATGATCGTGGGCTCCGGGCTGGGCCTGGCGGTGGCCGCTACCGGATGGCAGGTGCCTCCGCTGGTGATGGAGCCGATCCACCTGATCGGCGGGGCCGCCATTCCTGCCATGCTGCTCGCCTTCGGCATGAGCCTGAACGGATCCCGCCCGCTGCAGGCCTCGGCCGGCCGCCGGATCGACACCCTGCTGGCCTGCGGCTTCAAGCTCGTGGTCCACCCGCTTTTGGCCTACTTCTTCGCGCGCTTCGCCCTGCAGCTGGAAGGCCAGGCACTTTTCGCAGTGGTGGTCACCTCCGCCCTGCCCACCGCGCAGAACGTTTTTGTCATCGCGAGCCGCTACCGGACCGGCCTGGCGGTGGCCAAGGACACCGTGCTGATCACCACCGTGGTGGCCGTGCCGGCCCTGATCGTTGTGGCCCTGCTCCTCACCTGACGCCTGCCCTGCCCGCCGCCTTTCCCCGCACCAACACCATCCGGAGGACCCAATGAACACCGAACTGGACACCGTCGTGATCGGAGGCGGCGCCATGGGCTCGGCGGCTGCCTGGGCCCTGGCCAGCCGCGGCCGGGACGTGACCCTGCTGGAGCAGTTCAGCCCGGGGCACCGCAACGGCGCATCGCACGGCGCCACGCGGAACTTCAATCCCGGCTACGCCGATCCGGACTACGTCGCGATGCTGGCCGAAGCCGCCCGCTGGTGGGACGAGCTCGAGGCCGACGGCGGCGAGCGCCTGCTGGCGCGCACCGGCGTCGTGAACCACGGCACCGATCCGCGGCTGGACGACGTGCGCCATGCCCTGCACGGGGCCGGGCTGCGGGCCGAGTTCCTGGATGCCGCGGAAGCGGCCGAACGCTGGCGCGGCATCCGGTTCGACCAGGAGGTGCTGCACATGCCAGACGGCGGGCAGCTGAATCCCGACGCCGCCCTGCCGGTACTGCAGCGTCTGGCCGCACGCCGCGGGGCCGACATCCGGCACCGGGTCAAGGTGCTGGAGCTCGCGGTGCACGACGACGGCGTCCGGCTGACGGTCGACGCCGGCGGCAGCACCGCGGTTCTGACCGCCCGGCAGGCCGTCGTCACTGCCGGGGCCTGGACGTCGAAGCTGCTCGGCGGGCGGGTGTCCCTCCCCCGGCTCACCGTGACGCAGGAACAGCCGGCGCACTTCGCCATCATCGACGAGGGCGCGCTCTGGCCCGGGTTCAACCATGTCCCGGGCCCCGGCGCGGAGTTCGCGGACTGGTACTCGCCGGTCTACGGGATGCAGACGCCCGGCGAGGGCATCAAGGCCGGGTGGCACGGGGTGGGACCGGTCGTGGACCCGGACCGGAGGTCGTTCACGCCGGAGCCCGCGCAAATGGCGGCGCTGCAACGCTACGCCCGGACCTGGCTTCCCGGAGTGGACGCGGACTCCCTCACGGACATCAGCTGCACCTACACCACCACCGTGGACGAGAACTTCATCCTCGACCGCATCGGTCCGCTCGTGATCGGCGCGGGCTTCTCCGGCCACGGGTTCAAATTCACCCCCGCGGTCGGGCGGATCCTCGCCGATCTCGCCACCGGCGAAGGCACCGCGCCGGCCATCTTCTCGGCGTCCCGCCCGGGGGTCCGCTGACTCCCGCCCCGGCCCCTCAGCAGCAACGCGGGGTCGGATCGAGCCCATTCCGGCCCTCGGCATGGGCGCGAGGTGACCCCGCGTTGTCGTCCGGCACCGGTAGTCTGGGACCGGTCTTAAGCCGCCCCTCGGACACCGGGGCAACAGCACGAAGTGGGGACGAATTGCACGGGGACAATAAGCGCAGGGACGAATTGCATCGGGACAACAAGCCCGGGAACAAACGCGGGGACAAGCGCGTCACGGCACGGTCCGGCGCCGTCGACTGGATCGCGGCCGGGCTCGCGGGACTGCTGCTGGTTTCCGCCACTGCCTGCGCCAGCCCCGGCACGGCCCCCGCTGCCGCCCCGGCCGCCGTCGAAAGCTCCGCGCCCGCCGTGGAAGGTGCGCCGCTGGACCCGGAGACTACCCCCGGTGCCGGCGAGGCTTCCAGCGCGCCCCATCAGCAGCCTGCCTTCGCCAGCAAGGCCCGGGAGGTGCTCGCCACGATCCCGGTCAAGGGCCGCGCACCCAAGACGGGTTACTCGCGCGACCAGTTCGGCCAGGCCTGGGCCGACGTCGACCGCAACGGCTGCGACACGCGCAACGACATGCTCCGCCGGGACCTCAGCGACCTCGCCCTCAAGCCCGGCACCCGGGACTGCGTGGTCCTCTCCGGCGTCCTGGCCGACCCCTACACGGCGACCCTGGTCAACTTCCTCCGCGGCAGCAGCACCAGCTCTGCCGTGCAGATCGACCATGTGGTGGCCCTCAGCGACGCCTGGCAGAAGGGCGCCCAGCAGCTCACCGAGGCCCAGCGGCTCGCGTTCGCGAACGATCCGCTGAACCTGCTTGCGGTGGACGGCCCCGCCAACCAGCAAAAGAGCGACGGCGACGCCGCCACCTGGCTGCCGCCGAACAAGTCCTACCGCTGCGACTACGTGGCCCGCCAGATCTCGGTCAAGTCCAGCTACGGCCTGTGGGTCACCCGGGCCGAGCACGACGCGATGGCACGCGTGCTCGGGGACTGCCCTGACACGGCCGCGCCCACCAGCCAGACAGCGCCGGGTCCCCCGGCGCAACCCCAGCCCGCTCCCCCGGCCTCCGCCGCGCCCGCACCGGCCGTCCCGGCCCCGGCAGCCCCGGCTCCCGCTGCGGTGTACTACGCGAACTGCGCCGCCGCCCGTGCCGCCGGCGCCGCACCGCTGCGGGCCGGCCAGCCGGGCTACCGCGAACAGATGGACGGCGACCGAGACGGCGTCGCCTGCGAATAGCGGGGGCCACCGGGAAAAGGGGATAAGGGAAAAGGGGATCCACGGCCCACAGGCCGCAGCTCCCGCAGAACCGCTAGTTTTTCGGCAGCGCGTCCAGCAGCCGGGCGCAGCGGATGAAGCCCAGGTGCGAGTACGCCTGCGGGTGGTTCCCGAGGTGCGTTTCCGTGCCCGGGTCGTACTCCTCCGGCAGCAACCCGGTGGGGCCGAACAGGTTGACCAGCTGGTCGAACAGGTCCCAGGCCTCCTCGATCCGGCCCACCGCAACATAGGCCTCGATCAGCCACGTCGTGCAGATGTGGAAGCCGCCCTCCAGGCCCGGCAGTCCGTCGTCGTACCGGTACCGGAACACGGTGGGTCCCACCCGCAGTTCCCGCTCCACGGCCGTGACGGTGTCCAAGAAGCGCTGGTCCGCGACGTCCAGCAGACCGGAGAGGCCGATGTGCAGCACGGCAGCGTCCAGGTCCGGGCTGTCGTAGGCCACGGTGTAGGACTCCGAGCTCTCGTCCCAGCCCTCGCGCAGGACTTCCTCCCGGATGGTCGCGGCCGTCGGCTCCCACTCGGGAAGCGGCGTCCGGCCGTGCCGGGCGGCGGTGCGCAGGGCCCGGTCCAGCGCCACCCAGCACATCACCTTGGTGTAGATGTGGTGCCGGGGCGCCCGCCGGGCTTCCCAGATCCCGTGGTCGGCCTCGTGCCAGCGGGCCAGCACGGCCGAGGCCATCTGGACCATCAGCTCCCAGTGGGCGTCGGCCAGTGTTCCCTGCCGCGCGCTCAGGGCATCGATCAGTTCGGCGACCGGCCCGAAGACATCCAGCTGCACCTGGTGGTCCGCGGCGTTGCCGATCCGCACCGGCCGGGAGCCCGCGTAGCCGGGGAGGCTTTCGATGATGGCTTCGGTGGACAGCGGCGCCCCCGTGACCGAATACAGCGGGTGCAGCCACTCCGGGCCGGGGGCGTGGGCCAGGATCCGTCCCAGCCAGGCCAGGAATCCTTCCGCCTCCGCGGTGGAGCCGAGGTCCACCAGCGCGTTGACCGTCATGGAGGCGTCCCGCAGCCAGCAGTACCGGTAGTCCCAGTTCCGCGTGCCGCCGATCCCTTCGGGCAGCGACGTGGTGGGCGCGGCCAGCACGGCGCCGGTGGGCTCATGGACCAGGGCCCGGAGCACCAGGGCTGACCGGCGGACCAGGGAGGGTTTCACGGCCGGCAGCTGCAGCGCCTGCACCCAGCGCCGGGAATGATGCGCGACGGCGGCGCGGCGCGAGTTCTCCTCCGGCGGTTCCGCGCGCTGGGGTTCGGTGTCGCCGCAGCGCAGGTTCAGCACCACCGGCCCGTGCCGCAGCTCTACGTCGGCCGTGGCGGTGGCGTGGCGGCCGTCCGAGGTGATGGTGAAGCCGACGCCGGGTGCGAGCAGGATGATCGGGTCCGCGGTCCCGACGACGTGCAGCTCCCCGCCGCGGGCCTCCATGCTGAAAGGCGCGTTGGCGTAGTCCGGGCGGGGAGCGAAGACAATCCGCGCCGTTCCCGTGCCGGAGAGGACCCGGACCAGGCTGGTGATGCCGTCCGGCGCCGGTTCCAGGTAGTCCGTGACGGTGACGTCGGCCCAGCGGGTTTCCACGATCATGGTGCTGTCCACATAGCGCTGGCCCAGGACCTGGGAGGCCTTCACCGGTTCCACCGAGAAATGGCCCGCGGCGTCGCCGCCGAGAAGGTGGGCAAAGAGGGATCCCGAGTCCGGCAGAGGGTGGCTCATCCAGCAGATTCTGGCGTCCGGGGTGATGAGGGCCGTGGAGGAGCCGTTGCCGATCATGGAGTGCCGTTCCAGGCCGACGGCGTCCTCCCCGAAGAGCCAGGCCCGGCGGAGTTCAAAGAGGATGCCCAGGACCCGGGCGAAGGACTCCGGGTCCCGCAGCCGGTGCGCCGCGACGGTTGGCCCCGACCCGACGCGCAGGCCCAGGTCCGGGCCGCGCAGGGTGGCCATAGCGGCCTCGTCGCTGGAGGCGTCCCCGGCGTAGAGGGCGGCGCTGACGCCGAGCATGGAGCGCAGGTGCTCCATGGCGGCGGCCTTGGACGGTTCCACCACGGACAGATCCAGGACGGAGCCGTCGACAATGAAGGACAGCCCGTGCGCGCGGGCGATTTCCTCCGCCTGCTGCGTGGCCAGCGCGACGACGTCGGGGGCGGCCGGGCGGGTGTGCACGGACACGGCGACGGGTTTGCGCTCGATGGTGATGCCGCGGTAGGCGCCCACGGTTTCGGCGAGGGCCTGGCTGGCCTGCTGCAGCACGGATTCGGTGGCCAGGGACAACCCGTGGGCGAAGCCCATGTCGAACTCGGCGCCGTGCGAACCGACGAGGTGCACCTCCGCCGGGAGCCGCGAGACGGCGGCCAGGTCACGCAGGGAACGCCCCGAGATGACGGCCGCGTGGGTGTTCGGGAGGGCGGCCAG
>DATIUQ010000090.1:0-5497 GCA_035466775.1 Arthrobacter sp.
GGAGTAGTCGGCCAGGCCGCCCTCAGAGGCGAGCCGGAGTTCCTCAAAGACGGTCTCGGGATCCTCGCTGAAGGTGGACGGGGCGTCCAGGGCCTCGGCCAGCCGGGTCATGATCCACAGCTCGGTGCGGACCCCGGGCGGTGGAGCGAGGGCCCGGCGGCGGCGGAGCACCCGGCCCTCGAGGTTGGTCAGGGTGCCTTCCTCCTCGGCCCACTGGGTGACCGGCAGGATCAGGTCCGCTTCGGCGGCGGTCTCGGAGAGGAAGAAATCGCAGACCACCAAGAAGTCCAGGCTCCGCAGGCCGGCGATCACGGCGTTGGCGTCCGGCGCCGAGACCGCGACATTGGCGCCGTGCACGAAGAGGCAGCGGACGCCGTCGGGCTGTCCCAGGGACTTCAGGAGCTGGACGGCGGGGAGGCCGGGGCCGGGGATCAGCGCCTCCGGCACGCCCCATACCTGCGCCATGTGGGCGCGGGCGGCAGGATCGGTGATCTTGCGGTAGCCGGGAAGCTGGTCGGCTTTCTGCCCGTGTTCGCGGCCGCCCTGGCCGTTGCCCTGGCCGGTCAGCGTGCCGTAGCCGCTGCGGGCGGAGCCGGGCAGGCCCAGCAGCAGGGCGAGGTTGATGGCGGCGGTGGCGGTGTCCGTGCCGTCGACGTGCTGTTCCACGCCGCGGCCGGTGAGGATGTAGCTGCCGCCCCGGCGGGATCCCTCGGCGAGCCGGCGGGCGGTGTCGCGGATCTGTCCGGCCGGGACGCCGGTCAGGGACTGCACGCGTTCGGGCCAGTAGGAAGCGACGCTGCGGACGACGGCGTCGTACCCCGCGGTGCGGGCCGCGATGTATCCGGCGTCGGCGAGGCCCTCGTGGATCACCACGTGGGAGATGCCCAGCAGCAGGGCGAGGTCGGTGCCGGGCAGCGGCTGCAGGTGCAGGCCGCCGCCGTCGGCCGTGAATGCCGCGGTGGCCGAGCGGCGGGGATCCACCACAATCAGCCCGCCGGCGTCGCGGGCGCCCTGCAGGTGCTGGACGAACGGCGGCATGGTCTCGGCGACGTTGGAGCCGAGCATCAGGATGGTGCTGGCGGAGTCGAGGTCCGCCAGGGGGAACGGCAGCCCGCGGTCCAGCCCGAACGCGCGCATCCCCGCCGCGGCGGCCGAGGACATGCAGAACCGGCCGTTGTAGTCGATCCGCGACGTCCCCAGGGCCAGCCGGGCGAACTTGCCCAGCTGGTAGGCCTTTTCGTTGGTGAGCCCGCCGCCGCCGAAGACTCCGACGGCGTCCGCCCCGTACCGGGCGCGGGTGGCCTGCACCGCCGTGGTGACAAGCGCCAGGGCTTCGTCCCAGCCGATGGGGCGGTGGACGCCGTCGGCGCCCCTGAGCAGCGGCTCGGTGACGCGGCCGGGGTGGTTCAGCAGTGACGCCGAGGTCCACCCCTTGCGGCAGAGGCCGCCGCGGTTGGTGGGGAAGTCGCGGCCGGACACATCGAGGAGGGGTGCGGCGGCGGCCGGCTGCCCCGGCACGGGGTCTGACCCCGGCTGGGAAGCCGGGGCCAGTCCTTTTGCGGCCGGGGCCGCTGGGGTGGTGAGCGTCATGGCGCACTGCAGGGCGCAGTAGGGGCAGTGCGTGGCGGCGCCGTTGGTCATGTTAGACGTGTCCCATCGCGTTTCGGTTGGCGTTGCGGATATAGCAGAACCAGCAGACGGCCAGCATCAGGACGTACGCCCCGACGAATCCGTAGAACGCCGGCGTGTACGAGCCGCTGGCGCTGTTGGAGGCGTTGAGGACCTGCGGGATGACGAACCCGCCGTAGGCTCCGATCGCCGAGATCAGGCCGAGGGCCGAGGAGGCGAGCCGCTGCGTGGTCACCGAGCTGGCGCCTGACTTTGCCGCCCGGCTGGACGTGGCGAAGATGATGGGGATCATCCGGTAGGTAGCACCGTTTCCGAAGCCGCTGGCGGTGAAGAGCAGCAGGAACAGGCCCAGGAACAGCCAGAAGTTCTTCAGCGGCAGGGTCCAGATCATGGTCAGGGTGATGACGGCCATCGCGGCGAACGCGGCGACGGTCATCCGGGCGCCGCCCATGCGGTCCGCCATGCGTCCGCCGTAGGGGCGGGCCAGCGAGCCGACCAGCGGGCCCAGGAATGCCAGGGACAGTGCCACGGTGCCGACTCCGATGGAGGAGAACGCCGGGAAGTAGTCCTTGATGAGCTTGGGGAAGACGCCGGCGAAGCCGATGAACGAACCGAAGGTGCCGATGTACAGCAGTGCCATGATCCACAGGTGCGGTTCCTTGAGCGCGGCGAGTGAACCCGCGACGTCGCCCTTGGCGCTGGTGAGGTTGTCCATGTACTTCCAGGCGCCGAAGGCCGCGACCAGGATGAGGGGGACCCACATCCAGCCGGCCATGGGCAGGTTCACGGTGCCGGCGGCCAGGAGGGTGATGGCAATCGGGACGGCGAGCTGTGCGACGGCGGCACCGAGGTTTCCGCCGGCGGCGTTCAGGCCCAGCGCCCAGCCCTTTTCGCGGGCCGGGTAGAAGAACGTGATGTTGGCCATGGAGCTGGCGAAGTTGCCGCCGCCAAAGCCGGCCAGGGCCGCCACGAACAGCATGACGCCGAAGGGGGTCTCCGGGTTGGAGACGCACATGGCCAGCCCGATCGACGGGATGAGCAGCAGCAGGGCCGAGACGATGGTCCAGTTGCGGCCGCCGAAGCGGGGGACCATAAAGGTGTACGGGATGCGGAGGGTGGCGCCCACCAGGCTTGGCATGGAGATCAGCCAGAAGATTTCGGACGTGGTGAAGGTGAATCCGGCCGCGGGGAGCTGGACCACCACGATCGACCACAGCTGCCAGACCACGAAGCCCAGGAACTCGGCGAAGATGGACCAGTTCAGGTTGCGGCGGGCAATGGTGCGGCCCTGGGTCTCCCACTGTTCCTTGTTCTCGGCATCCCAGTTGGCGATCCAGCGGCCGGGGCGGTATTCAAGGGCGGGACCGCCGAGGGTGGTGCCGGCATGGGCGGCGGGGGAAATACCGGGGGAGATGCCGGTTGGGGCATCTGCGGTGCGTTCAGCAGTCACGGGGACCTCCTTGGGGATGTTGTCCTTCCAAGGTAGGGAAGCCGCGTTTCCGGGACCGTCGCCCTTTGTTAACGTGCTGTGACGTTTGCCTATCGGCGCGTTTGTGACGGCGTGAGGGGCGGATAGGGGGCATAGTGTGATGACCACCACGTGAGACAATTCACAATGTCCAAATAGTGGAACATTTGTCCATTGACTGGACGCCCGGAACTATTATGTAAGCATACGTATCCTTATCCGGGCGGCTATAAGCAGCACCAGTCCGGTCTTCATGAAAGCGCTACTACATGTCATCCACTGCTACATCCACGGAGCATGGGTCCGCCAAACAGGTGAACTCGCGCGGCCGCGTTATCGTTGCCAGCCTGGTCGGCACCACCGTTGAGTTCTATGACTTCTACGTGTACGCCACCGCCGCTGTGCTCGTTTTCCCCCGTCTGTTCTTCCCCGGACAGAACGAAACCACCCAGCTGCTGAGCTCTTTCGCAGTGTTTGGCGTCGCGTTCATCGCCCGCCCGCTCGGGTCCATCGTCTTCGGTCACTTCGGTGACAAGTTCGGCCGCAAGGGCACCCTGGTGGCGTCGCTGCTGACCATGGGTATCGCCACCTTCCTCATCGGCTGCCTCCCGACGGCGCTCGTCCCGGGCTGGGAGTTCTGGGCGCCGGCGCTGCTGGTCGTGATGCGTTTTGCCCAGGGCCTGGCCCTCGGCGGCGAATGGAGCGGCGCGGCCCTGCTGGCCACGGAGAACGCCCCGGCCAACAAGCGCGCCATCTACGGCACGTTCCCGCAACTGGGTGCACCGATCGGCTTCATCATCGCCAACGTGATCTTCCTGGTGTTCAGCTACGCGCTGTCGCCGGAGGCCTTTATGGCATGGGGCTGGCGTGTGCCGTTCCTGCTCAGCGCCGTCATGGTCATCATCGGCCTCTACGTCCGGCTCAAGCTGATCGAGACCCCGGCCTTCACCAAGGTCCTCGAATCCAATGAGGTCGCCAAGCTGCCGCTGGCCCGGGTCTTCAAGACCAGCTGGCGCCAGCTGATCCTGGGCACGTTCATTATGCTCGCCACTTACGTGCTGTTCTACCTGATGACCACCTTCACGTTGACCTACGGCACCCGGGCCTCCAGCCTGGACGCCGCCAAGGCCGCAGCGGAGAAGGCCGGCAAGCCGATGACCGAGGCCGCGGCTGCCGCGTTCGTCCCGGGACTGGGCTACTCCCGCAACGACTTCCTGTGGATGCTGATTGCCGGCGTCGTGTTCTTCGGCATCTTCACCCTGGTCTCCGGGCCGCTGGCCGAGAAGTACGGCCGCCGCAAGATGCTGATCGCCGTGACCCTCGGCATCATCGCCTTCGGCCTGCTCTTCGTCCCGCTGTTCAGCGCCGGGTTCGTCGGCACGATGGCCCTGCTGATCCTCGGCTTCTCCCTGATGGGGCTGACGTTCGGGCCCATGGGTGCGCTGCTGCCGGAGCTGTTCCCGACGAACGTCCGGTACACCGGCTCCGCCATCAGCTACAACTTCTCCAGCATCCTCGGTGCGGCGGTTGCTCCGTTCATCGCCGTCTGGCTCTGGGAAATGGGCAAGGGCAGCCCCATGCTGGTCGGTGTCTACCTTGCGTCCATGGCGGTGCTGACGCTGATCGCCCTGTTCGTCAGCAAGGAAACCCGCGACCTGGAGTACACCAACAACGTGGCCTGACGGCCGTTCCCTGGCCGGGGCTGACGCTCCTGCCCAGTTACTGACAGAAATGCCCGGCGTGTTCGCGGAACACGCCGGGCATTTCCGTGTCGGCGGAAGGATGCCGGAAAGTAACTGGGCAGGAGCGCCGGAGATTCCGCGGGCCAGGCTCGGCTAGCGAGCGTAGCGCTCCACGAAGTTCCCCAGGATCTTCATCGGTTCCGTGGCGGTAAACCGACGGGCGTCCTCCATCAGCATTTCGGCCGATTCGGGCGGGAAGTAGCCGGCGTGGCGGTAGATGTCGATCCTGGTGACCAGCCCGTCCGCATCCAGCTCGGGGTGGAACTGGGTGGCGTACAGGTTGCTCTTGATCCGGAACATGTGCACGGGGCAGGCGGCGGAGCTGGCCAGAAGCACCGCGTGGGAGGGGAGGGTGGTGCAGGCTTCCTTATGGCCGGTGAAGGCGGTGAAGCTCTCCGGCAGACCCCGCAGCAGGGGATCAGCCAAACCCTCGGCCGTCAGCTTGATGGTCACGCCGCCCAGACCCTCGCCGTAGGTCCGGTCGATCACTGCACCCTGGTGCCGGCCCAGTGTCCCGACCCCGTAGCAGGCGCCAAGGAAGGGGAAATCCTCTGCCACGATCCGGTCGAGCAGGGTTGCGAGCTCGTGCTCCACCCGGTGCTGGACGTCGCTTTTCTGCGCGGCGGGGTCGCTGGACGTGAACGGGCTCCCGCCCACA
>DATIUQ010000091.1:0-27350 GCA_035466775.1 Arthrobacter sp.
GCCCACCTCGTCCAGGTGGCGGTCGACGTCGGCGCTGTGCGCGCGCTCCACGTTGCCCAGCAGGTCCGACGGGTCGATCTCCACGGCGGAGTAGTCGATCCACTTGTCCGGGAAGCCGATCTTGGCCCGGAAGGAATCGAGTTTCTTGAGCGCCTCATGCTTGGTGTCCTCGCCCATCCAGGCGAGGCCGGTGATGGATTCGCGGTAGGCCTCGATCAGGTTGGCCACCAGCGACTCCATGCGGGCCTTGTGGGTTTCCGGGAAATGCCGGGCGACGTAGATCTGCCCGACCGCTTCGCCGAGCGCTGCCTCGACGACGGCGACCCCGCGCTTCCACCTGTCCTTGTTGCGCGGCGTGCCGCTGAGCGTGGTGCCGTAGAAGGCGAAGTTCGCATCAACGAAGGCCGCCGACAGGTACGGTGCGGCCGCGCTGATGACCCGCATGGCCAGCCATTCCTGCCAGGCGGACAACGGTTCGGAGTCCAGCAGCGAGGCAGCCCCGGCGAAGAAATCCGGGGTGCTCACCACCAGGTCCGCACGCTTCTCCGGTGCGATGCCGGCGGCGTCGAACCAGGTCGCGAGGAGCGGGAAGAGCTGCGCCGCCTCGTCCGCGGTCTTGAGGTTGTACGTCTTCTGCGGGTCACGGAGCGTGACTTTGTCCCAGTGGTGCGAGGCCAGTGCGGTCTCCAGTGCCACCACCCGGCCGGCCGCATCCGCCGGGCCGGCGAGACCGGCCAGGCCGAAGACCGCCTGCACATGCTCCTTGTAGGCCTGGACCATGGGAGCGAACTTTTCCTCCCGGTAGTACGACTCATCCGGCAGGCCCAGGCCGCCCTGGCCCGTGTAGAGCAGGATCCTGTCCGGGTTCCCGGCGTCGGGGGCGGGATAGATGTAGAACAGGCCGCCCACGTCCGCGCGGAACAGCCGCCCTGCCAGCGCCACGAGATCGGCGGCGGACTCCGTGGCGAACACCTCGGCGAGCCGCTGCCTGATCGGGTCCAGGCCCTTGGCCTCCACGGCAGCCTCGTCCAGGAAGCTGTTGTAGAGGTCCCCGACCTTCTGCTCGATCCCGGTGGCATCCGCGCCGCGGGCCGCCGCGTCCTCGATGATCTCCTTCACCGCGAGTTCCGAGCCGTCCCGCAGCGCCGTGAACGTCCCCTCCAGGGGCCGGTCATCCGGGATCTCGGTGTTCTTGAGCCAGGTGCCGTTGACATGCTGGTACAGGTCATCCTGCGGCCTGACGCTGGAGTCGATGTTGGACAGGGCGATCCCCGAAAGTGGCACAGATGCTCCTTTGAGAGGCAGCCCGGCGCCGCCTTGTTACGCGTTGCCGGTCTGCATGGTGGACGTTGCGGAGGTATGGCTCCTTCATCTTACGCACCCGTGTTAGTGTGAAAAGGTGCGCGCAGAACTGCTCCTTCTTAGCTGCCGCGGCGAGGCCTCAGACGCGATCTAGCGCAAGGCCCACCCTCGCTGCGGAGTTTGTGTTGCCCGGCCACCCTTTCACCAGGAATCACAGAAAAGGCCCCGATTGTAATGCGAAACGCACAGAAGCCCTCAGGAATGCCCGTCCACCGCTACGTCCCGTTCCAGGACTTGATCACGGTTGAGCTGCCGGACCGCACCTGGCCGGACAAGGTCATTACCAAGGCCCCGCGCTGGTGCGCCGTGGACCTGCGTGACGGCAACCAGGCGCTGATCGACCCGATGAGCCCCGCCCGCAAGCTGAAGATGTTCCAGCTGCTGGTCCGGATGGGCTACAAGGAAATCGAAGTCGGGTTCCCCTCCGCCTCGCAGACCGACTTCGATTTCGTCCGGCAGCTGATCGAAGGCAACCACATCCCGGACGACGTCACCATCCAGGTCCTGACCCAGGCCCGCGAACACCTGATCGAACGGACCTACGAGTCCCTCGTCGGCGCCAAGCAGGCCATCGTGCACCTGTACAACTCGACGTCGGTCTTGCAGCGCCGGGTCGTCTTCAACCAGGACGAGGACGGCATCCTGGACATTGCCCTGCAGGGCGCACGGCTGTGCAAGAAGTACGAGGAGACCCTGCAGGACACCCACATCACCTACGAGTACTCGCCGGAATCCTTCACCGGGACCGAGCTGGAGTACGCCGTCCGGGTCTGCAACGCCATCGCCGATGTGTTCGAGGCCTCCGCCGACAGCCAGGTCATCATCAACCTGCCGGCCACGGTGGAAATGGCCACCCCCAACGTCTACGCCGATTCGATCGAGTGGATGAGCCGCAACCTGCACCCGCGGGAGGGCATCATCCTGTCCCTGCACCCCCACAATGACCGCGGCACCGGCGTCGCGGCCGCCGAACTGGGCTACCTGGCGGGCGCGGACCGGATCGAAGGCTGCCTGTTCGGCAACGGCGAGCGGACCGGCAACGTGGACCTGGTGACCCTGGGCCTGAACATGTTCGTCCAGGGCGTCGACCCGATGATCGACTTCTCCGACATCGATGAGATCCGCCGTACCGTGGAGTACTGCAACCAGCTCCCGGTGGCCGAGCGTGCACCCTACGGCGGGGACCTCGTCTTCACAGCGTTCTCCGGCTCGCACCAGGACGCCATCAAGAAGGGCCTGGAAGCGCTGGAAAAGGATGCCGCCGCCGCAGGCAAGGACATGGCAGACTACCCTTGGCAGGTCCCGTACCTGCCGGTCGACCCGAAGGACCTGGGCCGCAGCTACGAGGCCGTCATCCGGGTCAACTCCCAGTCCGGCAAGGGCGGCGTCGCATACCTGCTGAAGAACGAACACAACCTGGACCTGCCGCGTCGCGCGCAGATCGAATTCTCCGGCGTCATCCAGAAGCAGACCGACACCATGGGCGGCGAAGTCAGCGGCGCCCAGCTGTGGCAGGTCTTCCAGGATGAATACCTGCCTTCCGGTGCGGCCGACGAGCAGTGGGGACGCTACGCCCTCGGCCCGTTCAGCACCGAGACTGACGAGGACGGCTCGATGACCCTGCACGCGGCGCTCAAGATCGACGGCACCCAGGTCCACCGCACCGGGACCGGCAACGGCCCGATCGCCGCACTGCTGAGCATCCTGCGCGAAGACGGCGTCGACGTCCGGGTGCTGGACTACAGCGAGCATGCCCTGTCCGAAGGCGGCAGCGCCCTAGCCGCGGCCTACGTCGAATGCGCCGTGGGTGAACGCGTGCTGTGGGGCGTCGGGATCGACGCCAACACGTCCACCTCCTCGCTCAAGGCCGTCATCTCGGCCGTGAACCGGGCCATCCGGGACGCCCGCGCCTAAGCTGCCAGCCGCTGCGCCGCCGGACCACCCGGCGGCGCAGCGCTGTCCGTCCTGAAAGGCGCCGTTTTCTCTGATGCAGTGCGAAGATTAACCGTGGCCCACCCATCCTCCTTTGCCTCCCGCGCCTACCGTGACGACGGTGTTGTGCTGCGCACCCACAAACTGGGCGAGGCGGACCGCATCATCACCATCCTGACCAAGCACCACGGCCAGGTCCGTGCGGTGGCCAAAGGAGTCCGGCGCACGTCCAGCCGCTTCGGCGCCCGCCTTGAGCCGTTTATGGTCGCGGACCTGCAGCTGATTTCCGGCCGCACCCTGGACATCGTCACGCAGGCCGTCGCCAAAGGGGCCTACGGCGGCAGCATCGCGGCCGACTACGGCCGCTACACCGTCGCCGCCGCTATGACGGAGACGGCGGAAAAGCTCACCGACGTCGACGGCGAGGCGGGCACCGCCCAATACAACCTGCTTGTCGGCGCCCTGGCCTCGCTGAGCCGCGGCGACCACACCCCGGAACTCATCCTCGATTCCTACCTGCTGCGCGCCCTCGCCACCGGCGGCTGGGCGCCGAGCTTCACCGACTGCGCCCGCTGCGGGGCCCGCGGGCCGCACACCGCGTTCTCGGCGCCGCTGGGCGGCATGGTGTGCGCCGACTGCCGGCCGCCGGGATCGCCGGCACCCGCCGCGGAAACAGTCCTTCTGCTCGGTGCCCTGCTGACGGGGGACTGGACGACGGCGGACGCGTCCGTCCCCGTGCACCGCCGCGAGGCAGCCGGCCTGGTAGCCAGCTACCTGCAGTGGCATCTCGAACGTGTCCTTAAATCCCTCAAACATGTGGAGCGAACGTAACTGTGGCGTTGGGTAAGAATGTGGCGTTGGGTAAAAAGAAAAATCCGGTCCGGCAGCGGAGCGCCCCCGTGGTGGGCCCGTACCCGCACCCCTCCGGGGCCGTCCCTCCGGCCATCCCTGCGGAGTTCATCCCGCGGCACGTCGCGATTGTGATGGACGGCAACGGCCGCTGGGCCAACCAGCGCGGCCTGCCCCGGATCGAGGGCCACAAAGCGGGGGAGCCGGCCCTGCTGGACGTGATGGCCGGAGCGATCGAACTTGGCATCGAGCACGTGAGTGTCTACGCCTTCTCCACGGAGAACTGGCGCCGTTCACCCGAGGAAGTCCGCTTCCTGATGGGATTTAACAAGGATGTGCTGCGCAGGCAGCGCAACCAGCTCGATGAGTGGGGTGTCCGGATCCGCTGGTCCGGCCGGCGGCCGCGTCTGTGGGGATCGGTGATCCGGGAGCTGGAGGAAGCCGAGGACTTCACCCGCGGCAACAGCACCTGCACCCTGAACATGTGTGTTAACTACGGGGGCCGCGCCGAGATCGCCGATGCGGTGTCCGCGATCGCGGAAGAGGTGGCCGCCGGCCGGCTCAAGCCGGGCGCCATCACCGAGAAGACGATCCAGAAATACCTGGACGAGCCGGACCTGCCGGACGTGGACCTGTTCCTGCGCAGCTCCGGCGAGCAGCGGCTGTCCAACTTCATGCTCTGGCAGTCGGCCTACGCCGAGTTCGTCTTTATGGACACGCTGTGGCCCGACGTGGACCGGCGCACGCTGTGGGACGCCGTCGAGATCTATGCGCAGCGGGACCGCCGCTACGGCGGGGCGGTGGACGCGGCCCCGGCTGCCCCGGCCTGACCCCTGGCAGCCGACCCGGCAGTCCGCCGGGGAGCCCGCGGGGGGAGCGCGCCTTCAGCCGCTGCCGCCGTCGTCCAGGACATACGCACGGAGCCAGCGGGCCAGCCGGGCGTAGGCGTCTGCGCGGACCCGCGGGGCGGACAGGAACACGTCATGCAGGGCGCCGTCGATCCGTTCCAGGGTGACGGTGCGGCCCAGGCTGAGGGCGCGGAGGGCTATGGTGTTCACGTCCAGGACCGCGTCGGTGCGGCGCATGGATTCCTTCCAGAACATCCCGGTGGCGCTGGCCCCGGAAATCAGGACGAGGATGGGCACGTCGATGTTCAGTCCCCGCGCCACCCGCGACTGCCCGCTGAGGACCGCGCTCAACCAGCCGGCCCGGACGGGGAACGCCCGGGGCGGGCGGTAGTTGTCATCCAGCGTCCATTCGCCCTCGGCGGCGCTGCTGACGCTGCGCCAGTAGAAGCCACGTTCGGGCAGCCGGATGACGGCTTCGGGCCAGAACCGGGCGAGCGGTTCCACCATGGTCCGCGCCGCGCGGCGCACGGCCGGGCTGCCGTGCATTTCCAGCCAGGGGCTGTCGAGGATCAGCTGCGAGACCAGCCCCGGATGCCGGCTGGCCCACAGGGCGGCAATGAGCCCGCCGGTGGAATGCCCCATCAGCGCCACCGTCGTCGGGTCTCCGGTCCCGGGGTGCAGGGAGGCGATGATGCCAATCGCCGCGGTGATCTCGGCGTCGTAATCGTCCAGGTCCGCCACATAGCCGCCGTGCGTCCCGGCGTGCAGGCTCCGCCCGTGGTTGTGCATGTCCAGGGCGAAGAACGCAAAGCCCTGGCCTGTCCAGAACTCTGCGAGTTCCTCGTTGAAGAAGTAGTCACTCCAGCCGTGCAGGAACAACACGGCACGGGCCCGCCGGCCCCCGGAAAGCCCAGCTCCGCCGCCCGCGCCCCCTCCGGCCGGAACGTGCCGGACCAGCGTCGCGGTCCGCTCGACGCCGTCGGGGCCCGACGCCGGGACGGTGCACGCTTCGAAGTCGTCGCCGAGGATATCCGGTACCCATTCCTCGCTGGTCATGGCTTCATGCTAGCGCCCGGCGCGGATGCGGGTTTGGTCTGGACCGCCGGAACCGGAAAACTAGAGCCATGCGCGTATATCCGACATTCTTCCGGCTGGCTTTCTCATGGATGGACGCCGAACGCGCCCATAAGATCGGCTTCAGGGCCATCCGGCTCATCCACTCCTGCGGCGCCGGGCGGGTGCTGCAGAAGTTCACCGCACCCGCGGCGTCGCTGCAGACCCAGGCGTTCGGCCTGACCTTCCCGTCGCCTTTCGGCCTGGCGGCCGGCTTCGACAAAGAGGGCCACGGCATCGAGGCCCTGACCGAGCTCGGCTTCGGCCACGTGGAGGTGGGCACCATTACCGGACAGGCCCAGCCGGGAAACCCGGCGCCGAGGCTCTTCCGCCTGGTCGAGGACCGGGCCGTGATCAACCGGATGGGCTTTAACAACGACGGGGCCGCGGCCGTGGCGCCCCGGCTGAAGTCCGCGCGGGCTGCCCTGCAGCGCCGCCACCCGGGCGTCCGCCCGGTGATCGGGGTCAACATCGGCAAGAGCAAGGTGGTGGAACTTGAGGATGCGGTGGCCGACTACCTCGTCAGCGCCCGCAGCCTCGCACCCGCCGCCGACTACCTCGTGGTCAACGTCAGCTCCCCGAACACCCCGGGGCTGCGGCTGCTGCAGGATGTGGAAACCCTCCGCCCGCTGCTGACGGCGGTAGGCGAGGCGGCGGATGCGGCTGCCGGCCGCCACGTCCCGCTGCTGGTCAAGATCGCCCCGGACCTCAGCGATGAGGACATCGACGACGTCGCACGCCTCGCGCTGGACCTGAAACTGGACGGAATCATCGCCACCAACACCACCATCGCCCGCAGCGGCCTCTCGGCCGCCCCGGACAAGGTGGCCGAGTGCGGTGCCGGCGGGCTTTCGGGTGCCCCGCTGAAGCAGCGTTCCCTCGAGGTGCTGACCCGGCTGAAGGCGGCGACCGGCGGCAAGCTGGCCCTGGTCTCGGTGGGCGGCGTCGAAACCGCGCAGGACGTCCAGCAGCGGCTCGACGCAGGCGCCACGCTTGTGCAGGGCTACACGGCCTTCCTCTACGAAGGCCCGTTCTGGGCGGCCCACATCAACCGGCTGCTCGCGAAGCACCCGTCCCGGCGCTGACCGGGGCTCTGAAAGGGGCAAGGGGCGCTGCCCGCACAGGCCGTGACCCGAACACCAAGGGACGACAAAGCCCCCGGCAGTCCAGCTGCCGGGGGCTCTTTGTTGATCGGGGGAGTCAGGCGGGGTATTCGCCGCGCTTGACGAGGGGCTTGGGAAGGCGCAGGCGGCGGAACTGCAGCGAGCGCATGGAGCCGTACCAGACGGTACCGCGCTCCACCTCGCCGAACTTCTCCGTCAGGCGCTTCCTGAGCTTCCGGGAGAGGATGAAGACGTCGACGAAGACGGCCAGGAACATCACCCAGAAGCCGCCCAGGACGTAGATCATCTGCTCGCTGGAGGCCGGAACAAGCAGTGAGACAATCACAAAGATGAGGGCACCGAACATCAGGTACTCGCCCAGGCTGAAGCGCGCGTCCACATAGTCGCGGGCAAAGCGCTTCTGCGGACCCTTGTCCCTCAGCGGCAGGAACTTCTCGTCGCCGGTATCCATGGCCTGCCGCATCTTGAGCCGCTGCTCCTGGACCGCCGCGCGCTCTGCTGCCTTGGAGGCCTTGCGGTCCTCCGGCACGAGCGGCCGTTTGCGTGCAGCCACCTGGGCGCTGCGCTTGGGCGTGGGCGCGCCCTTGCCGAGGGTGGTGTCCCGGGTTGCCCCGGCCGCCTGCTGGTCAACTATGTCCTGCGCCGATGGCGCTTCTTTTTTACGTCCAAACACCCCTACAGAATACCCCGGGAGGGCGGGTGCGAGACCCAGCCCACACCGCGCGTGACCCGCCGTGTCAGTGTTCAATGTTCAGTGTTCACGGTTCAGTGTTCACGGTTGGGCGTGACCCGCGACACGGGTAGTGTTCTGGCCATGACTTCATCACCCGCGGGGAACCCGCAAACCGCCACCGCCCGGATCGGAATCGTCGACACCGAGGCGCTCCGCCAGGCCGTCACCGATTCGTTCGACACCACGATCGCCCAGCTGACAGAGCTCGTCGCCATCCCGGGCATCGCCTGGCCCAGCTTCGACCCCGCCCCGCTGAACGCCAGCGCCGACGCCGTCGCCCGCCTGGTGCGTGCCAGCGGCTTCGACGAGGTCCAGATCCTGCGCTGCGACAAGGAGGACGGGACGCCCGGCGGCCCCGCCGTCGTCGCACGCCGACCCGCCGCCGAAGGCAAGCCGACGATCCTGCTGTACGCGCACCACGATGTGCAGCCCACCGGAGACCTGGCGCTGTGGGAGACGGAGCCGTTCACCGCCGTCGAGCGCGACGGACGCCTCTACGGCCGCGGCGCCGCCGACGACAAGGCCGGCATCCTGGCCCACATTGCCGCTTACACGGCCGTGACCCGCGTGCTGGGCGACGATCTTGGCCTCGGCGTGACCTTCTTCTTCGAGGGCGAGGAGGAAGC
Source organism: Arthrobacter sp. (assembly GCA_035466775.1). Taxonomy (GTDB): domain Bacteria; phylum Actinomycetota; class Actinomycetes; order Actinomycetales; family Micrococcaceae; genus Arthrobacter. The sequence goes on from DATIUQ010000091.1 coordinate 8,588, forward strand.
CGGCTCCCCGACGTTCCGCACCTTCCTGGAAACCCACCGCGAGCTGCTGCGCGCCGATGTGATCGTCGTGGCCGACTCCAGCAACTGGAAGGTCGGCATCCCCGCGCTCACCACCAGCCTCCGCGGCCTGGTGGACGGCACCATCGAGGTCAAGGTCCTGGACCACGCCGTCCACTCCGGCATGTTCGGCGGCCCCGTGCTGGACGCGCCGACCCTGCTGTCCCGGCTCATCGCCACCCTCCACGACGACGCGGGCAATGTCGCCGTCGCCGGCCTTGTCAGCCGGGACGATGCCACCGTGGACCTCTCCGAAGAGGAATACCGTGCTGACGCTTCGGTGCTCGACGGCGTCCGGCTCGCCGGCACCGGTACGATCGCCTCGCGCATGTGGACCAAACCGGCGCTGTCGATCATCGGCTTCGATGCTCCCGCCGTCGACGTCGCCTCGAACACCCTGCTGCCCCGGGCGCGGGCCAAGTTCAGCATGCGGCTCGCACCCGGACAGGACCCGGCCGAGGCGATGGATGCCGTGCGCAGGCACGTGGAAGCCAACGCGCCGTTCGGCGCCCACGTGGTCTTCACGCCGGGGGAGAGCGGCAACGCCTTCCTCACGGACACCTCCTCCCAGGCCGCCGGCGTAGCGATGTGGGCGCTCGGCGAGGCCTGGGGCGTGCCCGCAGTGGAGACCGGGATCGGCGGTTCCATTCCGTTCATCGCCGACCTGACCGAGCTGTACCCCGACGTGCAGATCCTGGTCACCGGCGTCGAGGATCCCGATTCCCGGGCGCACAGCGCCAACGAATCCCTGCATCTGGGGGACTTCCGGAACGCGATCGTTGCCGAAGCCCTGATGCTGGCCCGGTTGAATGAGGAAGGGCTGGCCTAAGCGGGCCGGGCTGGGCCCTCTCGCGGGGAACATCCGGCCAGCGCCGACGGTTACGTCAGAGTTAGAGCTACACGGCTGATCGACGTAGCATGTAGCTATAGCCCGTACCGCACAAGTAGGGGCGGGCCGGATGTTCCCTGGGAAAGGGGCGCCGCCACCACCGTCGTTAGAAGGTAGGCCATGAGCACTACAACCAATGAAAACAGCGCCGACACCACCGCCACGGCGGGCGCGGAACTGGCCACGCACGAGGTCAAGCTGACCGACGTCGCTGCCGGCAAGGTCCGCAGCCTGCTCGAGCAGGAAGGCCGCACCGACCTGCGCCTCCGCGTGGCCGTGCAGCCCGGCGGTTGCTCCGGCCTGATCTACCAGCTCTACTTCGACGAAAGGCTCCTCGACGGAGACGCCGTGCGCGACTACGACGGCGTCGAAGTTGTCGTCGACAAAATGAGCGTCCCTTACCTCAGCGGCGCCAGCATCGACTTCGAGGACACCATCTCGAAGCAGGGCTTCACGATCGACAATCCCAACGCCGGCGGCTCCTGCGCCTGCGGTGATTCCTTCCACTAAGGCCGGGCAATCCGCCCGGCCTTAGTGCCGCAGGATCCATAACGAGCGGGCCCGGTAAAAAGGTCCCGACGCACGGCGCGGACATGTGGGCGAAAACTCGCGGGGAGCGGTAAGCTCTACACCGAGTAGTAAAACTTTTCGTGTGCCCAGACCGCCATTTCGCGGCCCGGGCGACAGCAACAAGTAGGAAGGGCCGTCTGTGAGTTCGCAGAACCGAACCGGCAGCCGACGCAAACAGATCACTACGATCACTGGCTTGGCACTCGCCGGCGCGTTGGCTTTGACTGGATGTTCACCAGAGGTACAGAAAGGGTGGCTGCCTACTGAACGCGGCACCACCAACCACACTGACCGCATCATGGACCTCTGGGTCAACTCATGGATTGCCGCGCTGATCGTCGGTGTCATTACCTGGGGCCTGATGATCTGGTGCATGGTCGCCTACCGGCGCCGCAAGGGCACCGTCGGCTTCCCCCGGCAGAACAGCTTCAACCTGCCCCTCGAGGTTTTCTACCTGACGATCCCGCTCTTCATGGTCCTGGTGTTCTTCTACTTCACCGACCGCGACCAGCAGGCGATCGACAACCGCGCCGAGCCGGCCGACGTCGTCGTTGACGTCCGCGGCAAGCAGTGGGCCTGGGACTTCAACTACAAAAAGGGCGACGTCATCCGCGAGGATGTCCACGAAGCCGGCGTCCAGGCGCACCTCACCGGGGAGGAAGTGGACAAGGAAAAGCTGCCCACCCTGTACCTCCCGGTCAACAAGTCGGTTGACGTGGAGCTTAACGCCCGCGACGTCATCCACTCCTTCTGGGTCCCCGCCTTCCTGCAGAAGCGCGACATGATTCCCGGAAAGACCAACTACATCAGGTTCACCCCCACCAAGGAGGGAACCTACGACGGCAAATGCGCCGAACTCTGCGGCGAATACCACTCCGAAATGCTGTTCCGCGTAAAGGTCGTCTCCGACGCCGAATTCCAGGCGCACCTGGAAAAGCTGCGCCAGGACGGCAACACCGGTCTCCTCGGCGAAGAGTACGACCGCAACCCGGCCCCGACCGAGAACAAGTAAGGGGAGCGACGTGGCAACTACCTATTCACAGCCCACCGGGACTCTTGAGGCTCCCGTAGTACCGAAATCCAAGGGACGCATCGTCGTCAACTGGATCACCTCCACCGACCACAAGACCATCGGGTACATGTACCTGATCGCGTCCTTCGTGTTCTTCTGCTTCGGCGGTGTCATGGCGCTGCTGATCCGCGCCGAACTGTTCGAGCCCGGCATGCAGATCCTGCAGACCAAAGAGCAGTACAACCAGCTCTTCACGATGCACGGCACCGTCATGCTGCTGATGTTCGCGACGCCGCTGTTCGCCGGCTTCGCCAACGTCATCATGCCGCTCCAGATCGGTGCTCCCGACGTCGCGTTCCCGCGACTGAACGCACTGGCCTTCTGGTTCTTCCTCTTCGGCTCCACCATCGCCGTGTCCGGCTTCGTCACCCCGCAGGGTGCGGCCTCGTTCGGCTGGTTCGCTTACGCGCCGCTGTCCAACACGACGTTCAGCCCCGGCGTCGGCGGTGACCTCTGGGTCTTCGGCCTGGCGCTCTCCGGCTTCGGCACCATCCTCGGTGCGGTCAACTTCATCACCACGATCATCTGCATGCGCGCCCCCGGCATGACCATGTGGCGGATGCCGATCTTCACCTGGAACATCCTGGTCACGGCTATCCTGGTCCTGATGGCGTTCCCGCCGCTGGCCGCGGCCCTCTTCGCCCTCGGCGCGGACCGGCGCTTCGGTGCCCACATCTTCGACCCGGAGAACGGCGGCGCCGTCCTCTGGCAGCACCTGTTCTGGTTCTTCGGCCACCCGGAGGTCTACATCATCGCCCTGCCGTTCTTCGGCATCGTCTCGGAGATCTTCCCGGTCTTCAGCCGCAAGCCGATCTTCGGCTACAAGGGCCTCGTCTACGCGACGATCTCCATCGCTGCCCTGTCCGTGACGGTGTGGGCCCACCACATGTACGTGACCGGTTCAGTCCTGCTGCCGTTCTTCTCCTTCATGACGATGCTGATCGCGGTCCCGACCGGTGTGAAGTTCTTCAACTGGATCGGCACCATGTGGCGGGGTTCCATCACCTTCGAAACCCCCATGCTGTGGAGCATCGGCTTCCTGGCGACGTTCCTCTTCGGCGGCCTGACCGGCATCATCCTGGCCTCCCCGCCGCTGGACTTCCACGTGTCCGACTCCTACTTCGTGGTGGCACACTTCCACTACGTGGTCTTCGGCACCGTGGTCTTCGCGATGTTCGCAGGCTTCTACTTCTGGTGGCCGAAGTGGACCGGCAAGATGCTCAACGAGCGCCTCGGCAAGATCCACTTCTGGATGCTGTTCCTCGGCTTCCACGGCACCTTCCTCATCCAGCACTGGCTCGGCGTCGAGGGCATGCCCCGCCGCTACGCGGACTACATGCCGCAGGACAACTTCACCTGGATGAACCAGTTCTCCACCTACGCCTCGTTCCTGCTGGGCGCCTCGCTGATCCCGTTCTTCTGGAACGTCTACGTCACCTGGCGCAGCAACGAGAGGGTCGAAGTGGATGACCCGTGGGGCTTCGGCGCCTCCCTCGAATGGGCAACCTCCTGCCCGCCGCCGCGTCACAACTTCACCTCGCTGCCGCGGATCCGTTCGGAGCGTCCTGCCCTGGACCTGCACCACCCCGAACTTGCCCAGACGTACACCATCGAGTCTCCTGCCCCGGTCGCAGAAGCCCTCGGTAACGCCGACCAGAAGGACAACCCCTAGTGAAGATCGAATCAAGGATTTTTGGGCTCGGAGTCTTCTTCTTCGTGCCGGTGGCTGTCATCTACGGCTTCCTTACGGGCTGGTCCGAGTGGGTCGGCATCCTCGGTGTGCTTCTGGTCGGCGGCCTCGCCGGCATGATCGGCGCCTACCTCGCCTTTACCGGCAAGCGCGTCGGGATGCGTCCCGAGGACCGCAATGACGCCGAGATCCACGAGGGCGCCGGCGAGCAGGGCCACTTCAGCCCGTGGAGCTGGTGGCCGCTGGTTCTCGGACTGGCCAGCGCCGCCGGGTTCCTGGGAATGGCCATTGGCTTCTGGATTGTCTACATCGCCGCCGGGCTGGCCCTTGTCGCCCTGGTCGGCTGGGTGTACGAATACAGCCGCGGAGACCACGCGCACTAACGTCCGTCAGGACGCGTAAGTAGTCAACAACGACGGCGGGCCCCACCTTTTGGTGGGGCCCGCCGTCGTTGTTGCTTTAGGGGTGCCTGGGGGCCTTCTGCGGCGCTCAGCGGCCCCGGGGTGACTCCAGCAGGGCACTGAGCCCCACCAGTGCCTTCTCGACGTCATCGGGGCTGTACCCGTCCGGGATGGCGTCGGGGGCGACGGCCAGTTCCACCGCGCAGCCGCAGTGGAAGTCCTCAGTCATGACTTCCAGCAGCGAGCGGGCGTCCACGCCGGGCCTGCCGTCCTTGCCGATGGTGACGGGCAGCCCGGTCTCATGTACAGCCCGGACGAACAGCGCCGCAGGCCGTGCGTGCAGCCCGATGGCGGATTGGACGGTTGTGTTCCGGACTGGCAACGGGACTCCCTTGTCTCTCAACGGGTTCTGCCGGGGTGAGACCGGCGCATTCAAGCCTAGCGGCGGGCGCCGTCCCGGGCGAACCGTGGCGGCGAGGTGGTCTAGACCTGAGTATCGAGTGGCCTAAAATTGAGGGATGACTCATTCCGGAAGGCACCGCAGTGGCGGCCTCTGACGCGGCCCGGATGGCCGGCGAGATCGACCGGCAGAACGGTACGCCCATCTATGTCCAGCTGAGGGAAATCCTCCGCGCCCACATCGTGAGCGCATGTCCGCCGGGGTCGGCACTGCCCTCGGAACGGGACCTGGCCGAGCGGTTCGGCCTGGCCCGCATGACGGTGCGCCAGGCCATCGATGCCCTGGTCGGCGAGGAAGTCATCGAGCGGGTGGTGGGCCTTGGCACCTTTGTGCGCAAACCCAAGCTCGACCTTCAGGTCAAGCTGACCTCCTACAGCGAGGAAATGCAGCGCCGCGGTATGGTACCCGCGGCCAAGGTCCTCAGTTTCGAGCAGATCGGTGCCAGCGCCTTCCTGGCCCGTGAGCTCCAGTTGGAGGAGGGGACGCCGCTTGTGCGGTTCCGCCGCCTCCTGCTGGCGGACAACGAGCCCATGAGTGTGGACGAGAACTTCATTCCCGCGCACCGGGTCCCCGGCTTGCTCGATGGCGAACCGCCTACATCGCTCTACAACGTCCTGAGCGAACGTTTCGGCTTGGTGATGGAGTGGGGCGAAGACATGATCGAGGCGACGGCCGCTTCGCCGTCGACGGCCCGCCTGCTCAACGTTGAAGTGGGGTCCCCGCTGCTGAAGATCCAGCGCCACGCCTTCGTGGCCCGGGCCATGGTGGACTACTCAGTGTCTTACTACCGGGCCGACCGCTACAAGCTGTGGGTGCCCCTGCAGCGGCCAGGTGTCCGTCCGACGCGGAACTACGCCTCGGGGTACCGCCCGTAAAAACAACGCGGGGTCACTCCGCGCCCATCCCGACGGGGATCATGGGCGCGGAGTGGCCCCGCGTTGTTTGTGTTGCCCGGAGACGCAGAAAGGCCCGGTCCTGAGGGACCGGGCCTTTCTGGTGTTCACTGCAGCAGGCTAGTGGCTGAGCGTCTTCTGCGATGCGCCAGGTTCGATGGCCTCGTGTTCGCCGTGGTGGCCGTGGGCCGCCGCGAGCTCCGCGGGGGTCGCCGGGGCAACCCGGTCCTCGAAGAACCACTTGGAGAACAGCGCGCGCCGCTTCTCCTTCTTGTCGACGACGCCGTTGGCGTTCGGCTCCGCGGGAAGCGGCGACGGCGACTCGAAACCGACCAGCTTGTACCGCTTGTACTCGTCCAGCGGTGCGTGGACCTCGATGAACTCGCCGTGCGGGAGACGCACGATTCGGCCGGTTTCGCGGCCGTGCAGGGCGATCTCGCGGTCCTTGCGCTGGAGAGCCAGGGCAACACGCTTCGTGACAATGAAGGCGATGACCGGTCCGACGAAGAACAGTGCACGGAGCCAGTAGGTCACATCGTTCAGTGACACGTGGAAGTGCGTGGCGATGAGGTCCGACCCTGCTGCCGCCCACATCACGCAGTACCAGACAAAGCCGGCCATGCCGATGGCGGTGCGGGTGGGGGCGTTGCGCGGGCGGTCGAGGACGTGGTGCTCGCGGTTGTCCTTGGTGATCCAGCGTTCGATCCACGGGTAGGTGAACAGCACGGTGAAGATGATGCCCGCCGGCACCAGGGCCGGGAGCAGCACGTTGAACGTGAAGACCTGGCCGAACCAGACCTGCTCGACGCTCCAGTCACCGAACGTGCCCGGCATGAGCCGGAGGGCGCCGTCGACGAAGCCGATGTACCAGTCAGGCTGGGTGCCGGCCGAGACAGGGGAGGGGTCGTACGGGCCGTAGTTCCAGATCGGGTTGATGGTGAAGAAGCCCGCCATGAGGGCGACGACACCGAACACGATGAAGAAGAAGCCGCCGGCCTTGGCCGCGTAGACCGGGCCGAGGGGGTAACCGACGACGTTGCCGTCGTTGCGTCCCGGGCCGGGGTACTGGGTGTGCTTGTGCACGACCACCATAAAGAGGTGCAGGACGATCATCAGGAGGATGAGTGCCGGAACCAGCAGGATGTGGAGCATGTACAGGCGGCCGATGATGACCGTGCCGGGGAATTCCCCGCCGAAGAGGAAGAACGAGATGTACGTTCCAACCACGGGAATGGACTTGATGACGCCGTCGATGATGCGCAGGCCGTTGCCGGAGAGCAGGTCATCGGGGAGGGAGTAGCCGGTGAAGCCGGCAGCCATCGAGAGGATGAGCAGCACGCCGCCCACCACCCAGTTCATTTCGCGCGGCTTGCGGAAGGCGCCGGTGAAGAACACGCGCAGCATGTGCACGGACACCGAGGCTACGAAGAGCAGAGCCGACCAGTGGTGGACCTGGCGCATGAACAGGCCGCCGCGGACGTCGAAGGAGATGTCCAGCGAGGAGCTGTACGCCACCGACATTTCGACGTTCTTCAGCGGGGTGTAGGAACCCTGGTAGTGGGTCTCCGCCATCGACGGATCGAAGAAGAACGTCAGGAAGGTGCCCGAGAGCAGCAGGATGACGAAGGAGTACAGGGCGACTTCGCCGAACATGAAGGACCAGTGGTCGGGGAAGACCTTGCGGCCGAATTCCCGGAGGATCCCTGACCCGCCGACGCGCTCGTCAACGAAGTTGGTGATGCGGCCGCCTGTGGTCTTGGCGACGAAGGTGGGGGCATTAGGCGTTGATGTTGCGCTCATGCTCATCACGCTCCCAATAGCTAGGTCCAACGGGTTCTTTGAAGTCACTGGTAGCGACAAGGTAGCCCTCGGCGTCAACTGCGATGGGCAGCTGCGGGAGGGGCCGGCTGGCCGGGCCAAAGATAACCTTGCATTCCTGGGTCAGGTCGAAGGTTGACTGGTGGCACGGGCACAGCAGGTGGTGGGTCTGCTGCTCGTAGAGGGCAACAGGGCAGCCAACGTGGGTGCAGATCTTGGAGTACGCAACGATTCCGTTGTAGCCCCAGTCCTCGCGTCCCGGGGACGGGTTGAGGGACTCGGGGTTCAGGCGCATGAGCAGAACAACGGCCTTGGCCTTTTCGTTCAACTTGCCTTCGTGGAGTTCGTTCAGGCCCTCCGGGATGACGTGGAAAGCGGAACCGATGGTCACGTCGGCTGCCTTGATGGGGGTGCCGTCAGGATCGCGGGTCAGGCGCTTGAGCTTTCCCTCCTGGGGTGCCCACATGGTGTGCGCCAGCTTGTCGTCCGGACGCGGTCCCAGGTCACCGAAGACCGCGAGGGCGGGCAGGGGAGCCAGTGCCACGGCACCCAGCAGGGTGTTGCGGATCAGCGGGCGGCGCTTGATTCCGGTTTCCTCGACGATGTCGTCGACGATCCGGACAGCGGCCTGGCGGTCGTCCTCGGTGCGGATGGCATGGCGCTCTTCCGAGACTTCATGGTCCGGCATGAGGGCCTTGGCCCAGTGCACGATTCCGGTGCCGATGCCCAGCATGGCAAAGGCGGTGCCGATACCCAGCAGCGCGTTCTGCAGCCGGATGGTTGCGATGGCCGTGTCATCTCCCAGATCGATGGCGAAGTACGCCACCAGGAAGATCAGGGTGCCAACGACCGAGCTCCCGAAAAGAAGGGCTACCTGCCGTTCTGCTCGCTTTGCGGCCTTCGGGTCCGTGTCAGCCAGGCGCAAACGATGCGGGGGAATTCCAGGGTCCTGGAACTTCTCCACCTCATTCTGACCAGCCGTAGCTACGGTGCCCGAGTGGTTCGGACTGCCGTCACTATGGTTGCCCATAATTCGCCTCATCCCTCTCTCGTCTCGGCGAGTGCCGAGTTAGCTTTCAATTCAAACTGCTGACGGGTCAGCAGAAACTTTTACAGGTGCAACAGGTGGGCTAGGACGTCCGGGACGTCAGCCAGATGGTGAAGGCGATGATGACGCCCAGGCCGGCGATCCAGACAAACAGGCCTTCAGAGACGGGGCCCAGGGAACCCAGGTCCGCGCCGCCGGGCGAACCGTTGGCCTCGATCTGCTTCAGGAACGTGATGATGTCGCGCTTGCCCTCGGGGCCGACGTTGGCGTCGCTGAAGACCGGCATGTTCTGCGGTCCGGTGACCATCGCTTCGTAGATGTGCTTGCTGGAGACGTCGCCCAGGGCCGGAGCGAATTTGCCCCGGGTCAGTGCGCCGCCGGCAGCGGCAGCGTTATGGCACATCGCGCAGTTCACGCGGAACAGCTCGCCACCGTTGGCGGCGTCGCCCTGGCCGTCGAGCACATCCGCTTCGGGGATCGACGGGCCGGGGCCCAGCGAAGCAACATAAGCGGAGAGCTGGTGGGTCTGCTCATCGTTGAACTGGGCGGGCTTCTTGGGGGCCTGCGGCGCGTTCATCTGCATGGGCATGCGACCGGTGCCGACCTGGAAGTCGACGGCGGCGGCGCCGACGCCAACCAGGGAGGGGCCGTCCTTGGTCCCGCTGGCGCCCATGCCGTGGCAGGTGGCGCAGTTGGCCTCGAAGAGCTTGCCGCCCTCCTCTGCGTCACTGGCGCTGAAGGTGGTGGTGGCTTTGGCCTGGTTGACGGTGGTGGCAACGGCGTACAGCCCACCAGTGACCAGGAGGCCCATCAGCAGCAGTGCAATTGCTGCCAGTGGGTGACGTCGCTTCTGCGAGAGTGCCTTCACGTGGTGGTTCCTTTATTCGATCGTGCGTGGGCTCCGGGAGCCGCTTCTTGAAATTCTGCCTCTTGTAGAAAAAGAGTCAAGTCTTGCTACTTGAGGACGTAGATGACCAGGAAGAGGCCGATCCAGACGACGTCGACGAAGTGCCAGTAGTACGAGGTGACGATCGCTGAGGTCGCTTCGAAGTGGCCGAACTTCTTCGCCGCGAAGGACCGGCCCATGATGAGGAGGAAGGCAACCAGTCCACCGATAACGTGCAGGCCGTGGAAGCCCGTGGTGATGTAGAACGCCGAACCGTAGGCGTTGGAGGAGAGCGAGACATGCTCGGAAACGAGCATGGCGTACTCAGTCGCCTGGCCGGCCACGAAGAAGGCGCCCATGATGAAGGTCAGGGTGAACCATTCGTTCATTCCCCAGCGGGTGAAGCTGAGGCGGCTGCCGCTGCGGCGCGGCTGGAGCCGCTCAGCGGCGAAGACGCCCATCTGGCAAGTGAACGAACTTGCCACGAGGACGATCGTGTTGATGAGCGCAAAGGGGAAGTTGAGCTTGGCTGTCTCCTCGGCCCACATCAGTCCGGAAGTCGAACGGAGTGTGAAGTACATGGCGAAGAGACCGGCGAAGAACATCAACTCACTGGACAGCCAGACTACGGTTCCAACAGAAACCATGTTCGGGCGATTCAGCGTCGGGTGCGCCGGGGTACTGGGGGCATGGGTCGCAGATGTCACATAGACATTATGTCTATAAAACTCCCTCCTGCCCAACGCAAACCGCCTTTTCGGAGGACTTTTTCTACAAAGACGCGAATTCGCGCGGAAAAGTTCCCGCGCCCGTTCACATTGGTCTTTGCGGTGCGCACCTCGATAGCATCGGAACGTGACTTCTCAGGCATCTGCACAGGCGGCAGGCAACACCTGGCCGCGGCTCATCGGCGCACTCATTGACGGTACGGATCTCACGGCCGGCAACACCGAGTGGGCGATGAACTCGATCATGTCCGGAGAGGCCACGCCTGCCCAGGTTGCCGGTTTCCTCGTGGCGCTGCGGTCCAAAGGCGAGACCGTGGACGAACTCGTAGGCCTGGTCGAGGCGATGATCGCGAACGCCAGCCCTATTGATATCGCCGGGCAGAAGCTGGACATCGTCGGAACCGGCGGCGACCAGCAGAACACCGTCAACATTTCCACCATGGCCGCGCTGATCGCGGCCGGCGCCGGCGCCAAGGTGGTCAAGCACGGCAACCGTGCGGCTTCCTCCACCTCCGGTTCCGCGGACGTCCTGGAGGCCCTGGGTGTCAGGCTGGACCTTCCCATCCCAAGGGTGGCCCTCAACGCGGAAGAGGCGGGCATCACCTTCTGCTTCGCGCAAGTGTTCCATCCCTCAATGCGGCATGCCGCCGTCGCCCGCCGTGAACTCGGCGTGCCGACCGCCTTCAACTTCCTGGGGCCCATGATCAATCCCGCCCACGTCCAGGCCTCGGCGGTGGGTGTTGCCAACGAGCGGATGGCGCCGCTGGTGGCCGGGGTGCTGGCCAAACGCGGCAGCCGCGGACTGGTGTTCCGCGGGAATGACGGTCTCGACGAACTGACCACCACCGGCCCGTCCAGGGTCTGGGAAATCCGCAACGGGGCAGTGAGTGAGGAGATGTTCGACCCGGCCGATCTGGGCGTCCGCCGGGCAACCCTCGAGGAGCTGCGCGGCGGGGACGCCGCGGCCAATGCCGCCGTCGTGCGTTCCGTCCTCGCCGGTGGCCGCGGACCCGCGCGCGATGCGGCACTGCTGAATGCCGCCGCAGGACTCGTTGCGTTCGACCTGGATGCCGTCGGTCCGTTCAGCGAGCGGATGGCCGCAGCGTTCAAGCGGGCGGAAGAGTCAATCGAGTCGGGCGCCGCCACGGCCGTCCTGGACCGCTGGGTCGCGCTCTCGCGCAGCTGACGCCGGGCTCTGCGCGGCAGGGCCCTACTGTTCGAAACCGAGCGCGAAAGCCGCGTCCAGGTCGTGCTGCGAATAGGCGCGGAACGCGATCTGGGTGGTGGTGTGGACTACGCCCGGAACCTTGGAGAGCTTGTCCGCGATGGCGTCCGCCAGATCCTCGTGCTTCTGGACCCGGGCAATCGCAATAAGATCCCATTCGCCGGTGACGGAGTAGACCTCGCTGATCCCCTGGATGGCGGAGATCTCTTCCGCGGTCTCCGGGATACGGGATGCATCTGTCTTAATCAGGACGAAAGCGGTGACCACGTGTGAACCTTTCCGGATCTGTTGCGCCGTTGCCGGCCGTTTAAAGCGCCCTGCGGGGACTCCCCGGGGCCTTGGCCATGTCCTGCAAGCCTAGTCCATCAGGCCGCGCCGCGGCGTGTGTTGCGCCGCCGGATGACCGTGGCCAGAAGCCGATATCCGAGCAGGAAGACCCCCAGGCTGAGCAGGGCCACAATAACGAACGGCAGGACCACTGTCTGCCCGGTGACGGCCCGCAGGAGCATGCCGACGGCGACTGTTCCGAGCCAGACGCCGACGCCGGCCGGCCAGGGGGCCAGGGGTGAACGCCAGATGCGCAGGGCCAGCCAGGAGACGGCCGCGCCGGCCAGGAACGGCCAGGCCGTGGCAAGCACGCCGGTGATCACGTCTCCGCGCTGGTGGGCGTCGCGGCCGATCGCAGCGAAGACGAGAATCAGGGCGGCGTCGGCGCAGGCGGCCAGCACGGTTGCCCGTCTGGACATTACCGCCGACGCCGGGGCCGGTCCGTTGGCGGCGGGGCGGGGGAGCGGCGGCGTGGAAGAAGGCATGCTTCAAGCCTAGCCGGGCGGGGCGTCGGGCCGTTGAACTGCTGGACCCGCCGGACTAGGCTCGGGCGCACAACCCCGCAACGCCGCCGGACTGTCCCCATGAGGCACCGCTTCGCGCCGCGGGCCCAGCGAAAGAGGATGCGACGTGGCCGAAAAGATCACCACCTGCCTGTGGTTCGACAATCAGGCGGAGGAAGCCGCCGACTTCTACGTCTCCGTCTTCGACGGCGGGAAGGTGCTCGATGTCTCCCGCTACGGGGAAGGCGGTCCAGGGCCGGCCGGCCAGGCGATCACCGTGCGCTTCGAAATTGAGGGGCGGACGTTCACCGCGTTGAACGGGGGGCCCGCATTCAGCTTCAACGAATCGGTCTCCTTCGTCATCGACTGCGCATCGCAGGAGGAGGTCGACCGCTACTGGGCTGCACTGGGCGCGGGCGGCACCGAAAGCCAGTGCGGATGGCTCAAGGACAGGTACGGGGTCTCGTGGCAGGTGGTCCCGTCCGCACTCGGCGGGCTGATCGGCGGCCCGGACCCGGAGGGTTCACAGCGCGCCATGCAGGCCATGCTGGGCATGCAGAAACTCGACATCGCGGCGCTGCAGAAGGCCTACGACGGCAGCTGAGCCGGTGACCGGGCGCGGATTTACTCGCCGCTGCGGCGCGGGCAGGCTTTGCGTCTTGCCGTCAGATCGCCGCAGGGTGTCCAATCCATATAGACAGCCCCATGTTGAAAGGATGCCGGCGGTCCGGCCGGCCGGCGGATGCAGACCAGGAGGGTTCCATGCCTGCGAAAGACGCGAAGGCTCCGGCGAAGACCGCCGCCCGCGGCACGTCTGAACTCCGGCGGGCGGACGCCTCCGATGCCCTGCCGCCCGAACAGCCGGAGCAGATCCGGAACGTGGCGCTGGTTGGCCGCTCAGGATCGGGAAAGACCATGCTGGCCGAGGCGCTGCTTGCCGCCACGGGTGCGATATCCCGGAAAGGCTCGATCGCCGAAGGCACCACCGTCGGCGACTCGGAGCCGGCCGCGATCCACCAGCAACGTTCCGTCTCCCTCTCCGTGGTGCCGCTCATGGCCGGCGGCATCAAGGTCAATCTCCTCGACACGCCGGGGTACCCGGACTTTGTCGGCGAACTTCGGGCCGGACTGCGCGCGGCGGACGCGGCGTTGTTCGTCGTCTCGGCCGTGGACGCCATTGATGCTGCCACGATCGCCCTCTGGGGGGAGTGCCGGCACGTCGGGGTGCCGCGGGCGGTGGTCATCAGCCGGCTGGACCATCCCCGGGCGGACTTTGAAACCGCCCTCGAACGGTGCCAGCAGGCTTTCGGCGACGCGGTGCTCCCGCTCTACCTTCCGGTCACCAAGGGGGCGGACGCAATCGGGCTGCTCGGCCTGCTCTCGGGCACCGTGTCGGAACAGCCGGCGGGGGAGGTGCTGCCGGTGTACCGGAACACTGACGACGTCGAACGCCTCGCCTCGGAGGCGGCGCGCGGTGCGCTGATCGAAGGGATCATCGCCGAAAGCGAGGATGAGTCGCTGATGGACCGGTACCTTGGCGGCGAGGAAATCCCGCAGGAGGTCCTGGTCAGTGACTTGGAGACAGCCGTCGCGCGGGGGTCGTTCCACCCCGTGATCGCCACGTCGGCCGAGACCGGCCTTGGCCTGGCCGAACTGCTGGAGGTGGTGACGCGGGCCTTCCCACCGCCCACCGAACATGCGCGGCCGGCGGTAACCCTCCTTGACGGCAGCCCTGCCGCCACGCCGGCCTGCGACCCCTCGGGCCCGCTGCTAGGCGAGGTGGTGCGCACCACGACCGACCCGTTCCTCGGGCGCGTCTGCCTGGTCCGCCTCTTTTCCGGCACGCTGCGGGAGGACACGGCCGTCCACGTGGCCGGTCACGGCCTGGCGGACCGGGGCCACGTTGATCACGACAGCGATGAGCGCATCTCCCACCTGTATTCGCCGCTGGGATCCAGCTTGCGGCCGGTGCCGTACAGCGTGGCGGGGGACATCTGCGCCCTGACGAAACTCGGGCCCGCCGAGACCGGGGACACCGTCTCGGCCAGGGATTTTCCGCTGCTGATCCAGCCGTGGGAGATGCCGGAGCCGCTGCTGCCGGTCGCCGTCGAAGCGGCGTCCCATGGTGATGAGGATGTCCTGGCCCGGAGCCTGGGAAAGGTGGCGGCCGGCGACCCGGCGCTGCGCGTGGAAAGGAACGCCGAGACGCACCAGCTCATCCTCTGGTGCATGGGGGAGGCGCACGCGGACGTGGTCCTTGGCAGGCTGCGCGAGCAGGGGGTCAACCTGCAGACAGTCGACGTTGTCACCCCGCTGCGGGAGACGTTCGCAGCTCCCGCAGCGGGCCACGGCCGGCACGTCAAACAATCCGGAGGCCACGGGCAATACGCCGTCTGCGACATCGAGGTCGAACCGCTGGAGCGGGGAGCCGGCTTCGAGTTCGTGGACAAGACCGTGGGCGGCGTGATTCCGGGGCCCTTCATCAGTTCGGTGGAGAAGGGTGTGCGGGCACAGATGCAGAAAGGGGTCTCCGCGGGCTTCCCGGTCGTGGACATCCGGGTGACGCTGCTCGGCGGCAAGGCGCACAGCGTGGATTCCTCGGACGCGGCCTTCCAGGCCGCCGGGGCGCTGGCCTTGCGGGAAGCAGCCGCGGGCGGCCGGATCCAGCTGCTGGAACCCGTCTCGGCCGCGACCATCAGCGTTTCGGACGAGCACGTGGGTGCGGTGATGAGCGATCTGTCGTCACGCCGCGCGCGCCTGACCGGAACCACGTCCGCCGGGGGAGACCTGACCGAAATCAGCGCTGAAGTTCCGGACCAGGAGCTCTTGCGGTACGCCATCGAACTGCGGGCACTGACCGCCGGAAGCGGCCGGTTCAGCCGGAGCTACCTGCGGCATGAACCCGTCCCGGCCGCCGCCGCCCGTGCTGCCGCGAAAGACTGAGGGTTCGAACGGCCGAGCATTCTCCATTTGAGTTAGGTTAGGTTTACCTTCTAAAGTACACCGGTGACTATTGAGCCAGTTTTGGCGGGTGTCTCGTTTGCCGCCGGCCTGGCTGCATTCGGAGACCGGACCGCCGTACACGTTGAAGGCGAATCCCTGAGTTACGGCGAACTCGCCGACCGGGTGGACGCTGCCGCCCGGTGTTTGGGGACGGTACGACGTCTGGTGGCCCTCGAAGCGGACAACTCCCTGCCCTCCCTGGTGGTGTACCTGGCGGCCCTGTCATCCGGCCATCCGTTGCTCATTCTGCCCACCGGTGGCGGTCGGGCTTCGGAATCGCTCGTTTCTGCATACGACCCGGACGTTCTGGCACGCGTCCACGGTGGCGAAGCCGTGTTTGACGTGCGGCGCGAAGGGACCCGCCACACCTTGCATCCGGACCTGGCGCTCCTGGTGAGCACCTCCGGTTCCACTGGCTCGCCGAAGCTCGTCCGGCTCTCCGCCGACGCTGTTCAGGCAAACGCGGCCGCCATCGCCGAGTACCTGCAGTTGCGACCCGATGACCGGGCTGCAACCACCCTTCCCTTGTCCTACTGCTACGGCATGTCGGTCGTGAACAGCCACTTGTGCGCAGGGGCCTCCGTGGTGCTCACTGACCTTTCCGTCGTCGACCCGTGTTTCTGGGACCTGGTCCGCAAGGAGCGGGTGACCTCCTTCGCCGCGGTGCCCTACACATTCGACCTGCTGGAGCGCGTGGGCTTCGCGGACAAGGACCTGCCAAGCCTGCGCTACGTCACCCAGGCGGGCGGCCGCCTGGACCCGGACCGGGTCCGTGACTACGCGCAGTTGGGCCGCCGCCGGGGCTGGGACCTGTTCGTGATGTACGGGCAGACGGAAGCCACGGCCAGGATGGCCTATCTGCCTCCGGACGTCGCAGCAGAACACCCACAAGCTGTCGGCATCCCGATTCCGGGCGGCAGCTTCCGGCTCGCCGCGGTCCCTGGGCTGGATGACCGCGAACTTGTCTACTCCGGACCCAACGTCATGCTCGGCTACGCCGAGAAACCGGAGGATTTGGGGCTGGGACGCACCGTCACGGAACTTCACACCGGCGACTTGGCCCGCCGGAACGCCGACGGCCTCTACGAGATTGTTGGCCGCCGCAGCCGGTTCGTGAAGATCGTCGGGCTTCGCGTGGACCTTGGCCAGGTTGAACGGATCCTCTCAGGGTTCGGCCTTTCCGCCGCGGCCGCGGGCACAGACGGCCACGTGGTTGCTGCCGTCGAATCCGGGCATGACCTTTCCCTGATCGCCAAATCGGTCGCCCAGGACGTGGGTGTGCCGCGCGCAGCCATCCATCTTCACCCCGTGGCGGCCATCCCGCGACTCGGCAACGGGAAGCCGGACTATCCCGCGATCCTGGCCCTGCACGCGGAAAAGCAGGAAAGCGCAAAGGGCCGGGACGGAGACGTAGCGCGGGCGCCAGACGATGCACGGGGCATTTTCGCGGACGTCCTCGAACGGGGCGACATCCGTGAGACGGACACATTCGTTTCGCTAGGTGGCGATTCGCTGTCCTATGTTGCCGCATCAGTCCGGCTCGAGCGCGCGCTGGGAGGCCTGCCCCGGGATTGGCATCTGCTGCCGGTGGGTGAGCTCGCGCGGGCCGGCGTCGTGGATGCAGATCCCGAAGCCGCAGGGCCGGGGGGAGCGGTGTTCCGGAAATGGCGGAGACGGCTGCTCGCACCCATGGACACCGGTGTCGTGCTGCGCGCCGTTGCCATCATCTTCATCGTATCCACCCATATCCGGTGGTTCTCGTGGGAAGGCATGGCGCACGTGCTGGTGGCCGTCGCCGGATTCAACTTTGCCCGGTTCCAGCTCAGCGGACCGCCCCGAGCGCGGATGCGGCGGCAGTTGCGGACAGTTGCCCGGATCGTGGTGCCCAGCGTCGCGGTGATTGGCTTCGCGTTCGCCGTGACCGACAAGTACAGCTGGGCAAATGTGTTCCTGCTCAACTCCCTCCTCGGCCCGGAAGGATGGACGGACTTCTCCCGTTTTTGGTTCGTGGAGGCGCTGGTGCACATCCTGCTCGGCGTGGCTGTTCTCCTGGCGGTGCCCGCGGTCGGGCGGGCGGAACGCCGGTGGCCGTGGGCGGTCCCATTGGTTCTTCTTGGCGCGGATCTTCTGCTGCGTTTCCGCGTTGTCGACCTCCCGTACCCGGGTCAGGGTCCCGTGCTGTGGCTGTTTGCGCTTGGTTGGGCGGCGTGCGCGTCCCGAACGCTGTTGAAGCGGGCGATCGTGACAGGCCTTGCCGTGCTGACCATCCCTGGGGCGTTCGACGACGAGTTCCGGAACGCCACCGTCCTTGCCGGGTTCCTCATCCTGCTTTGGTTCCCTACGGTGCCCGTGCCCCGCGCCCTCCACTGGATAACGGGCCTCCTGGCCAGCGCCTCGCTCTACGCCTACGTGACGCACTGGCTCGTGTATCCGCTTTTCGATCACGCCAGCAAGGGACTGGCGGTTGTAGCCTCCCTTGTGGTCGGCATCGCCTACTGGGCGGTGGCTACCCGGCTCATGGGTGTCGCGGAGCGCTGGCTTCGGACACGGCTGGCCACCCGCCGCCGCAGGCAGGCAGCCTCCGGGGCGGCCCTTGAAGGTGGGGCAAACCTAGACGACGGGGACCGATCCCGGGCGGCCTCAAGGCCCGCGTAGCCCAAGCGGGTTCCCGGATTAGCCTGGCGTCGTTAGCTGCAGCAGCCGAATCATAGGGATGGTTTCGAACGCTCATGGTTCTCAACTGCCCACCGTGACATGATCGAGGTCACCGCGCCGACGAACATCGGCAACACAGCCGGGGACGCCAGCAGGAGAAGGCGCGCCCCGCCCACAGCGCAGCACGGATGCCGCGAGCGGGCGGCCGGAATGATCCTGGCCCAAGCCATCACGAGCAGCGCGCCGATTCCGAGGACGAGCCCCGCGGGCGGGAGCAGGACCCCCCGCCAGCAGCGGTAGGTAGGACTTCCAGGTGCGTCGTACAGGGGCTGGAGGGGTCACTGACCACCCGGCCACTGCCGCGACGAGCGCACCGTCGAGCGCGGCGAGGGCTGCGAAAAGGACGACCACCAGCCATCCAGGCTTGACTATCTCGAAGTCAATATCGTCCGGCCACAACGGATTCCATGGACGCTCCTAAGATGAGGAGAAGGAGTAGACCCTGCGTCGGTCCCGCCAACCGGCCGGCGGGCAGCCA
>DATIUQ010000092.1:0-8825 GCA_035466775.1 Arthrobacter sp.
GGGCCGAGTCCCGAGCCGGGTGTGGCTTCCGGGCTGGGGGTCACCCGGGTCCAGAGCACCACGCTGTCCGGGTGCGGATCGCCGGAGGCAACTCCATGCGCGAACAGCGGATCAGCCGCCTGGGCAGGGCTCGAGACGAGGGGCGCCACTCCGGCGACGGCGGCGGCAAGGCCGCCTGCGCGGAGGACCTGGCGGCGGGTGGGCGATTGTCCGTACTGGCGGGTAACAAAAGGCATGTACTCCAGTATCAACGCCCCGTGCGGCGCAATTGGCGGATTTTGCCGGATGTTCACCAAACGTCCCACCGAGGTTCGCCTGCAGTTTCGCCCCCTTCAGGCCCTGGGGCCGGTTGCAAGCCTCCTAATAGACGGAGCCCTCGAGCAGTTCCGACAGCCTGCGGGCGGCGCGTCGCAGCTCCGGGACATTGGCCTTGATTTTCTCTTCGGTCGTCGCCTCTGCCGGGCAGTTCAGCGCCATGGCCTCGTTGGCGCGGCCTGCCCTGTTGGTCAAGGCAACCCCGACGGAGAGCACGCCCACGACGCGCTCGTTCGCGGAGTACGCGTAGTCCAGGCCTGGCCCGGGCAGCCGCGACCGCAGTTCCTCAACCGTGAATCCCGGCTCCTCATGGCCGGCGGCGATCGCGGCCGCCACGACCTGTTCGAGCTCTGCGTCAGAAGCGTCTGCAATCAGGATTTTCCCTGCCGCGCCGCGGGTCAGTGGCAGGCGTTTACCCAAGGGAAGGTCGTACTGCATGGGCGCCTTGCCTTGAACCCGCGCCACCAGGATCCGCTCGTTCCCGAGCCGGGTATGGAGAGAAACGGACATGCCGGTCTGCGTTGCCAGCTGTTGCAGGACCGGACGTCCGGCAACCGCCAAGGGATCGTTCTCAAGGAAGCTCTTTGCCGCCGGTAGCACGGCCGGCCCGATCCGGTAGGACTTGTCTGTCTGGCTCACCATGCCGAAATCCTGCAGCACCCGCAGGATCCGGAGCGTGGTGGGCAGGCTCATGCCGCAGTTCCTGGCCAGGTCGCTAAGCCGCTGGGGGCGCTCGGCGCGCTGCAGTTCCGCGAAGACCTCCATGGCGCGGGAGAGGGAACGCATGTTCGAGGCCTTGGGGCCCTCGTCTGCCGGGCTGCCCGCGGGCGTGGGTGTCGTCGTAGCCATCCTTTCATTCTATGTAAGTTCCTTGCGCTTGACAGCGCGTGTGTCTGCTGTCACTATTTCTCTGTACGCAATATAGTTTCATTCTGTGGAATGCAATGACGCAGCGTGAAAACGACGCACAGTAAGAAGGAACCAATGACAACGGAGTCAGTGATGACCAAACCAACGAGCACCGGCCGGGTGGCCCCCTCCGTGCTCGTGGGGATCGGCGCTTTCGCCGCCGTCGGCGTCTACGTCCTGGTCAGCTCGCTCGGCCTCGGCCTCTGGACTTCCCTGGGACCAGGCCCTGGCCTGTTCCCCTTCGCGATGGGCGCGGTCCTCGCCGCCATGGCCGTGTTGTGGCTGCTCCAGGAACTCCGCAGTCCCAGCGAAACGGCGGAAGGCGTTGACCGCGGACTGGTGGCCGCCGTCGTCCTGAGCCTAGCGATCCTAGCGGCCGTCATGGACCTGATCGGCTTCCAGCTCAGCATGTTCTTCTTCCTCCTTTACCACCTGAAGCTGCGCGGCCGCCGGGGCTGGGTCTCCTCCCTGGTCACAGCGCTCGCTGGCAGCGTGGGCGCGTTCTACGCCTTCAACTACGGCTTGAACGTGTCATTGCCCGTCTCGGCCTTCCCCCTGCTGAACACGATCGGACTCTAGTCGTGGATATCTTCAACGAACTTATGGGCGGCTTTGCCGCCGCCATGACCTGGCAGAACCTGCTCTTTGCCTTCCTGGGCTGCCTCCTGGGCACCATCATCGGGGTCCTGCCCGGAATCGGTCCCGTCGCCGGCGTTGCACTGCTCATCCCGCTCACCCTGAACCTGGATGCCACCGGTGCCATCATCATGCTCTGTGCCATCTTCTACGGCACCGCCTACGGGGGAACCATCACCAGCGTGCTGCTGAATACTCCCGGCGAAGCCGCCTCCGCCATCACCACCATTGACGGCTACGCAATGACCAAGATCGGCAAGGCCGGAGCCGCCCTGACCATCGCCGCCGTCGGATCGTTTGTGGGTGGAACTGTGGCCACCATCGGCCTGGTGGCGGCGGCCAAGCCGCTCGGGGAACTGGGCCTGCTCGTGGGGCCGCCGGAATTCTTCGCGCTGATGGTGGTGGGCATATCCCTGCTTGTTGCGCTCGCCGGCAAATCGATGGTCAAGGCGGTGATCTCAGGTGCCCTCGGCCTGCTGATCGCCATGGTGGGCATCGACCCCGTCGCCGGTGCCCCCCGGTTCACCTTCGGCATGGACCGTTTGCTGGACGGCGTCAGCTTCGTTGCCGTGATTGTGGGCGTCTTCGGTCTCTCCGAACTCCTGTCCTATCGCAAGGGCACGGCAACGCCCACGGTGCACGCCCCGAACTTCCGCTCGTTGCTTCCCACCGGCAAGGAATGGCGCCGGAGCGCACCGGCCATGGCCCGCGGCACCGGGATCGGCTTCGGCCTGGGACTCATCCCGGGCATGACCGGCTCCGTTTCGTCCCTGCTGGCCTACGGCGCGGAGAAGAAGTTCTCCCGCCACCGCAGCGAACTGGGCAAGGGCGCCATCGAAGGTGTTGCCGGCCCTGAAACGGCCAACAACTCCCATGCCAACGCCGCCCTGATCCCGCTGTTCACCCTCGGCATTCCGGCGTCGCCCACCATCGCTGTCCTGATGGGCGCCTTCCTCCAGCAGGGCCTCACCCCAGGCCCCACCCTGTTCACCGAACATTCCGAAATCGCCTGGGCCATCATCGCCAGCCTCTTCATCGGAAACCTCCTCCTCCTGGTCCTCAACGTTCCGCTGGTGGGCCTCTGGACCTCCATCCTCCGTGTCCCGTCGTCGATCCTGACCGCGCTGATCCTGCTCTTCATGGTGATCGGCGCCTACACCATCAACTTCAGCGTCTTCGATGTCTTCGTGATGATCGGCTTCGGGCTCCTGGGCCTCGCCCTCCGGCACCTGGACATCCCGCTGGCACCCATGGTGCTGACCCTGGTCCTCGGCCCGCTGATGGAACGCTCCTTGCGCGAATCCCTCGAAATTTCGCAGGGCGACTTCAGTATCTTCACCAGCCGCCCCATCTCAGCAGTCCTGATCGGCCTGGGATTGCTGATCGTCTTCAGCCCAATGCTCAAGCTCCGCAAGCCGAAAGCGCTCAATGAAGACCCCGAAACCTAAACCCCTTCCGGTACTGCCCCCAACACCCCTTCAAAGGAGAAGAACCATGAAAACCCGTTCCCGCATCGCCGCCGCCATCGCGGCAGCATCCCTGATTGCACTCACCGGCTGTGGCGCCAACGCCGGAGCCACCAACGCCTCCGCCGGCGACTTCCCGAAGAAGGGCAAGACGATCGACCTCGTGGTCGCCTTCTCGTCGGGCGGTGCCGTGGACACGGCCGCCCGGCTCATCCAGCCCATCCTGGAAAAGGAACTCGGCACCAACGTGGAGGTCATCAACAAGCCCGGCGCCGGCGGCCAGATCGGTTACACCCAGCTGACCAGCGCGGCGCCGGACGGCTACACCATCGGCGCCACCGGTTCCCCGTCCGTCGTCGTATCACCCCTGGATCCCGCCCGCGGCGCCAAGTACACCCGCGACAGCTTCCAGCCGCTGGGCCGCCAGGTCATCGACCCCGCCGTCATTGCGGTCCAGCCGGACAGCCCGTACCAGACGCTCACGGAGCTCCTGGATGCAGCCAAGGCAAACCCGAAGTCCATGACCGCGAGCACCACCGGCCTGCAGACCGGCGAGCACTTCGCCATGGCGCAGATCCAGCAGGTGACCGGTGCGGAGTTCGCACCCGTCCACTTCTCTGAAGGCGCATCACAGGCAACCACGGCATTCCTGGGCAAGCACGTTGACATCCTGGTGGCGAACGTCAGCGACGTGACGGACCTGACCAAGCAGGGCAAGGCCCGCGTCCTGGGTGTCATGACGTCCGAGAGGTCCCCTTCACTGCCGGACGTTCCCACGTTCAAGGAAGCTGGCTACGAAGTTGAAGCGGGGACCGCCCGTGGCTACTCCGCCCCCGCCGGACTGCCTGAAGCCGTAGCAACGAAGCTTGAGGCTGCCATCCAGAAGGCCATCGAAGATCCGTCCGTCGTGCAGAAGATGAACGACCTCGGCCTGCAGACCAGCTACCTCTCCGGCAACGACTACAAGCAGTTCTGGGCCGGGCAGGAAGAGGACTTCAAGAAGGTCCTCCCGCTGGTCCAGAAAACCGACTGACCCTCCCGCAACCACCGGACGGAAGCCATCATGACAACACCAGCAATCGACATCATCGACGCCGATTTCCCCCGCCCCGCCAGGGACGTTGTGGAACGCCTCGCCAAACTGCCGGCCGCCAACATCGGCGACGCCATGGACCGGCTTGGCGTCGCCGACTCCGCCATCCAGGCGATCTGGCCAGGTGCCAACCTGGCCGGGCCTGCCTTCACGGTGTGGACCCGGCCGGGGGACAACCAGGGCATCCACAAGGCGCTGGAGCTGGCCCGGCCCGGCGATGTCATTGTGGTGGCCGGCGGCGGCGACTCCTCCCGCGCACTGCTCGGTGAACTCATTGGTGAACGTGCCATCAACCTTGGCATCGCGGGTTTCGCGCTCGACGGAGCAGCGCGCGACGCCGAGGCGCTGGGTGAGATCGGCATGCCCGTCTTCGCCCGGGCTACTTCCCCCGCCGGCCCCTACAAGAACGGCCCCTACCGCCTGGGGACGCCGCTCGCTTTCGGCGGCGTCCCCGTCCTGCCGGGCGACGTCATCGTCGGCGACTCAGACGGCGTCGTGGTGATTCCCCGGGAGCAGGCAGCCGCCGTCGCCGAAGCCGCCGAAGCAGTCTTCGCCGATGAAACCAGCCGCCGCCAAACCATCGTCGCTGCCCGCCACTAACGCAAGAAAGACAGAGAAACCATGACAGCGGTAACCGTTATTGGCCTCGGCGAAGCCGGCGCCACCTACGCCGCGGCACTCCACGCCGCCGGCCACAAGGTCACGGGCTTTGATCCCGTTGCGCCCACCGCCCCCGCCGGCGTCACCCGCGCGGCGACTGCCGCCGAAGCCTGCATCGGAGCAGACATTGTCCTGGTGATGACGGGTGCCGCCGCGGCGCGCAGCGTCGCCGGGGAGTGCCTTCCGGTCCTCGAAACAGGCAGCTGCTACGCGGACTTCACCTCATCCTCCCCCGGAGTCATGAAGGAACTCGGACAGCTGCCAAGCAAAGCCGCCTTCGCCGACGTCGCCATCCTGGGACCGGTTTCCGCACTGGGCGAAAGGACGCCCCTGATGGTCAGCGGAAAGGGTGCCCAGGCGGTGGCCCGGCTGCTCAGCCCCCTTGGCGTCGACGTCGAAATTGCTGACGGGGAACCCGGGGCGGCCATGGCGCACAAACTCCTACGGAGCGTCCTGATGAAGGGCCTGGCCTCCGTGGTGGTCGAGGCAGTCACCGCGGGCCGGGCGGCCGGGCTCGAAGAATGGATCCGTGCGCAGATTGCGAACCAGTTGGCCGGTGACGGGCAGGCAGTGATTGACCGGTTCCTCACCGGGACTGCCAAGCACGCCGTCCGCCGCTCGAAGGAGATGCGGGACACCGCCGGCTACCTCGGCGACCTTGGAGTGCCCGCCGAGATGACCACCGCGTCCGCTGCCGCCCTTGGCCGCATCGCCCAGGAATCAGCGCCGGCCTTGCGCTGAGCCCGGAGTCGGGCAGAATCAGGAACGGGTATTACGTGACTCACCACCTAACCGGCGTACCGCCGTCAGGAGCAGCAGCATGATCGGCATTTGGGCACTCGGCGCCTACCTTGCCGTCATCCTGCTGTGGACCACCGTGCTCAAGCGCAGCGTCGGGGAAGCCATGATCCTCGGGTTCCTGGCCGTGCTTCCGTTCACCGGGGCGGCTGCGGCGCAAATCGGCTTGGCGGCGCTGTACTCGGCCATCACGGACGAGATCGTCTACGCCACCATGGCGTTCGTGTTCATGGGCTACCTGCTGGACAGGACCGGCGTGCTGGACCGGCTGATCGACCTGCTGAACTCCCTGATCGGCGGCGTCAAAGGCGGGCCGGCCTGGGTTTCCACCGTGGCATCAGCGGGACTGGGCAGCGTGGTCCACAACCAGGCCGCCATCGCCGCAACGGTGGGATCGGTGACCATCCCGTGGATGGAAAAGTCCCGGCTGGACAAGCCCTCGGCGGCCACGCTTGTGGCGGGGAACGCTGGAATGGGCATCACGTTTCCGTTCAGTGCCTCGATGTTCGTCCTGGTGGGTTCCGCCACGGTGGGGCCCCTGCTGGACATCAATGCGCTGGTGCTTCCGCTGCTGTTCGGCGGCCTGTGGTGCTTCGTGCACCGGCTGATTGTCACCTGGCTCCTGGTCCGCAAGAGCGGCATGGCACCGCTTGACGCCGCGCACCGGTTGCCTGTCCGGGCAGCGTTCGGCCGCGGCTGGTCCACCCTGCTGCTGTTCGTGGTGGTGGCCATCCCGCTGGTCATCACCTCCGGCGCCATCGCCAAGGGACTGTCGGACTGGACCGGCGGAGACGTCACCAGATCGGTCAGCGTGATTGTCTGGATCCCCGTGGTCCTCATCATCACCGGCGTCCTGCTGGGCCGGAAGAAGCTGCCCGCCGATGGCCGGGCCTGGTGGGCGCTGCTGGAGGAGTCCGCGCCGCGCTTCGGCATCGTGGGCGTCACCGTGGTGTTCGCCTTCGCCGGTGCCAACGCCCTCGCCGCCACCGGCCTGCCCAAGCAGATGACCGAACTGCTCAACGGGATGAACCTGCCGCTGTGGATCCTGGCCATCCTGATCGGCTTGATCGTCATCGCCGTGGCTGCGCCCCTTTCGGCGACGGCGACCATGGCGGCCGTCGGAACCGTCGGTGTGGCCGCCTTGGTGGCAGCAGGTGTCCCGGCCACCACGGCGGCCGTGGCCGTCCTTGTCTTCTCCTCCTGCGAGGCGGCGGTCCCGCCGGGAGGGGCCCCGCTGTACGTGGCGTGCGGCATAGCGGACGTGGACCCGATCACCACATTCCTCCGGCTGCTGACCCACTACGCCCTGCCGCTGCTGGGCATCGGCGTCCTGATCATCCTCGGCATCCTGCCCATCTAAAGGAAAAAGACACATGCAACCGATCCGAAGGGCCATCGAAGTCCTCTTCGTCCTGACCCTGGCAGTGCTGCTGGCCGGCGGCGTCGTGTTCGTGGCCGGGCAGGCCATCGCCCTGGCGGCCGGCAAAGGCGAGTGGCTGACACTGCTCAACGGCACCATCAAGGCGCCCATCTGCATCGCCGCCTCCATCTGTGCCGTCGCCGGGTTCCTGCTCAGTTACAAACGCCGCCAGGACCAGGATCAGCCCCAGGAAGCGGGGGCACGGTGAGTCCTGCTGCCGAAGACGGACGGCACCCGACGTTCGCTGAACTCCTCCGCCGGGAGGGCGCATTGGCCGGGACCTCCTGGGGCCTGTTTCCGGACCCAACCCGGGGGACGCCGTCGTTCATTACTCCCCAAACGGTGCGGGACGCGCGGGACTGCATCCGGACCGGAACTGCCTTTGGCCTGGACTATCCGGCGGATGCCTTCGACCCGGGCATGTCCCTTAAGCGCAGCGCCCCCCGGCACACCATCTACTCCTCGCACCCGGCCCACCGCGACGATTATCTTGACGGGTACTACCTGCAGGGATCCAGCCAGATCGACGGGCTGCGCCACCGCCGGGCGGACGACGCCGGCTTCTACAACGGCACGCCCGATGACCGCATCAGCGAGGGCACGCCGGACCTCGGCATCCAGGAATGGGCGGACAGTCCCATTGTGGGGAGGGGAGTGCTGGTGGACCTGGCCGGGTACCGCGCCGGGCAGGGTGCTCCGATTGACCACGCCGCCGGGGAACCCCTGGGCCTTGACCTGATCGAGGGGGCGATGGCCGCCCAGTCCGCGAGCCTCCGGCAGGGCGACATCCTCATGCTGCATACGGGCTGGTGCGAATGGTTCCTTGGCCTGCAGCCGGAGGAGAAGCAGCGCATGCGGGACAGCAGGCGGGCAACGGGCGTGGCCCAGTCCGAGGAGTTCGTTGCGTGGGCATGGGACCGCCGGCTCGCGCTCCTGGCGGCGGACAATTTTGCCCTCGAATGCCTGCCCGCACTGCCCGCCAGCCCTTACCGCGATTCAGCACCGAACGACCACGGCATGATGCACCAGCAGCTGCTGGCCAAGCTGGGCTTGCCGCTGGGGGAACTGTGGCGGCTGGGTCCGCTGACCCGGCACATGCGGGCTGCCGGCCAGTGGGACGCCTTCATCACCGTCAAGCCGCTGAACATCACCGGCGGAACCGGATCACCCGCGAACGCCACTGCGGTGATGTGATCCCCGGCGGGCTTTGGGTCAGGCCAGGCGCTCGCCGGTGATCCGGGCCAGGTGGTCAAGGAGTTTGTTCTGGAACGCCTCGTCGTGGACGGCCGGGTGCGGTTCCTGCCGGTGCTGGTGGAACCAGTAGCCTCCACTGGTGAGCGCCGCAGGGTCCTCGCTGGTGGCCAGCCACTCCTGCGTCAGGTGGCCCAGCCGGAGATCGTCCGGGGCGCCGGCGCCGCCCATCCGGGTGGGCACCCAGCCGGGGTCCACGGCGTTGCTGAGGACGTCCGGCCATAAACGGGCGACGGCGGCCGCCAGGGCCGTGAGGTAAAGCTTGCTGTCCGAGTAG
>DATIUQ010000093.1:0-1559 GCA_035466775.1 Arthrobacter sp.
CCGGGACCGGATCGCCGCCTACGACAGCCCGCGCGACTACTACATCAAGCGCCTGGCCGAAGGCGTGGCGACCATCGCCGCGGCGTTCGCGCCGGAGCCGGTGATTGTGCGGATGTCCGACTTCAAGTCCAACGAGTACGCCAACCTCCTCGGCGGACCGGCCTACGAGCCGCATGAAGAGAACCCGATGATCGGCTTCCGCGGTGCCTCCCGGTACCTCGAGCCGTCCTTCCGGGACTGCTTCGACCTGGAGTGCGAGGCCCTGTCCTTCGTCCGCAACGAAATGGGCCTGACCAACGTCAAGCTGATGATCCCCTTCGTGCGCACGGTGGACGAGGCCAGCGGCGTCATCGACCTGCTCGCCGAGAACGGCCTGCGCCGCGGCGAAAACGGCCTCGAGGTCATCATGATGTGCGAGCTCCCGTCCAACGCACTGCTGGCCGACGAGTTCCTGGACTACTTCGACGGATTCTCCATCGGCTCCAACGACATGACCCAGCTGACCCTGGGCCTGGACCGGGACTCCGCCATCGTCGCCGGAAGCTTCGACGAGCGCAACCTTGCCGTCAAGAAGCTCCTGAGCATGGCCATCAAGGCCTGCAAGGCACGCGGCAAGTACGTGGGCATCTGCGGCCAGGGGCCGAGCGACCACGCGGACTTCGCCGAGTGGCTGGTCGAGGAAGGCATCGACTCCGTGTCGCTGAACCCCGACACCGTGGTGGACACCTGGCTGCGCCTCGCCGGCGCGGCTGTCGCCGCCCCCGTGAACTGACGCGGTGATCTGACCTCATGTAAATAGAGATACCCCGGTCCCCGGACCGGGGTATCTCTATTTAATTTATCGGCCCGTTTGGCCCCTTCGGTTCGTTGGACGGCTGCACAAGGCGGAACTGTTGTTGCCGTCAGTTGCTCCATTGAGGAGCTGCTTCGCCACAGGGGAAGCTGAATCCATCAGCGTTCCGCACCAATGACGTTCAGGACACATCGTGACTTTGCAGCAGGACCGGGCCAACGGCGCCCCCGGACTTTGGACCAACAGACGAACCGGCGGCCCGGTTGAGGGGTTGTCAGTGGACGAACTGTGCGCGGAGGACTGCCACTACTGCTGGGGCCCCGAAACGGACTGACGCCTTCCGGGACGCTTTTCGCAGCCCGGTAGAACTCGCCGGTAGAATCGAAGGACAGCCCGCAGGCAGTACGGCCGCGGAAGCAACGACGGCCGCAGCCGGAAGGGAGAGTTCCGTGCGGACAGCCGCCAGAGCCCCATTCCACGCCCTGCGCTCGGCCATGGCGGCGCTCACGGTCCTCTCCCTCGCCGCCGGGGCGCACATGCTGGCCGGCGGCCGGCTCCCCTCCCCCGGCATCCTGCTGGCCCTGCTGGCCCTGACCGCGCTCGCTTCCACCACCGCCACCCGGCGGAAGCTCACCTTCCCGGCCACGGCCGGGCTGCTCGGCGGCGGGCAGCTGGTGCTGCACAACGCGTTCACCGCCTTCAGCGGCCCCGCCATTTCCCCTGCCCGGCCCGGAGCCGCGTCAGAACCGGCGGGGCATGCAGCGCC
>DATIUQ010000094.1:0-2079 GCA_035466775.1 Arthrobacter sp.
CCGGGGCTCCGGGACACCCTGGGCCTCGGTGAATCCTGCGGGGCGATCGCCGGCCTCGTCTCCGGCTCCGGGCCCACCGTCGCGCTCCTGGCCCACAGCCCGGCCGCGGCCGAGGGCCTCGCCGAGGATCTCCGGCACCACGGCCTCGATGCCATGGCAGTCCACGGCCCGGTTCACGGGGCACGCATCATCTCCGATACGCTCCTTTAATAGCTTCGGCAACATTCGCCTGACCCTTTTTGTTGCTTCACCATATTTTTCTAGGAAAGCAGTTCCAGTGGCACACCTCCTCGGCGGCGAGAACCTCACGGTCTCGTATGCAACCCGTACCGTCCTCGATGGCATCACCCTCGGCCTTGAAGAGGGCGACCGGATCGGCATGGTGGGCCGCAACGGCGACGGCAAGTCGACCCTCATGCGGCTGCTGGCGATGCGCTCCACCCCGGACTCCGGCCGGGTGACGAAGCGCAGCGAGGTCAACATCGGCTATCTGGACCAGAGCGATGTGCTCGACGGCGACCTCACCGTCGGTGCCGCGATCGTCGGGGACCAGGCCGACTACGAATGGGCCCGCAACCCCCAGATCCGCGAGGTCATGGGCGGCCTGGTGTCCGACGTCGACTGGCACGCGAACGTGCATGCGCTCTCCGGCGGGCAGAAGCGACGGGTGGCGCTGGCCAAGCTGCTGATCGAGGACCACGACGTCATCATGCTCGACGAGCCCACCAACCACCTCGACGTCGAAGGCGTCGCCTGGCTGTCCCGGCACCTGAAGACGCGCTGGCGGCCCAACCAGGGCGCATTCCTCGTGGTCACCCACGACCGCTGGTTCCTCGATGAAGTCTGCAACAAGACCTGGGAAATCCACGACGGCATCATGGACCCGTTCGACGGCGGCTACGCCGCATATGTCCTGGCCCGCGCCGAGCGTGACCGCGCCGCTTCCGTCACGGAGGGCAAGCGCCAGCAGCTCGTGAAAAAGGAACTCGCGTGGCTGCGCCGCGGCGCCCCGGCCCGCACGGCCAAACCCAAGTTCCGGATCGAGGCGGCCAACGCCCTGATCGCCGATGTCCCCGAGCCGCGCGACTCGACCGCACTGAGCAAGATGGCCACCGCCCGGCTCGGCAAGGACGTGTTGGACCTCGAAAACGTCTCCCTCGACTTCCTCGGCGGCGACCCCGGGCAGAAGCTCTTCGACAACATCACCCTGCGGCTTGCGCCCGGCGAACGGCTGGGGCTCGTGGGCGTCAACGGCGCCGGCAAAACCACCCTGCTGAAGCTCCTCAACGGCGAAATCCAGCCCAGTTCCGGGAAGGTGAAGCGCGGCAAGACGGTGGTCACCGCGGTCCTTTCCCAGGAGGTCAAGGAGCTCGACGACGTCTCGGACCTGCGCGTGATCGAAGTGATCGAACGCGAAAAGCGCTCCTTCAACGTCGGCGGCAAGGAGTTCACCGCCGGCCAGCTCGTGGAGCAGCTCGGCTTCACCAACGAGAAGCAGTGGACCCCGGTCAAGGACCTCTCCGGTGGCGAACGCCGGCGCCTCCAGCTCCTGCGCCTGCTCGTGGGGGAGCCCAACGTGCTGATGCTCGACGAGCCCACCAACGACCTCGACACCGACACCCTGGCCGCCGTCGAGGACGTGCTCGACGGCTGGCCCGGCACGCTCGTGGTCGTCAGCCACGACCGCTACCTGCTCGAACGCGTCACGGACCACCAGATGGCGCTCCTGGGCGACGGCAAGATCCGTGCCCTGCCGCGCGGCGTGGACCAGTACCTGGAACTGCGCGAAGCGGCGATGGCCGGGTCCACGATCACCGGCGGCGGCAACCCTGTCACCGCGGCGAGCGGCAGTTCCGCCCCCGCTGCCGCCGGACCTTCGGAAGCCGAAAAGCGGGACGCCCGCAAGGCCAAGAACCGGATCGACCGCCAGCTGGGCAAGCTCAAGCAGCAGGAAGACAAGATCCACGCCCAGATGACCGCCGCGGCCGCCGACCCCTCCGCCGTCGGCCAGCTCGCCGGGCTCAACAAGCAGCTCAAGGACCTCGCCGTCGAACGCGAAGCCCTCGAACTCGAATGGCT
>DATIUQ010000095.1:0-11884 GCA_035466775.1 Arthrobacter sp.
TTGATGTTCTCGCCCGCCATCGGCAGGACCGTCGACGCCGGCTGCGGCACGAGAGCGGTCTGCGCACCGATGCCGAGGAAGCCGACGTCCCGGTACTGGAGGGTGCCGTCGGCACTCTTGGCCTGCCTGCCGTCGTCGCCCATCACGGGACGCGCGGAGAGGACCGGGGTGACGGTGGTGGTGACCGGGACGCCGTCGCGCTCCACCGTGATGCTGACCTGCTTGTCCGCGGAGGCGCGGATCCAGCCGGTGAGCTCATCCCAGCTGGTGACGGCCTTGCCGTCGAAGGAGGTGATGACGTCGTTGGGCAACAGACCCGCGGTGGCGGCGGGCGTGAGCTTGCAGTCGGCGGAGTCCGGGTCCACGGTTTCGCCGGCCTTGACCTGGCATTTGGAGACGTCGGCGATGGTGGTGGTCTGGGTGGCAATGCCGAAGCCCATCAGCAGCACAGCCGTCAGCGCCAGTCCGATCAGCATGTTCATGGCCGGGCCGCCGAGCATCACCACGATCTTCTTCCAGACCGGCAGCTTGTAGAACACGCGGTCAGCGTCGGCGGGGCCGACTTCCTCGTGTGCCACAGAGCGGGCGTCCGAGGCCAGGGACTGGAACATGCCGGTACTGGAGGTCCGGACGGTGCCGTCCTCCTTGTTCGGCGGGTACATGCCGATCATGGAGACGAAGCCGCCCAGCGGGATGGCCTTGAAACCGTATTCGGTCTCGCCCTTCTTCCGGGACCAGAGCGTGGGCCCGAAGCCGATCATGTACTTGGTGACGCGGACCTTGAAAAGCTTGGCGGGCAGCAGGTGGCCCACCTCGTGGAGGGCGATGGACACGGCGATGCCGATCGCCACAAAGACGACACCGAGGATAAAGAGGAGGACGGGGCTCATGCTTGAATCTGCTGCTTCCTAGACGCTTCTGACGGCTAAACGTTCGTGGGTGCGGGCACGTGCCCATCTTTCAGCATCCAGCACGG
This sequence comes from Arthrobacter sp., assembly GCA_035466775.1. Lineage (GTDB taxonomy): Bacteria > Actinomycetota > Actinomycetes > Actinomycetales > Micrococcaceae > Arthrobacter. The sequence goes on from DATIUQ010000095.1 coordinate 977, forward strand.
ACTCCACTGTCAGCCCGGAGGATCCTGTGTGTTCGCTGAGCACCGCTTCGATGGTATCGACGATGTCGGTGAACCGGATCCGCCGTTCGTGGAAGGCCATCACGGCTTCCTCGTTCGCGGCGTTGAAGACCGCCGGGTAGGTGCTCCCCTGCCGGGCGGCATCCTTCGCCAGCCCGACGGCGGGAAACGCCCCGGTGTCCAGCGGCTCGAATGTCCAGCTGGTGGCCTGGGTCCAGTCGCAGGGCCGGGCCGAGCCGGGAACGCGGTCCGGCCAGCCGAGGCCCAGGGCGATGGGCAGGCGCATGTCCGGCGGGGAGGCCTGGGCGATGGTGGAGCCGTCGATGAACTGGACCATCGAATGGACCACCGACTGCGGGTGGACCACGACGTCGATCTTCTCCAGCGGGATGTCGAAGAGCAGGTGCGCCTCGATCACTTCCAGTCCCTTGTTGACCAGGCTGGCGGAGTTGGTGGTGACCATTAGGCCCATGTCCCAGGTGGGGTGGGCCAGGGCGTCCTGCGGGGACACATCGTGCAGCTGCTCCCGGGTCTTGCCGCGGAAAGGGCCGCCGGACGCAGTGAGGATCAGCCGGTCCACCTCTGCGGCCGAGCCGGAGCGCAGGCACTGGGCGATGGCGGAATGTTCGGAGTCGACCGGGACGATCTGGCCCTCGCGGGCCGCGGCCTTGACCAGGGCGCCGCCGACAATCAGGGATTCCTTGTTGGCCAGGGCCAGGGTTGCCCCGGACTTGAGCGCGGCCAGGGTGGGCGCCAGGCCGATCGAGCCGGTGATGCCGTTGAGCACCACGTCCGCCTCGATTTCCGCGATCCGGGTGGAGGCATCCGGTCCGGTGATGATCTCGGGACGGTAGCCTGTCACGCCGGCCGCGCGTGCGGCGTCGTCGATCAGTGCCTGGAGGGCCTTCGCGTCTCCGGACGCGGTGCCGATGGCCCGGGCCCTGGTGTGGACGGCCTGCCGGGCCAGGAGTTCGAGGTTGCCGCCGCCCGCGCTGAGCGCGACGACCTCGAAAAGGTGCGGGGCGCCGTCGACGACGTCAATCGCCTGCGTGCCGATGGAACCGGTGGACCCGAGGAGGACGATCTTGCGCGGCTGCATGATTCAAGTATCCCGCACAGCGTTCGGTGCTCGGGTCCCCCATCGAGTTGGCATGTCACGGCGGTGTTCGCGCGCGGGACTGCCGTGAAATGCCAACTCGGCGCCCGCCGTTGACGCCGCGGACCGCAGGCGTAACGTGGGGATCGTGGAGTGGACGGCCTGGTTGGACGCGCCGGAGTACGAGTTCGCCCGGCAGGTGCTGCAGCGCGGCATCGCCGCCATCTATTTTGTGGCCTTCCTGTCCTCGTTCAACCAGTTTCCGGCCCTCCTCGGCGAGCGCGGCCTGTTGCCGGTCCCGGATTACCTGGCACGTTCCCGGCGGCTGCGCAGGCCCACGCTGTTCAGCTGGCGCTACTCGGACCGTCTGCTGCGCTCCGTCTGTTGGGCCGGGATGGCGATCGCCGCCACGATTGTCCTGGGCCTGCCTCAGCTGGGCCCGCCGTGGGTTCCGATGCTCGCGTTCCTGGCGCTGTGGCTGCTGTACATGTCGATCGTCAATGTGGGGCAGACGTTCTATGGCTTCGGCTGGGAGATGCTGTTGCTGGAGGCCGGGTTTATTGTGGCCTTCCTCGGTTCCGACCAGACTCCCCCGCCGCGGACCATCCTGATCCTGCTGGCCTGGCTGGTGTTCCGCCTCGAGTTTGGCGCCGGCATGATCAAGATCCGTGGCGGCCGGGAGTGGCGTGACCTGACGGCCCTGTACTACCACCACGAGACCCAGCCGATGCCGGGCCCGCTCAGCCGGCAGGCGCATCTGCTGCCCAAGGCGTGGCACCGGTTGGAGGTACTCGGCAACCATTTCGCCCAGCTGGTGGTGCCGTTCTTCCTCTTTGCCCCGCAGCCGCTGGCGAGCGTGGCCGCGGGGATCATTGTTTTCACCCAGCTCTGGCTGGTGGCGAGCGGGAACTTCGCCTGGCTCAACTGGATGGCGATCCTGCTCGCCTTCGCCGCGGTCAGCGACCCGGTGGCGCATGCCGTGATCCCGGCGATCCCGCTCGACTGGCACTCGGCGGCCGGCGGGGCGGACGCGGCGCCGGGCGTTGCGGCGGCCGGCACCCAGGCGCCGGCCGCGTGGCTGGTGGTGGTTCTGGTCGCCACAGTGCTGCTGGTGGTGCTCAGCTACCGCCCGGCCCAGAACCTGTTCTCCCACTACCAGCTGATGAACGCCGCCTTCAACCGCTGGCAGCTGGGCAACACCTACGGCGCTTTCGGCACAGTCACGAAGCAGCGGATCGAAATCGCGGTGGAAGGAACGCTCGACGCCGACCCCGACGACACGGCGGACTGGCGGGAGTACGGCTTCCGCGGGAAGCCCGGCGACGTCCGCCGCCTCCCGCGCCAGTGGGCGCCGTACCACCTTCGCCTCGACTGGCTGATGTGGTTCCTGCCTTTGCGCACGGTGCACGAGGAGTGGTTCTACGCCTTCCTGGCCAGGCTGCTGGAGGCCGACCGCCCCACCCTGCGCCTGTTGCGGCATGACCCGTTCGACGGCGCCCGGCCCCGCTGGGTGCGGGCCCGCAGCTACCTGTACCGCTTCGCGACGCGGAAGGAATTCCGTGCCACAGGCCAGCGCTGGGTCCGGATCCCGCTGTACGAGTCCATCCCGCCGCTGTCCCTGCCGCCGGAGGACTGAGCGCCGTACACAGATGGCCGGACACGGGCCGTTGGACACAGATGGCCGGAATGGTAGTCACCATTCCGGCCATCTGTGGCGAACCAGGAGTGCCTCCCGCCTAAACGGACAACTCGTCCTTCACCGGTGCGGCCTCCAGGGCCGCCTGCCGGCGGCGGAGCCACCAGGAGCCGACGAAGATCAGGGCCATGGAGACGTACACGACCACCGCAAACGGCGAGGAGAACAGCGCCGCGGGATCGTTCTGGGACAGCTGCAGCGAGCGCCGCAGCTGCACTTCGAACATCGGCCCGAGGATCATCGCCACCACCATGGGCGCCACGGGATAGCCGTAGCGGCGCATGAAGTAGCCCAGGATGCCCACCACCAGCAGGATGCCGACGTCGGCCGCCGCGAAGTTCACCGAGAAGGCGCCCAGGGCAGCGAAGACCAGGATGCCCGCGTACAGGTAGGGTCGCGGGATCTGCAGGATCTTCACCCAGAGTCCGACCAGCGGCAGGTTCAGCACCAGCAGCATCAGGTTGCCGACGTACAGCGAAGCGATCAGGGTCCACACGAGTGCCCCCTGGTTTTCGAACAGGAGCGGCCCGGGCTGGATCTGGTAGCGCTGGAACGCGGTGAGCATCATGGCCGCGGTCGCCGTCGTCGGAATTCCGAGCGTCAGCAGCGGGACCAGGACGCCGGCGGCAGCGGCGTTGTTCGCCGCTTCCGGACCGGCCACGCCCTCGATGGCGCCCTTGCCGAACTGTGCCTTGTTCGCGCCCTTGGCCAGTTTCCGTTCCGCGGCGTAGGACAGGAAGGTGGAGACGTCCGCGCCGCCTGCCGGGACCGTACCGATGGGGAACCCGATGAAGGTGCCTCGCAACCAGGGCTTCCAGGACCGTTTCCAGTCCTCCTTGGAGAGCCAGCCGTTCTTGCCCTTGCTGACCGGGATGACCTCGACCGGCCCGTGCCGCAACTTGGAGGCCACGTACAGCGCCTCACCGAGGGCGAAGAGGCCCACAGCCACCAGCACCATGTCGATGCCGTCCACCAGCGTGGGGTTGTCGAAGGTGAACCGCTGCTGCGCTGTGCTGTCGTCGATGCCGATCATCCCGATGAACAGCCCCAGGCCCAGTGACGCGAGGCCGCGCAGCACGGAGGCTCCCAGCAGGGCACCGACGGTAAGGAAGGCCACCACCATGAGCGCCACGTAGTCCACCGGCCCCAGGCCCACGGCCAGTTCCGCGACGACGGGCGCCAGGAAGGACAGCAGCACCGTTGCGATGGTGCCGGCGACGAACGAGCCGATCGCCGCCGTCGCCAGTGCTGCCGCGCCCCGGCCGGCCTTGGCCATCTTGTTGCCCTCGAGCGCCGTGACGATCGAGGACGACTCGCCCGGGGTGTTGAGCAGGATGGAGGTGGTGGAGCCGCCGTACATGCCGCCGTAGTAGATGCCGGCGAACACGATCAGGGCGGCCGCGGGATCCAGCGCGTAGGTGATGGGCATCAGCAGCGCGACGGTCATCGCGGGACCAATGCCGGGCAGCACACCGACGGCGGTGCCGACGAAGACGCCGCCCAGGGCGTACAGCAGGTAGACCGGCTGCAGCGCCGTCGAGAAGCCCTCCAGGAGCATCATGAAGCTATCCATGGAAGAACGGCACCCCCTCAAGCAGCGGGCCCGGCGGCAGGGAAACGCCCAGCAGCCCGCCGAAGACGTACTGCAGCACGAGCGCCAGCACCACGGAAATGATGACCGCTTTCCAGAGCGGCTTGGCCTCAAGCGTCCACGCCGCCCCGCTGAACAGCACGGCCGCGGCAACGGGCCAGCCGGCCGGTTCGATCAGGAAGATGTGGAGCACCACGAAGCCCACGAGCTTCGCGAGGGCCACCCAGTCGGTCTTGGCCGTGACATCGAGGTCCTCGCTTTCCTCGGCCTGGCCCACCTTGCCGCGGAGCACCTGGGCGACGATGCCCGTGCCGACGAGCACCAGCATGGTGCACACGATGTAGGGGAAGGCCCGCGGGCCGATGCCGGTCTCCGACGGCGGGATCGGAATCGACCCCGCCGTCAGGAGGCCCGCCGCGCCCACGCTCACGAACACCAGGGCGAAGAGGATCTCCCCCGTGGGCCGCTTCGCGGGCGTGCTGACTTGGACGGACATTGTTACTTGACCAGGCCGATCTCAGTGAGCGTGGTCTTGACCTTGGCGATGTCCCCGGTGAGGAAGGTCTTGAACTCGTCGCCGGCGAGGAAAGCGTCGTCCCAGTTGTTCTTGGCCAGGGTGGCCTTCCAGGCTTCCGTGCCGTGCAGCTTGGTGACAACCTCAGTCAGCTTCGCCTTCTGCGCGTCGTCGATGGACCCCGGCGCCACGACACCGCGCCAGTTGGTCAGGACGACGTCGATGCCCTGGTCCTTCAGCGGCTTGACTCCCGGCAGGGCCGGAACCTCGGACGTGCCGGAGACGGCGAGCGCCCGGACCTTGCCGGCCTTGACCTGCTCGGCGTACTCCCCCACACCGGAGATGCCGGCCTGGACCTTGTTGCCGAGCAGGGCCGCGATCGATTCGCCGCCACCGGAATAGCCGATGTAGTTGAGCTTGTCGGATTCGATGCCCTGGGACTTGAGGATCTGGCCGGCCAGGATGTGGTCCGCTCCGCCGGCCGAGCCGCCGGTGATCGCCACGCCCTTGCCGTTGGCCTTGATGTCGTCCACGAGGTCCTTCACGGACTGGTACTTCGACGACGCCGGGACCACCAGGACCAGGGGCTCTTCGGTCAGGCGCGCAATCGGGGTGGTGTCTTCGAGCCGGGTCTTGGCGGCGTTGGTTTCCACGGCACCCACCATGACGTAGCCCATCACCATAAGGGTGTTGGCATCCTTTTCGGTGGCGAGCTTGGCCAGGCCGTTCGTGCCGCCGCCTCCACCGATGTTGCTGACCTGGGCGGAGGTGACGAGTTTGTTGGACTGCAGGTCCTGCTGCATCGCACGGCCCGTCTGGTCCCAGCCGCCGCCCGGGTTGGCCGGAACAATGATGCTGAGCTTCTTGATGGGGTCGGCTGCCGCGCCGCTCTGGCCGGCCGCCGCGCCGCTGGCACCGCCCGCACAGGCCGACATGGCGAGGACGACGCCGGCCGCCCCGGCTGCGAGCGCGGCCCGGCGGGTGAAGCTGGACCGGCTGGAATTGGACCGGTTGGAATTGGAAGGGGAGGTCATGGTTTCTCCTTGTTGAAATGTGACGCACGTCATCGGAATCACTTCCCAGAGACTAGGAGCGGCGCGGCGCGGGGACCAGAATTTGGCCATAGAGGTAGTAGTGGTCATATTGGTCACGGCGCGGAGCCCGGATTTGGGCCGTGGGTGCCGCCGCCGGATGGGAAACTTGTGACATGGTTCACAGGATTCCCTTACGCTTCCAGCTGGTGGCGCTGCAGCTCGCCATCGTGCTGGCCGTCCTGACGGCGGTGGGGGCCGTGACCATCCGGATGCAGGAACAGCAGCTCAGGGACGCCTACAAGGGCAGGCTGATCGGCGTCGCCGAAAGTGTGGCCCGGCTGCCCTCGGTGGTGGACGCCTTCGGGACGCCGCAGCCGGCGCAGATCATCCAGCCCATCGCCGAGGTCATCCGGCAGGCCTCAAACGTCACCTACGTCGTGGTCACGGACCGGAACGGGGTCCGGCAGTCCCACCCGAACCCCGCGGAAATCGGCAGGCCCGTTTCCACCGATCCGTCCGTCCCGCTCTCCGGCGAGATCTACGTCGGCACCCAGACAGGAACCCTGGGGGAATCGTGGCGGGTCAAGGTTCCCATCTTCGACGGAACCGGCACGGTGATCGGTTCAGCCTCCGTGGGCGTGCTGGAAAGCACCCTGGCCGAGGACCTTTACGAGGATCTGCCGCAGCTGTTCGGCTGGCTCCTCGGGGCGGCGCTGCTCGGGTCGCTGGGGGCGATGTACATCTCCAAGCTGGTGTGGCGGCGGATCTACAAGCTGGAGCCGGAGGACATCGCGGCCCTGCTCGAGACCCGCGACGCGATGCTCCACGGCCTCGGCGAGGGGCTAGTCGCCGTCGACGCCGACGGGAAAGTGGCGCTGGTCAACGACGAAGCCCGCCGGCTGCTGGGCCTGGGCGAGGAGATCACCGGAAAACCCGCCAGCGAATGCCTGGAACCCGGGATCCGCCGGATGCTCACGGCCGGGTCGGCCACCGAAGAACTGGTGCTCTCCGGCGAACGGATCCTGCTGGGCAAGGTCAACGCCGCCACGGTGGACGGCCGGGAAGTGGGCAAGGTCCTTATTCTGCGCGACCGCACCGAACTCCACACGATCCTCCGCGACCGCGACGGCGCCCTGGACGTGACGCAGGCGCTCCGGGCTCAGGCCCACGAATTCGCCAACAAACTGCACGTCATCTCGGGACTTCTGGAGTTGGGCGAGCAGGACAAGGCCGTGCAGTACCTGGGCCGAAGCCACAGCGACGCCGCGTTTGTCAGCCGCCCGCTGGCCGCAGGAATCACCGATCACGACGTCCGGGCGCTGCTGATTGCCAAGTCCACGGTCTGCGCCGAGCGCGGCATTGAAATCCTGGTCAGCCCGGATTCGGTGTGCACCCCGGACGGGACCGGCGACGTCATCACGGTCCTGGGGAACCTGATCGACAACGCCGTGGACGCCGCCGGCTACGACAGCACCGTCGCCGTCGGGCTGGAAGAGTCTCCCGACGGCGACCGCATCATCACCGTCGAGGACGACGGCCCCGGCGTGCCGGAGCCGGAGCGGACGGCCGTCTTCGAGGCCGGCGTCACGACCAAACCGGCCGAGGGGATCAACAGCCGCGGCTTTGGGCTGGCGCTGGTCCAGCGGGTGGCCCGGCGCCGGGGCGGCGGAGCGTCGGTGTCGCAATCCGCGCTGGGCGGAGCCTGCTTTACGGTGGTACTCAGGACAAAAGAGGCGGAACTACAACAACAATGAGCCCCATTCGCACCCTCATCATTGACGATGACGTGGCAGTCGCCGGGATCCACCATGGGTTCCTGCTGGCCCGCGGCGGCTTTGACGTCGTCAGCATGGCCCACACCGGACAGCAGGGCCTCGACCTCGCGGCGGAACTGCAGCCGGAACTGGTCCTGCTGGACATCCACCTCCCGGACATGTCCGGCCTCGACGTGCTCCAGCAACTCCGCAGCCGCCAGCAGGCCCTGGACGTCCTGGTCATCACCGCGTCGCGGGAACTGGAAACGGTCCGGGGCGCCATGGCCGGCGGCGTGCTGCACTATCTGGTGAAACCCTTCACGTCCCAGGCCCTCAACGAACGGCTCGACGAGTACCTGCTCCTTCGCCGGGAAATTGCCGCGGGCGGGGCTGCCGGTCCGCTGGACCAGGACAGCATCGACCGCCTCGTCGCGCCGACCCGCCGGGCCACAGCCGCGGACACGGCGGCGGGACCGGCGGGCGAGGTGTTGGCCGAGCCGATGGCGAGGCTGCCGAAGGGTCTCTCCCGGCCAACGCTGGACGCCGTCGTCGAGGCACTAAAGTCGAGCACGGAGGACGTCTCGGCGGCCGGGATGGCGCTTCAGCTCGGGCTGTCGCGGGTCAGCGCCAGACGCTACCTCGAGTACCTGGTCATCCACGGCTTCGCCCGGCTCACGCCCCGCTACGGCGCTGCGGGACGGCCGGAGAACCGGTACTTGTGGAAGCGCTGAGCATGCCCGGTCTTCGGTGGACAACGCCGAGCATGCCCAGTCAACGGTGGACGACGCTGAGCATGTCCACCTGACGCGGAGGGCTGCACGTGGCACGGGGCACGGGGCACGGGGCACGCCAAATCGTCTCCTGGGAACCCCCGGGGACCCGATCTCGATGCAAGTGGTCACCCATCTGACGCAAATGGTCGCTAAATGACCTTCCAAAGCGGCCATTCGTGGCGAATCGACGAAGCACCACACCGCGGAGCCCGGGCGCAAGCCACCCGCCCGGCCAGCAGGCGGGAGCCGTGGTCCGGAAGCTAGCGGCCCGCGCGGCGGAGCGTGGATTCGGCGTGCTTGAGGATGGGCCCGTCGATCATCTTGCCGTTGAACTGGAACACACCCGAGCCTGCCTCGGCGGCAGCGGCCAGCAGTTCGGCGGCCGCAGCGACCTCGGCCTCGGACGGCGCGTAGGCCCCGCGGACCACGGCCACCTGGTTCGGGTGGATGCAGGCCTTCGAGCCGAAGCCTGAGGCGACGGCGTCGCGGGCTTCGACGGCGAGGCCTTCAAGGTCCGGGATGTTGACGTAGACCGAGTCGACGGCGTCCTTGCCGAACGCCCGGGCGGCCAGCAGCACGGTGGAGCGCGCGTGCAGCGCGACCGCGCGGTAGGCGCCGTCGTCCGTCCGGCTGGAAGTACCGCCGAGCGAGGCGAGCAGGTCCTCGGCGCCCCACATCAGCCCGACCACGTTCGGTTCGGCAGCGATGGCGGCGGCATTGACCACCCCCAGCGCCGTCTCGCAAAGCGCTATCACGCTGTAGCCCTCAAGCTCCTTGAGTTGGGCGGCACTCTCGGCCTTGGCGAGCATGATGTGCCGGTATGGGGTGTGCTTGAGGCAGTGCAGGTCCTTCTCGAACTCGTCCGTGCCGGCAGGGTTGACCCGGATGATCGTGCGGCTCGGGTCCAGCTCGGGGACGTCCCCGGTGGCGCCGAGCTGGGCGAGGATCGCGCCGCGGGCCCGCTGCTTGTCCGCCGGCGCGACGGCGTCCTCGAGGTCCACGATTACGGCGTCGGAGCGCTCGGCTGCTTTTTGGTAGCGCTCGGGGCGGTCGGCTGGGCAGAAAAGCAGGGCGGGGCCCATCAGGAAACTCATGGCTCTATTCTGCCCTTTTGTGCGCGTTCTGGGCCTCGGAATGCGCATCCCGTGTCCACATCAGGCAGCTGCGGGTGGCGAGCGCCACGACGTCGCCGTGCTGGTTCCGGCCGGTGTGCTTCATGGTCACAATCCCCTGGCCGGGGCGGGAGGAGGACAGCCGCTTCCCGGTCACCACCGTCTCCGTGTACAGGGTGTCGCCGTGGTACATCGGGTGCGGGAAGGACACGTCGGTCAGCCCCAGCTGCGCGATGATGGTGCCCTGGGTCAGCTGCGGCACGGACTGCCCCACCACCGTGGCCAGGGTGAACATGGAATTCATCAGGCGCTGGCCGAACGGCTGCTCGGCGCTCCAGGCGGCATCAAGGTGCAGGGCCTGGGTGTTCATGGTCATGGTGGTGAAGAGGACGTTGTCCGCCTCGGTGACGGTCCGGCCGGGCCGGTGCGCGTAGACCACGTCCTCCTCGAGCTCGTCGAAGTAGAGTCCGCGCTGTTCGATGACGCGGGGCTCGATGGCGCGGGGTTCCGCCGCGTGCTGGGAATTCGTTGTCATACCGTCAGTTCCTGGTCTTCCTCGAAAAGCTCGGCGCCGGTTGCCGCGGCCACGTCCTCGGCCGTCACGTTGGGGGCAAGTTCGCGCAGCACCAGCCGGGATTGTCCACCTTCCGTCACGACGTCGATCACCGCCAGGTCCGTGATGATGCGGTCCACGCAGCCTTTTCCGGTCAGGGGCAGTGTGCACTGCTCCACGATCTTGGGCCGGCCGTTCCGGTCCACGTGCTCCATCATCACAATCACTTTTTTGGCGCCGAACACCAGGTCCATGGCGCCGCCCATGCCTTTGACCATCTTGCCCGGGATCATCCAGTTTGCCAGGTCGCCGTTCCGGGCCACTTCCATCGCGCCGAGCACGGCGACATCCACGTGGCCCCCGCGGATCATCCCGAAGGAGGCGGCGGAGTCGAAGAACGCGGCGCCCTTGTTGACCGTGACGGTTTCCTTGCCGGCATTGATCAGGTCCGGATCCACCGCGTCTTCCGCCGGATAGGGCCCGACGCCGAGGATGCCATTCTCGGAGTGCAGCACCACCTCGACGCCGGCGGGGATGTAGTTGGGAATCAGCGTGGGCATGCCGATGCCGAGGTTGACGTATTGCCCGTTGTGCAGCTCCCTCGCCACCCTCGCGGCCAGTTCGTTGCGCGTCCACCCCCTGCTCTCGACGCCGGCGGGATGCCCGACGGCGGGAGGCCGGTATTCGTGGCGGACCGCTTCGGGACGGGGCGGCGCGCCCGGCAGGCTGTTGGATTCCATGGCCTAGGCTCCTGACTGCTCTGTTGC
>DATIUQ010000096.1:0-40220 GCA_035466775.1 Arthrobacter sp.
GTCCAGATGCCCGCCCACCACAACGGTGTGATCGGCGCTGCCGCCGGTCTCGGCAAGGATGTTGAAGCTCTCCACCTGCTTGCTGTTCCTGCCGTCGCCCCGGTAAGTGAACGTCTGCCGGACCGGGTTGTACCCGGCGGCCCGCAGCTGCTTCTCAACGTACCGGCCCGATTCCTCATACCCCTTCGTTCCCGCAGCCCGGTTGCCACCGTTGTCATCGGCGATCCGCTGCAGCGCCTCCAGATGGTCCACCATGCCCCGGCCGCTGAACTCCGCCAGCAACGCCCTCGGATCCACACCACCGGCAGGATTCAGCCTCGAGGCAGTGCAGCCAGAGAGCACAAGACTGATTGCGAGCAAGATGGCTGCGGCCGCAGCCGTTCCGGGCCTTTTCATCATGTGGACATCCTCCATACACGAAGATAAAGCCCAGACCGTTCCAAAGGAAGACTTTGCCCGGGTGGCAACGGCTCCCGTCCCTCATTGTGGTGGCCTCCGGCCCGCCCCCGCACAGGCTGGGGAATACTCCAACGCGACGGGCGTTATACGGGTCGATAGATGCAAATGCATGTATATCGGCTATAGTTAAGACAGCTGCCGGAAGTCTCCGGCCACGGAAAGGCACATCATGCAGATCGGCGTATTCAGCGTCAGCGACATCACCACCGACCCCACCACGGGCCGCACGCCCACTGAGCACGAACGCATCAAGGCGTCGGTGGCGATCGCCAAAAAAGTCGAGGAAATCGGCATGGATGTCTACGCGATCGGCGAGCACCACAACCGACCCTTCTTCTCCTCCTCGCCCACCACCACGTTGGCCTATATCGCAGCCCAGACAGAGCGCATCATTCTGTCCACGGCCACCACGCTGATCACCACGAATGACCCGGTGAAGATCGCCGAGGACTTCGCCATGCTCCAGCACCTGGCCGATGGCCGCGTGGACCTGGTCCTGGGCCGGGGCAACACCGCCCCCGTCTACCCCTGGTTTGGCAAGAACATCCAGGACGGGATCGAACTGGCGATCGAGAACTACTCCCTGCTGCGCCGCCTCTGGGACGAGGACACCGTCAACTGGTCCGGCAAGCACCGCACCCCGCTGCAGAACTTCACGTCCACCCCGCGCCCGCTCGACGGCGTCGCCCCCTTCGTGTGGCACGGCTCCATCCGCACCCCGCAGATCGCCGAAGTGGCTGCGTACTACGGTGACGGCTTCTTTGCCAACAACATTTTCTGGCCCAAGGAGCACTACCAGCAGCTGATCGGACTCTACCGCGAGCGCTACGAGCACTACGGCCACGGCAAGGCAGACCAGGCGATCGTGGGCCTGGGCGGCCAGTTCTTCATGCGCAAGAACTCGCAGGACGCCGTCAAGGAGTTCCGTCCGTACTTCGACAACGCACCTGTCTACGGCCACGGCCCGTCGCTCGAGGACTTCACCTCGCAGACCCCGCTGACCGTCGGCAGCCCGCAGGAAGTCATCGAGAAGACCCTGACGTTCCGGGAGTACTTCGGCGACTACCAGCGCCAGCTCTTCCTGATCGACCACGCCGGCCTGCCGCTGAAGACCGTGCTGGAGCAGCTGGATTTGTTCGGCGAAGAGGTCCTGCCGGTCCTGCGCAAGGAATACGCCGACAAGACCCCCGCCCACGTTCCCGAACCGCCTACCCACGCCGGGCGCGTGGCAGCCTCACTCGCCGCAGCCGGGCAGCCCGTCAGCGAAACCGCCGGCCCCGCCGGGGATCAGGGCGCGTGATGTCCGCAAAGACTGAATCACCGGTGCGTCTGGCCGCGGAAACCTGGGAATCCCTGTTCCGCGCCCAGGTGGCCGTGATGCGCAGGCTGCAGGCCGGGCCGGCATTCAAGGGCCTCGCCATCAACGAGTACGACGTGCTGTTCACGCTTTCCCGCTGTCCGTCCGGTTGGCTCCGGCAGAACGAGCTCAACGACCATGTGCTGCTGAGCCAGTCCAGTCTGAGCAGGCTGGTGGAGCGGCTCGAAAAGCGGGGGCTCGTGGAGCGGATGCCCTCCCCCGACGACGGCCGCGGCGTCCTGGTCAGGCTCACCGAGGAGGGCTGGGAACTGCAGAAGCAGATCGGCCGGGAGCACGTCCGCGACATCGCCGCACTGGTGGTTCCGGCGCTGACGGCGGCCGAGCAGCAGGAGCTGCTGCGGCTGACGGAGAAGCTGCGGGCATCGGTGGCGGCGCGCTGAGCCGCGGGCCTCGCTGGCCCCTAGTGCAGGGTGACGAGCTTCGCCGGGTCCTCGTCCGGCAGTTCGCCGTCGACAACGGCAGTCACCTGAAGCTGGGTCAGCGACAGGCTGCCGCCAACTGTCGACAGGAACGCGGTATCCGAGGAATCCCGGCCGGCGGTGATCCGCAGCATGCTCTCCCGCGGAGCCAGGCCGGTGGGATCGATGACGTGCCAGGCGCCGTTGACATGGGCCTCGGCCACCGCATGGAAGTCCATCGGGCTCAAACCCGGGGCATACACGGCGGCCAGCCTGGCCGGAACGTTCTTGGCGCGCAGAAGCGAGATGGCCAGGTGAGCGAAGTCGCGGCAGACCCCGCGCCGGTGCAGCAGCGTCTCGACGGCGCCGTCGGTCCCGCGTGAGGATCCGCTGATGTAGCGGAGCTCGCTGAAGACCCAATTGCGCACCGCGTTAACGAGCTCTTCGCCCTGCACGCCGCCGAATTCCGCATAAGCCGTGGGCAGGAGCCGGTCCGACTCGGCATAGCGGCTGGGCCGGACGTAGCGGATGAGTTCCATCAGCCGCGGTTCCTCCGGCACCGCGAACCCGGAGATGTTCGCCGCGTAGTTCACCAGCACCTCGGTGGGTTCAGTGAATTCCATGTAGTGGAAGCGACCGCCGTGGTGGTCGGAGAGCTCCGTGAGCGGGACATCCTCGCCGCCGGCGGTCACGGACAGCGACTCCAGGAAGCTGCTGTAGCCGGGGTTTCGAGCCACGGACACGGCCAGGGCGACCTTGGTGTCGGCCACGGTCTTGAAGGCCAGGCGGGCGGCTACAGAGCGCTGCATGTATCTCCGGGGTGTGAGGTATCGGCTGGTCGTGTCGCCGCCACCGTCGCCGGTACGCCTGGGTACGGCGGTGCGGGCGGTGCGGGACTAGTTTTTGATCTTCAGAGACATTAGCATCCGCTGGACGTTGGCGAATTCCGAGCCCTCGTTGACGTATTTGGCTGCCTGGTCGAGGGTGTCGAAGGCCTTGGCCGGGGCCACCTTCTGGTCCGGGGCGAAGGCCTTCAGCTCCGTCAGGTCACCGAAGGAGTAGTCGCCCTTGCCCTCGGGGCCGCGCACCAGGTTCTGCAGTGCGCAGGCCTTTCCTTCCGTGCCGCCGACGACGTTGGTGATGCCGTAGGAGCCGAAATACTTGTAGCCCTGGACCACCCGGAACACGACCCTCGGGTCGATGGTGCCTTCCCCGCCGCGGTGCGGCAGGTCGACCGGGACGCTGCTGACCACGACGTAGGGTTTCGTGGCATCGTCCGCGCAGGCCGCGGCGGGCTCCGGCTGAAGTCCGGTCTGCAGGGTGGCGAGGTAGCCGCCGTCGGCGTCCTTCACCTCAATCTTGAGCGCGCCGGGCATGGTTCCCTCTGCGGGCGTAACCGACTGGGCGATCCAGTCCTGCGGCAGCTCGAAACTGATGTTCTTCGCCGGATCGGTGAAGACTTTCCAGGCCGACGCCGTCGAGCCGGGCTCCGCGGAGGCGGAGGCAGTTGACCCGGGTGTGCCGGTCGGCGTGGTGCCGCCCGCGGAGGGGTCCGCGGAGGGTCCCCCGCTGGCTCCCGGACTGCTGCCCGCCGTCCAGGCGGGGGTGCCTTGGGTGTCGCTGCTGCAGCCCGCCAGTGCGGCGGCGGCGAGCGCCAGGGCCGCGGCGGTCCGGATGCCGCGGGCGGAGGTCCGCCGGAAGGTGTCCGTCGCTGTCATGGTGCCAGCGTAGCGGGATTCGGGGCCGCACGCCGTCGCGCCCATCCGGGGAGGCGTGGAGGCGTGTCCACCGGGGTCCCGTGTCAGCAGCTCCACGTTCAGGATCCCCTTTTCAGCAACACCGACGACGGCGGCCGGCCGGGTCACGCCGGGGAACGCCCCGCCGGCCACGGCGCCGCCCTCGTCCAGCACCAGCCAGGGCCTCACTCCGCGCGCGGCCAGCCGTTCCGCCGCGGCGGCCGCGCTGGCCCCGGCGGTCTCCTCGTTGTTGCCGAAGAAGAAGTAGAGGTCACGGGCGGGGGGCGGACCCGGCTTCGAGCAGGGATTCGGCAGCCTCCAGGACGGCTACCAGCTGGCCCTTGTCATCGAGGGTTCCGCGGCCCCACGGGTGGGTGCCGTCGTTGTGCCCGGAAAACGGCGGCCGGGTCCACGCGTCCGGATCGCCGGCGGGGACGACGTCGTAGTGGGCCATCAGCACGGACGGACGAGCAGCGGGGTCCGGGCCCGCGCCCCGCCAGCGGTACAGCAGCGCCTGGCCGTTGACGCGTTCGAGGTCCAGTGCGGCGTGGACGGCGGGATACAGCCGGGGAAGCGCGGCGATGAAGCCTTCAAACTCGGCGGCGTCCACTTCGCTGGCAGTCCGGGAGGACACGGTACGGAACCGCACCAGTTCGGCCAGGGCGGCGGCGGCGCGGCCGACGGGCCGCGCGGAGGTGGTCTGCATGCGCGAAAGTCTACGGCCGGGCCAGGCCCAGGGCCCGCCGCCGGAAGCGCGATTCTCCGGCGGGAAAGCGGGATACGCTGGGGACATGGCGGATCAGGATATTGACTCCACGGACTTCGGAGCCCAGGACAGCGTGGCGGACATCTCCGCAGTCGACATTGCGGACTGGCGGCTCCGGACCTTTGCGCTCTACGCCAACGTGCGCAAGTTGGCGGCCGAGGATCCGGCCGAGGCACATTCGTACTGGCGCCAGGAGCGGGACCGGATGTTCGGCACCCACCCCGCCTCGCCCCTCACGGCGGCCGCCAAGTCCACCTTCGGCGGGCTGAAGACGGCAGACTACGATCCGATCTACCGCTTCCACATCCCGCTGACCAGCGAGGGCGCCGGGCGGGAAATGAACGTCGAGACCGGGACCGACGGCACGGTCCGGTTTGTCCGGCTGGGCACCTTCGACCTGCCGGAAATGGGCCAGCTCGCCGTATGGAAGCTCCACGGCTACGGCGGCGGCATTTTTGTGCCGTTCCGTGACGCCACGGCCGGGCAGCCCGGCGGCAGCTACGGTGCGGGCCGCTACCTGCTGGACACCATCAAGGGTGCCTTCCATGGCGTGCAGGGGTCCGGCCCCGATGCCGAGTTCGTGGTGGACTTCAACTTCGCCTACAACCCCTCCTGCGCCTACAACGAGGCGTGGGCCTGCCCCCTCGCCGGCCCGTCCAACCGCCTGGCCGTGGAGATCCCTGTCGGCGAGCTGTACTGAGCGGATGGATGCCCAGCTCGAGCAGCGCTCCCCTGCGCCCGCCCCGGCTCCGGGCCGGCCTCCGGCCACTGCCGGCCCTCCGGCCCGCCGGCGGCATCGCGGCGTCCTGCGCTACCCGCTGGTCCGCCAGCTGCTGAGGTTCACCGCCGTCGGGATTGTCTGCACGGCGACCTCGCTGGCGCTCTATGCCTTCCTCCGGCCGTATCTCGGCTCGCAACCGGCCAACGCGGCAGCCCTCATCCTCACGTCCCTGATGAACACGGCGCTGAACCGGCGGCTGACCTTCAAGATCACGGACCGCCACCGGCTCAAGCGCGACCATTTGAACGGGCTGATCGTGATCCTTGTGGCGCTGCTGATCACCGGCGGCAGCCTCGGCGTCCTGCACTGGATCAACCCCGCCGCCACCGTGGCCGACGAGCTGTGGACCACCACGCTCTCCGGCTTCGCGGCCACGGCCGTGCGATTCACCCTGCTGCGGCACTGGATCTTCCGCCGCGCCCGTCACCGCTAAGCCCGGTTGCCCTGTCAGATAACGTCCCTCTGAGGGCCCCGGAACACCATTAAGTGACAGGGCAATGCGCGGGTCAGGGGGCGCCGAGGGCCCGGACACTGCCGACGGCGGTGCGGACCGCGGCCGCCGCCTCGTGCAACTCGGCGGCCGTGATCGTGGAGTCGAAGCTGAAGCGGACCGCGGTCTGGGCCACCTCGGCGCTGATGCCCATCGCCAGCAGCACCGGGGATGGCCTGTCCGATCCCGCCGCGCAGGCCGAACCGCTGGAACAGATGACTCCGAGCCGTTCGAGCTCCAGCAGCACCGATTCGCCGCTGGTCCCAGGGAAACAGAACGACGCCACGGAGGGCAGCCGCTCGCCCGGATGGCCGGTGAGGACCGCGCCCGGAACCCCGGCCTGCACTGAGCGGATGAACTCGTCACGCAGGGCGGCGATGTGCGCCGCCCGGTCCCCCTGTGCGTTCCTGGCGAGCGTGAGCGCCGTCGCGAGGGCCACGGCTCCGGCCACGTTCTCGGTCCCCGACCGGCGCCCGCGTTCCTGCCCGCCGCCATGGATGACCGGCTCCAGCCGGGTGCGGCTCCGAACGAACAGGGCCCCGCTGCCTTTCGGGGCGCCCAGTTTGTGGCCGGAGATGCTCAGGGCGTCCACGCCCAGCGTTGCAGTGTCCAGCGGCAGCCACCCGGCGGCCTGGACCGCGTCGGTGTGGAAGGGAATTGCCCGGGCGCGGGCCAGCCCTGCCAGCCGGGCTATCGGCTGCACGGTGCCCACCTCATTGTTGGCGTACATGATGCTGACCAGGGCGGTCTCCGGCCGGAGCGCGCCGGCGAGGGCCTCTTCGGTGACGCGCCCGTATGAATCGACCTGCACGACGTCGACGGCGAAGCCGTGCACGCGCTCCAGGTAGCGGGCGGACTCCTCCACGGCGGGATGCTCGACGGCGCTGATCACCACCCGGTCCAGCCGCGGGTCTGCGGCCTGCCGGGCCAGCGCAATACCTTTGACGGCCAGGTTGTCCGCCTCCGTGCCTCCGGAGGTGAAGACCACCTCGCCCGGTCGGCAGCCCAGCGCCGTGGCCGTTGCTGCCCGCGCCCCGGCGAGCGCAGCGGCGGCCGAGTCGCCGAGCGAATGGTGGCTCGAGGGGTTGCCGAAGTCCCCGCTGAGATACGGCCACATCGCTTCGAGCACCTCGCGGCGGACCGGGGTGGTGGCCGCAGCGTCGAGGAAAATCATGGCGTCGCCTCGCCCGCCGTCTGTTCGCCATCGAAGCCGAGCTCAAGGTCGAGGCCCAGATCCAGGGCCGCGACGCTGTGCGTGAGTCCTCCGATCGAGATGACGTCCACCCCGGTGGCGGCGATGCCGGCCACGGTGGCCAGGTTGACGTTTCCGCTGGCCTCGACCCGGGCGCGGCCGCCCACCAGGGCCACGCCGGCCGCGAGGTCCGCCAGGGTGAAGTTGTCCAGCATTATGGTGTCCACTCCGGCCGCCAGCACCGGTTCGATCTGGTCCATGTTGTCCACCTCCACCTCAAAGTGGGTAGTGTGCCCCAGCCGCGCTTTGGCCTCCCGCAGCACGGCGGTGAGCTTCGACGGGTCTCCCCCGGTCAGGACGGCCAGGTGGTTGTCTTTGGCCAGCACGGCGTCGGAAAGGCCGAAGCGGTGGTTGGCTCCCCCACCGCAGCGGACGGCGTACCGTTCGAGCACCCGCAGTCCCGGCGTCGTCTTCCGGGTGTCGGTGATGCGCGCACCGGTGCCGTCCACGAGGGCGACGAACTCGGCCGTCTTGGTGGCGATCGCGCTCATCCGCTGGACCAGGTTCAGGGCCACGCGTTCGGCGAGCAGCACGGCGCGGGCGTTTCCGTTGACCCGTGCGAGCGCCGTTCCGGCCGTGAAGGCGGCGCCGTCGGCCACGAGGAGTTCGACGTCGGCGTCGGGGTCCGTAAGCTTCATCGCCGCTGCAAAGACCTCCCCGCCGCTGAGCACGCCGGGGACGCGGGCCGCCAGGACCGCCATGGCCCGCGCGTCCGCGGGGATGAGCGTCTGCGACGTGATGTCACCGTAGGGGGCATCCTCCTGCAGGGCAGCCCGCAGCACGGCGTCCACGGCAGCAGCGGGCAGGGTTCCGGCGAGCGCGGCAACCGGGGAGACGGTGGCGGGGGCGGCAACGGATGCTGTCATGACGAAATCCTCTGTTTGGGACGGGAAGCGGCGGCACGCCGGTGGCCGAACGCACTGGTCAGCGGAGCGGCGCGGGCGGGGGCGGCGAGCATGGCGGGGATGGTGGCCGCGGTGTCTGCGTCCACACGGTGGTGGGCGCCGACGGAGCCGGGCCGCTGCCGGGCGGCCGCCACGAGCAGCTGCGCGGCGAGCAGCAGATTGCGGTCCTCGTGCTCCCGCGGGTCCGCCGCGTCCGTCACGCTCTCGGGGCGGACGACGGCGGCCCACGCGGCGAGCACGTACTCCGCCTCTCGCAGTTGTTCCCCGCTGCGCAGCACCCCGGCCGCGCTGGTCATGAGGCGCCGCAACGCGTCCCGCGAGAAAACCCCGGCCTCAGGCGCCGACTTCACACCAACCTCGGAGGCCGCCGGTGGAGCAGTGCCGTCGTGCCACTGTTCGCCAGCCAGGAATGCCTCCACCGCGCGGCGCCCGAACACCAGGCCTTCGAGCAGTGAATTGCTGGCCAGCCGGTTGGCGCCCTGCGCTCCGGTGCAGGCGACTTCGCCTGCCGCGTACAGCCCCGGCACGGAGGTGCGCCCCCACAGGTCGGTGGACACGCCGCCCATCCAGTAGTGGGCTGCCGGGGAGACCGGCAGCGTTTGGGTAGTCCAGTCGTAGCCGGCCGCGCGGGTGGCGGCGTCGATGGTGGGGAAACGCCGGGCCAGGAAGCCGACACCGCGGGCGGCCTCGATCCCGCGGGCGTCCAGGAAAACCGGGCTGTCCGCCGGCGCGCCCGTGGCGGCGAGGTGCAGGGCAATACTGCGGGAGACGACGTCGCGCGGGGCCAGTTCGGCGTCCGCGTGGTAGTCGGGCATAAAACGGTAGCCGGCAGCGTCCACCAGGACGGCGCCTTCCCCGCGGACCGCCTCGGAAATGAGCAGCGCCGGCGGGCCTCCCGGAATCTCGTCCGCCGCCAGCGTGGTGGGGTGGAACTGGAAGAACTCCAGGTCCCGGACGGACGCCCCGGCCCGCCAGGCCAGGGCCAGGCCGTCGGCTGTGGCGACGGCGGGATTGCTGGTCCGGGCGAAAAGCCGTCCGGCCCCGCCGGTGGCCAGGAGCACCGCGTCGGCCGTCAGCCGCCGCGGATGCCCGTTGGCCAGGTAGGCGACGCCGGTGACCCGGGCGGTACCCGCCGTCGGGCCCTGTTCGGGGAGTTCGGTGAGCAGCTCGGTGACGAACGCGCCGGTCTCGACCCGCAGCCGGCTCTGGCCCGTTCGGTTCAGGACGGCGCGTTCCAGCACGGCGGCGACGAGGGCACGGGTGATGCGTGCGCCGGTTGCGTCCCCGCCGGCGTGCAGGATGCGGGCGGCG
This sequence comes from Arthrobacter sp., assembly GCA_035466775.1. GTDB lineage: Bacteria > Actinomycetota > Actinomycetes > Actinomycetales > Micrococcaceae > Arthrobacter. The sequence continues at coordinate 9,477 of DATIUQ010000096.1, forward strand.
GAGTGGGCCGCCTCGAGGCCCAGCGCCGGGCCGCCGGAGGGCCCGGCGTCGAAGTCCACGCCGAACCGCTGCAGCCCGGCGATGTCCCGGACAGCCTCGGTGCAGAGCACCCGCACGGCCTCGGGGTCGTTGAACCCGGCGCCGGCGGCAAGGGTGTCGGCGATGTGGGCCGCCACGGAATCGCCCGGCGCGGCCTCACCCGGCGTGAGCACAGCCGAGACGCCGCCCTGGGCGTAGAAGGTGTTGCTCTGCTCGAGGGTTCCCTTGGTCAGCAGCACCACCTCGCAGGCCGGCCCGCCGTCCAGAACGGCGTCGGACGCGAGCAGCGCGGCGTACAGTCCGGCGATGCCGCTGCCGACCACTACCAGCCGCCTGGTCACGGCCGCGCCGCCAGCATCCGCTCGAGCGCAACCTTTGCCGGGGCCGCGACGTCATCCGCCACGGTGATCCGGTTCACCACCTCGCCCCGGACCAGCGCTTCCAGGACCCAGGCGAGATAGCCGGGGTGGATGCGGTACATCGTGGAGCAGGGGCAGATCACCGGGTCCAGGCAGAAAATGGTGTGCTGCGGGTACTCAGCGGCCAGCCGGTTGACCATGTTGATCTCGGTGCCGATCGCGAACGTGGTGGGCTCGGTGGCGGCGGCGATGGCCTTTTTGATGAAGTCGGTGGAGCCGGCGGAATCAGCGGCGTCCACCACTTCCATCGGGCATTCCGGGTGGACGATCACCTGCACGCCGGGGAACTCGGCGCGGGCTTTCTCGATCTGGCCCACGTTGAAGCGCTTGTGGACCGAGCAGAAGCCGTGCCACAGGATCACCCGCGAATTGAGCAGGGCCTCTTCGTCATTGCCGCCGAGGTCCTTGCGCGGGTTCCACATCGGCATCTGCTCCAGCGGCACGCCCATGGCCTTGGCGGTGTTGCGGCCCAGGTGCTGGTCCGGGAAGAAGAGCACGCGCTGGCCGCGCTCGAACGCCCATTCCAGGACCGTCGCGGCGTTGGAGGAGGTGCAGACGATGCCGCCGTGCTCCCCGCAGAAGCCTTTGAGGGCGGCGGAGGAGTTCATGTAGGTGACCGGGATGACCGGGACCCGGCCGTCGGCGTCGGGCTCGGTGCCGAAGAGTTCCTCCAGCTGCTCCCAGCACTCGGTCACGGAGTCGATGTCCGCCATGTCGGCCATCGAGCAGCCGGCTGCCAGGTTGGGCAGGATCACGGCTTGGTCGGGCCGGGACAGGATGTCGGCGGTTTCGGCCATGAAGTGCACACCGCAGAAGATGATGGCTTCGGCGTCGGGCCGGGTCAGCGCGGCATTGGCGAGCTGGAAGGAATCGCCCACGAAGTCGGCGTATTCAATGACCTCGTCGCGCTGGTAGAAGTGGCCCAAGACGACGGCGCGGTCTCCGAGGGCGGCCTTGGCGGCCCGGATCCGGGCGTCGAGTTCGGCGGCGCCGGCGAGCTTGTACTCCTCCGGGAGCTGACCCTGGCGGGGGGTCGAGGCGGGGGCGACGTCGGCGACGGAGGCACCGGGGCCGTAGGCGGGCACACCGGCGAGGGCCTCGGCGAGGTCGTAATCCCAGGGCCCGCGCGCGAGCGCCGGGCTGCAGGTGGAAGCCGTTGCCCTGCCCTTGGCGCTGTTGCTGGTGGCCTGTTCGCGCGTGATCAGCTGGATGGCCGTATTGACGCTGCTCATGGTGTGCTCCTGTTGTCTGGGTCAAGGCCAGGGCGGCCGGTGAAGCGGTAGAGGCGGGGAGGGCGGTGCTTGCCGCCCTGCAGGTACTGGTCGGTTTCTTCGATCTCCGGCGTGGCTTTGACCTGCCGGCGGAAGTTGGCCGGGTCCAGTTCGCGGTCCAGGACGGCCTCGTAGACCTCCCGGACCTGGGCCAGCGTGAAGTACTCGCCCAGCAGGTGGTACGCAATGGAGCCGTAGGCCATCTTGTTGCGCAGCCGCCAGAGCGCGTAGTCGATGATCGCGTTGTGGTCGAAGGCCAGCTCGCCGAGCCGGTCGGCCCGGAACCACTTGACGTTCTCGGATTCGTCCGCGAGCGCGGCTTCGGTGGGCTGCACCAGCGCCCAGTACACAATCGAGACGACGCGCTGGGTGGGCGAGCGGTGCAGCCCGCCGAAGGCGTAGAGCTGTTCCAGGTAGCTGGGTGCCAGCCCGGTGGTCTCCCGCAGGTTCCGCGAGGCGGCGTCCGGCAGGGATTCGGAATGGGTCAGCGGGCCACCGGGCAGTGCCCACAGTCCCTTGAACGGTTCGCGGATCCGGCGCACCAGCGGGATCCAGAGGGTGGGGCGTCCGGAACGCTCGCTGGGGCGAAGGGCGAAGATCACCGTGGAGATGGCCAGCGACGGCGGCGCGGTCTGGCGTTCGGAGACGTTGGCAGCTGCTGTGTACACGATGGGTCACCCCGCATTCTCAGGCTCCGGTCCTGGTCCCTGGGGAGCCCGGACGGTTCCGGCCCGACCGCCGGATTAGTTATAGTCAAAGTGACTAGAACTAATGATACGGCTGTGCGGCCTGGGCGCAAAATGTTTCAGCTCACATGCGTTACCGCTGCGCACGCCCCCCGGGCGCGGCCTGCTCACCCTTGTTTGGCGGCGGCTTCCAGCAACGGGAGGGTCCGGCCCTGGAAGTGCGTGTTGAGCACAATCACCGAGGAAGAACGCAGCACTGTCCGGGTGGCGATCATGGCATCCAGCACGCGCTGCAGGTCCGGGTTGGAGCGGGCCGCAATCCGGGCCATCAGGTCCGAACTGCCGGAGACGGTGTGGATCTCGATCAGCTCCGGGATCGCCGCGAGCGCCTCGACCACCGCGTCATGGCCCAGGTCCTGGTTGATCGTCAGCGAGCAGAACGCCACCACCGGGAAGCCGAACTGCGCCGGATCCGGCTGGGGCACCCACGAGCCGATGACGCCGCTGTCCTGCATCCGGTCCAGCCGCGACTGCACGGTGGCGCGGGCCACCTTGAGCACCCGGGAAGCCTCCAGCACCGACGCCCGGGGCGCATCCGTGAAGAATCGGACAATTTTCGCGTCCAATGCATCAACGTCCATTGAATTTTCCTCCCGCAACAACATCCGCACAGCAAACCGCTAGAGAGAAATCCCTAACACCCAACAAACTGTCACCATGCTCTCACGGGCCGGGGCACGCCGGCCCCGCCCAGACACGGTAAATTCAATAGGTCCCATAAGGACCCCAAGATCCACACCACACAAAGGTTCGCCAGCATGACAATGAAGTCCACCGCGGAGCGCCCCGGCCTGAAACTGGGCCACAGCATGAAGCCACGCCAACTCACCATGATGGGACTCGGCAGCGCCATCGGCGCCGGCCTGTTCCTGGGCTCGGGGGCCGGAGTCCAGGCCGCCGGACCCGCCGTCCTGATCTCCTACCTGGTCGCGGGAACCCTGATCATCCTCGTGATGTGGGCCCTCGGCGAGATGGCCGCCGCCAACCCCAACAGCGGCGCGTTCTCCGTTTACGCCGCGAAGGCGATGGGCCGGACCGCGGGTGCAACCGTGGGCTGGCTCTGGTGGCTGCAGCTGGTGGTTGTCATCGCCGCCGAGGCCCTCGGCGCTGCCGCCCTGCTGTTCACCGTGTGGCCGGTCATCCCGGTCTGGACCCTATCCCTGATCTTTATGGTCGTGTTCACGGCGATCAACCTCGCCGGGGTCAAGAACTTCGGCGAGTTCGAGTTCTGGTTCGCCATCCTCAAGGTGGCCGCCATCCTGCTGTTCCTGGGCATCGGCACCGCCCTGCTGCTGGGCCTGCTTCCGGACGTCGAATCCCCCGGGCTGTCCAACATCACCGCAGATTTCGCCCCGGCGGGACTGGGCGGCATCGCCACGGCGCTCTTTGTCGTGATCTTCGCCTTTGGCGGCACTGAGATTGTCAGCGTGGCCGCCGCCGAGACCGAAAACCCCCAGCACAGCGTCGGCCAGGCGATCCGCACCGTAGTCTGGCGCATCCTGGTCTTCTACATCGGCTCCGTGTTCGTCATCGCCGCAGTCCTCCCGTACACCTCCGACGAACTGGCCTCACCGTTTGCCGGTGTCCTCAACGTGGCCGGCATCCCCGGCGCCGGCGCCGCCATCACGCTGGTGGCCGTCGTCGCGCTCCTCTCGGCCCTGAACGCGAACCTGTACGGCGCGTCCCGGATGGTCTTCTCGCTGTCCGAACGCGGCGAAGCCCCCCGGTTCCTTTCGAAGATCAACAAGGCCCGGGTGCCGGTACTCGCCGTCGGCGTTTCCGTGGCGTTCGGCTTCCTGGCCGCCGTGCTGGAACTGCTCTTCCCGGAGCAGATCCTTCCGGCGCTGTTCCAGCTGGTCGGCTCGACCTGCCTGATGGTCTGGGGCTCCGCCCTCGTCTCCCAGCTGATCCTCCGCCGCCGCGCGGACCGTGAGGGCACCGAACTCCCGCTGCGGATGAAGGGCTTCCCGGGACTGACGATCTTCGGGCTCGTGCTCCTCGCCCTGATCTTCGCCGTCGGCTTCAGCAGCCCGGACAGCAGCAAACAGCTGTTCAGCACCATCGCCCTGGTCGCCGGCATTGCCGCGGCGTGCTGGATCGGCGCCCGCGTCACCCGCAACCGCAGCGGGTCCCCGGCCGAGCAGGCCGAAACCGCCGACGCCGGGAAGTAACCGGCCCGGCCACGACCCGACCAGACTGCACAAATTGCAACGCCCGACTCCGGCCCGGCTGGCACTCTTGTGCAGTCTGGTCAGTGCTTTAACGGCTGTTTGCCTACCACGTGGCGGGTGACTAGGGTCACAGCCATGGACACACTTCCCGTGGCTTCCGGCGACGCCGCCGAACCGCTCACTCCCGCCCAGCTCCGCGAGCTCTATTCGCTGATGGTGGCCGTCCGCCACCTCGACACCTCGGCCATCGCCTGGCAGCGCCAGGGCATCATCCCCGGCTACGCGCCCGAGCTCGGCCAGGAGGCGGCCCAGGTGGGCAGCGGCTACGCCGTCGACACCACCCGGGACTTCGTCTTCCCCACCTACCGCGAGATGGGCGTCGCCCGCAGCATGGGCGTGGACATGGTGGCCTACATGTCCACCCACAAGGCCACCTGGCACGGGGGCCTCTACGACCCGCTGGAATCCCGGCTCGCCCCGATCCAGGCCGTCGTGGGCGGCTCGGTGCTGCACGCCGTCGGCTGGGCGCACGGCCAGACGCTGTCCGGCACCGCCGACGGCAAGCTCGGCGTCGCCATGACGTACTTCGGCGACGGCGCCTCCTCCCAGGGCGACGTCCACGAGGCCCTGAACTTCGCCGCCGTCATGAAGGCGCCCGTGGTGTTTTTTGTGCAGAACAACGGCTGGGCCATCTCGGTCCCCACCGAACGCCAGGTGGCCGGCGGCTCCGTCGCCGCCCGCGCCGCCGGCTACGGCATGCCGGCCCTGCAGATCGACGGCGACGACGTCGTCGCCGTCGTCGAGGCCACCCGCCGCGCCTTTGCGCACGCCCGGGCCGGGAACGGCCCCGTCCTCATCGAGGCCATGACGTACCGCCGCGGCCCGCACTCGACCTCCGACGATCCGGGCCGCTACCGCTCCCTCGACGAGGAGCGCGACGGCGCCGGCATGGACCCGCTGGAACGGTTCCGGCAGCGGCTGCTCGCCGACGGCATCGCCGACGAAGCGTTCTTCGCCGAGGCCCTCGCAGCGGCCAAAGCCGAGGAGGAACAGACCCGCACCGGCATCCAGGCCCTGGGATCCCGCCCCGGCACCGAAATGTTTGACCTGGTCTTCCAGGAAACCACCCCTGCCCTGCAGGCCCAGGCCGCCAACTGGCGCGAGGAGTCCGAACATGTCTAACTCGATTCTCGAAGGCACAGACGCCGCAGGCGACAACACCGCCGAGAACACTGCCGAGAGCAGTGCCCCCGCCGCCGCAACCACCACCGTGATGTCCATGCAGCAGGCCCTCAACCGGGCCCTCGACGAGGTCCTCGCCGAGAACCCGAAGACCCTGATCTTCGGCGAGGACTGCGGCCTGCTCGGCGGGGTCTTCCGTATCACCGACGGCCTGCAAGCCAAACACGGCACGCAGCGCGTCTTTGACACCCCGCTGGCGGAATCCGGCATCCTTGGCATGTCCGTGGGCCTGGCCATGGCCGGATTCCACCCCATCCCCGAGGTCCAGTTCGACGGCTTCGCCTACCCGGCCATCAACCAGATCGTCTGCCAGATCGCCCGGATGAACTACCGCAGCCGCGGCACCATGCCGATGCCCATCACGCTGCGGGTGCCCAGCTTCGGCGGCATCCGCGCCCCCGAACACCACGGCGAAAGCCTCGAGGCGCTCTTCGCCCACGTGCCCGGGCTCAAGGTGGTCTCGCCGTCGAACCCGCACGAGGCGTACCACCTGCTCAAGTACGCCGCCACGCGGCCGGACCCGGTGATCTTTATGGAGCCGAAGTCCCGCTACTGGCAGAAGGGCGAGGTTGACGTCGCAGCCGGCGGCTCCCCCACGGGAGCGAAGGTCATGCGGGAGGGACGCCACCTCACGCTCGTCGCGTGGGGCGCCATGGTGGCGCGCTGCCTCCAGGTGGCCGAGCTCGCCGCCGAGGACGGGATCGACGTCGAGGTCCTGGACCTGCGCTGGCTCAAGCCGATCGACGCCGAGGCGCTGGCCGCCTCCGTGCGCAAGACGCGCCGCGCCGTCGTCGTCCATGAAGCGCCGCTCACCTCCGGCTTGGGCGCCGAGGTGGCGCAGCTGATCACCCAGTCCTGCTTCGACACGCTCAGGGCGCCAGTGGAGCGCGTCACCGGCTTCGACGTCCCGTACCCTTCGGGGGACCTGGAAGACGAATACATCCCGAACATTGACCGGATCCTCTTCGGGATCCAGCGAGTATTGGAGTACAAACGTGGCTGAAATTTCCTTCCCGCTCCCGGACCTCGGCGAGGGCCTGATCGAGGCAACCGTGCTGGAATGGCTGGTCGCCCCCGGCGACCAGGTGGAGCGGAACCAGCCCCTCGTCGAGGTGGAAACCACCAAATCGGCCGTTGAATTGCCCAGCCCGCAGGCAGGTAAGGTTGTGCGTATCCACGGCGGGCCCGGTGACAAGATCAATGTCGGCGAGCCGCTGATTGTGTTCGAGGTGCCGGACAACACCGCCGGCATCGTGGGCACGGTCCCGAAGGAAGAGGCACCGAAGCGCCGGGTCCGCCTGAGCGCCGTACTTGATGAGGACTGACACCATGAGCGGCAGACACACCGGCGAGCAGCATTCGCACACCGTCGAAGGCACCGACCCCCAGCTGTACGTGGGTGTCCACGAGCCCGTGTCCGACGCCGGCCTGCGCCCGGTGCTGCTGCTGCACGGGTTCTCCTCCTCCTCCAAGCTCAACTGGGAAGACACCGGCTGGATCACCGCCCTGCTCGAGGCCGGCCGCCGGGTCATCACCGTGGACCTGCCCGGCCACGGCCGCAGCGGCGCCCCCGAGGACATGGACTCCTACGCCCCCAGCAGGATCCGCGCGGACCTGCTGCAGATCGCGTTCGACTCGGGAGTCCGGCCCCTGCGCGACGGCGACCCGTCCAGCGGGCTTGACCTGATCGGCTACTCGCTCGGTTCGCGGCTCGCCTGGGAGTTCGGCGCCACCCAGCATGAGCTGGTGCACCGGCTGGTCCTGGGCGGGCCGAATGTCGCCGATCCCCTCGCGGACTTCGACCTTGTGGCCGCACAGCGCTACCTCGCGGACGGCACTCCGATTTCCGACGCGTCCACTGCGGGGCTGCTGAAGATGGCCCAGATGCTGCCGAGCAACAACATCTTCTCGCTGCTGTCCCTCGTGGAGGCCATCAAGAGCGAGCCGTTCGATCCCGCCGAGGCTGTGCCGCACATGCCGATGCTGCTGGTGGCCGGGGAAAAGGACGAGCGGGCCGCCTCCATGCCGGAACTTGCCGAGCTGGGCGCCAAGGCCGGGGCCATGGTGGAGCAGCTGGTCCTGCCGGGCCGCAACCACACCAACGCCATCACCAGCCGGGCCTTCAAGCAGGGGGCCGTCAGCTTCCTGGGCGTCTAGTTCGCCCAAAGGCAACGCGGGGTCACTTCACGCCCATCCGGACGACGCGGATGGGCCGGAAGTGACTGTGAGGATTGTGGTGGCTCCGGGGACGTGGGTCCGGGGTCTAGTAGTCGACGCCCGGCCTGGGCTTTCCCTCCATTTGGAAGCATGCGGAGGAGGACAAAACGTTGAGCGCATTCCGCTTCGGGTTGAACTCGATCGCGTGCCGGTAGCCTTCCTCACTCACGATCACCAGTTCCGGGTCGCCGTTGACGCTCGTCTTGTCCCTGACGGTCCAGCCGCTCTTGGCGGACCATTCGGCCTTGATCTGCTCCAGTAGGACCGGGCCGTCGGCGTCCGCGCTGAGGACAACATTCATCGTGCCCGGCCAGTAGTAGCCGCCGCTCTCACACTCGAAGAGAGCGCGGGATGTCTCGGTCTGTCTCGTCGTCGACACGGCTGCCGCCGGGACCACCGACAGCAGTTCGTCCTGCTGGCTGCGGGTGGACTGTTTCGCGGTGTCAAGATCCATGCTGGGGCTCCGGGTTTCGTCGGCGGGTGCACAAGCTCCCAGGGCTGCGGCGAGGCACGTGAGGGCTACGGCCGCGGACAGCCGGGGGAACAATCTGGCAGCGTTCATCGGTTGCTCCCGGGTCCGAGCGGAAATGTCCTGGCGTCGTTCCCTTGCCAGATAGTGGACGCTGCGAGCTCCACCGCCAGGCGCCGGTGGAGGCCGCTGAGGGCGATCGCACTGCTTCCGGCCTGCGCCGCCATGGTGCGCAACTGCGCCACGTCCGCGCCGAAAAAGAATCCGGCCACTGTTCCCCCAAGTCACTACCCCATAGGCGGGAGGGCCGGTACATCCCGCCCATGGACATGCTACAGGCGTTACTCCATTCGCTGGATGGATAGAACTGCCCGCCGGGAGGAATGCTGGCACCGGTCTCGCGCCCCCGTCCCCGCCGGACGTAGGCTGGCCGCAGCAGAGTGGGCGGCTACCGGAAGAGGGACGCCATGGGCATGCGCTTCACTGACCGCGAGCAGGCCGGCAGGCTCTTGGCCGCTGCCCTCCCCCAGTTCCGCGGACGCCCGGACGCCGTGGTGCTGGGCCTCGCGTGCGGCGGTGTCCCGGTCGCGGCAGAGGTCGCCGCATCGCTCCAGCTGCCCTGGGACGTCCTGCCGGTCCGCAAACTGGGGATTCCCGGACTCGACGAAACGGCGTTCGGCGCCCTGGCCTCGGCCGACGGCGGGGTGGTGAGGGTGCTGAACCGTCCCCTGGTGGCCCGGCTCCTGGACATTGGCGTCCGCCAGTCCGCGCTGGACGCTGTGGAAAGCGAAGCCCGGGCAGAATTGGAGCGTCGCGCCGGAGCCTACCCGGGGCCGCGGCTTCCGCTGAACGACAGAACCGTGATCGTGGCCGATGACGGGCTGGCCACCGGAGCGACCATGCGGGCCGCCGTCGTGGCGGTACGGGCGGCCGGTGCGGCAACCGTCGTCGTCGGCGTTCCCGTCGCGTCGCTGGAGGCACAGTCGTCGCTGCAGCAGCTCACGGACGCGGTGTTCAGCCTGTTCATCCCCGGCCAGTTCCGGGCCGTCGGCAGTTACTACCGCGCCTTCCGGCACGTACGGGACGACGACGTCGTCCGGCTGCTGGGTGCCAGGGCCTCCTGAACAGCAACGACGTGTTGCCTTAACGACCGGAGGGCACGGACCAAGCGGTCCGTGCCCTCCCTGTTGGGTGACTAGTGCTGGGTGACTAGTGCTTGGCCGTTGCAGCCGGCGCGTGGTGGCTGACGCCGAGCGGGCGGCCCCTGGTCTCCCCGGCCAGCAGGACGCCGACCGCAGAGATGACGCAGAGGATCATGATGTAGATCCCGATGGAACCGGTCCACCCGGTGCCCTGGAGCAGGGCTTCCGCGATGGTGGCAGCGAACGCACCGCCCAGGATGGCACCGAAGGCGTAGCCGATCGAGATGCCCGAGTAGCGCACGTTCGCCGGGAACATCTCGGCGTACATCGCGGACATCGGGCCGTAGGACAGGCCCAGGCCGATGGTCAGGACGAACAGCGCCACGCCGTAGAGGAAGATGTTTTTGGTGTCGATCAGCGCGAACATCGGAATCATCCAGGCGAAGACGATGCCATAGCCGATCAGGAAGGTCTTGACGCGGCCGATCTTGTCAGACAGCCAGCCGCCGACGAGCGTGAAGATCAGCCAGCCGAAGGACGCCAGCGTGGTGGCCAGCAGGATCTGCGCGGTGGGCATCTTCAGGGACTTGGTGGCGTAGGAGATGAAGAACGCGATCAGCAGGTAGCCGGCAGCGTTGTTGCCGATGAAGATCATCGTCGAGAAGAGGACGGCCTTCTTGTGCTTCCGGAAGAGCTCTCCGAGGGGAGCCTTGCTCTCTTCCTTGCGCTCCTGCATTTCCTTGAAGACGGGGCTCTCGGCAACCGCCCGGCGGATCAGGTAGCCGACGACGATCAGCACGATGGAGAGCAGGAACGGCACACGCCAGCCCCAGGCCGCGAAGTCTTCCTTGGACATCGACGTGTTGAGGAAGTACAGCAGGCCGGTGGCGAGGATCATGCCGACCGGAACACCGATCTGCGGGTACGCGCCGAACAGGCCGCGCTTGCTCTTGGGGGCGTGCTCGACTGCCATCAGGGCAGCGCCGCCCCATTCACCGCCGGCGGAGAAGCCCTGGATGACGCGGAGCAGGATCAGCAGGACAGGAGCCCAGAAACCGATCTGGGCGTAGGTCGGCAGCATGCCGATCAGCGCCGTGGCGGCACCCATCATGATGAGGGTGAAGACCAGCATGGCCTTGCGGCCGAGGCGGTCACCCAGGTGGCCGGCGACGACGGCGCCGAGCGGGCGGAACAGGAAGCTGATGCCGATAAGGGCGAAGGACAGGATCTGCGCCAGGCCCGGATTGGAGGCGTTCAGAGGAGCCAGGAACAGCGGCGACAGCAGCGTTGCCGTCAGCTGGGCGAAGATGAAGAAGTCGTACCACTCGATGGTGGTTCCGACCAGCGTGCCTGCGAGGACTTTGCGTTCCTCATGCTTGCTGCTGGGGCCCGCCTCTGAATCGACACTTGAAGTTGCGGTCATTGAAACTCCGTTGCTGGGGGCAGAAATCCTGCCCGGGGATGGTTGCGAAGTGAATAACTGAATGCCTCTGGATTTACTGATCGAACGGTCAGTTAGTATTCAGAATCATACTATGAAATGTGTGATAGGGCACACACCTTTTGGAAAAAGCTCCGCCGCGTCAAAAATCGGCGGCGGACCCTGCGGCGGTCAGTCGGTCCGGTTGAGGAACTCCCGGACCCGGGCCCGGACGGGCTCGCGGTCGTAGCTGTTGACCATTGCCCCGGCCATCCGGACCGGGTCGCCGAAGAAGAAGTACTCGTACAGCGACTGCCGGCCGGAGAAGCCCGAAACCGAAGCGTCGAAGGCCAGCTTAAAGAGCCGGACACGCTCGGGGCCCGTCAGCGACTTGCCCTGCAGGTACATCTCGATGTCGGCCCGGGCGTCGCTGTTGACGTCCGCTTCGCCTGGTAGGGCCATCAGCCCGGAGGCGGAGAACTTCCGGATGATCTGCGGAAAGCGCTGGGCGACCTTCGGATACCAGTTGCGGGCAGCGTTAAGCGTGGACCACTTCGGCAGCATAACGCCGGCCTCGTTGAGCTCCGCATCCGCCTCGGAGGCCCGGACCAGGGCCTTGCCGATTTCGACGTCGACGATCAGTTCGGCGATGTCCTCCTGGATGTGTTGGAAACCGTCGATGCCGATCGAATCGGCGAGTTCGGAGGCCAAGCCCAGGAAGAACTCGCTCTTGGCGATGGTCCGCGTGACCACCTGGTGCGTCATGAGGGCTCCGGCCCCGGTCTCGGAGTAGAAGCCGTTGCACAACTGCGGGTTGCCGAGCATAAAGATGCGCTCGTTGGGCACGAAGACATTGTCAAAGACCGCGACGGCGTCCATTTCCTCGTAGCGGGAGGCAAGGGGCTCGTCGTGGGTGCTGCCGCCGTTGTACAGCGAGGTGCGGCACAGGTAGCGAAGGCCCGGCGTGTCGTTGGGGATGGCGAAGGCATACGAGTAGGGGGCGTCCTCGGGCGTGCCGCGGAGCACCGTCGAGGGGAAGACCAGCAGCTCGTCCGCGATCGGGGCGATCGTGGCGAGCATGCGGGCACCGGTGATGACGATGCCGTCCTCGCGCTCCTCAACAATTCGTGCCGACAGCTGGCCGCCGAGCTGTTCGGAGCCGGAGACGGACCGGTTGGCCTGGGGCGGGATCAGGGTGTGTGTGGCGAGGACGTCGTTTTCCCGGGCCCATTCGTAGTAGTTGCGGATGTTCTCGCCGAACTTGGGGTCGGCCTGGGAAAACCACTTCCCCGCCGTGCCGAGGGCGGTGAGCGAGGAGTTCATGTAGTCGCCGGAGCGGCCCAGGAAACCGTTGGACGACTCGGCCCACGTCGAGATGGCCCGGCGCCGGCGCTGGAGGTCCTCGACGGTCTTCGGCACCAGGAAAGAGGCATTCACCAGGTCTCCGGTGGTGGGCGAGGTGTAGGTCAGCGCGTCCCGGTGCAGCGGGTCGTGCTGCATGTCGAAGAGCTTGGCATAGGAGCGCGCCACGTTGCGGAATGCGGGATGCTCGGCGATCTTCTCGCTGACCACCTCACCGTCGATCACCACGTGGGGCGTCATGTGGTTGAGCTTGTCCAGGTATTGCTGTCCGGTTCGGATACCCATGGCTGGTCCTCCAGTCGTCGTTGAGCTGAGTCTTCAGGGGGTGGGGCGTTGTTCGGCATCGGTCAGAGAAGGTCCTCCATGCCCAGCTGGCTTTCCGGGATGGTGGTGAAAGCGCTGTTGGCGAAGGCCAGCGCATCGCCGCTGCGGTAGTTGAAGTCAGTCACCTCGCCGACGTAGAGGGTGTGGTCCCCGCCGTCGTATGCCGCCCAGGGCTTGCACTCGAAGTAGGCCAGCACGTGAGAGAGCCGCGGAGCGGTCCCGCCCTCGACCCAGAGCGGCTCGGGTCCGGGGCGTCCGGCGAAGTGCATCGCGAGTTGCCGCTGCTCCGCGCCGAGGATGTTGACCGTGAAGGGCCGGCCGGCGAGCTCGTCGTGCGCCTTCGCGGCGCGGGCGATGCTGACGAGCACGAGGGGCGGGTCCATGGACACCGCGGTGAAGGAATTGACGGTGATGCCGTGGCGCTTGGTGGCGCCGTCGAAGGTCACGACCGCGACACCAGTGGCAAACCGCCCCAGGCTGCCGCGGAATTGATGGGCACGCGCAGCGGAAGTTTGGCCCGGAACGACCCGGACAGGCTCCGTGCGGGGCTTGGCAATCATCGTGATCCCTGCATCTGGTGATGGCTTCCACTGGCATGACTTGCAGTGACATATGTTCTATAATCGAACACATAATTCCTATATAGAACGCTAGCGCACCGTGAGTCGGAGCACAAGGGCCGACCGGTGCATCCCGGATTCGCCACTGCCCGCACCTTAGGATGGACCAATGACCCCGACCGCCGGCAGCACGCAGGCCTCCCCGTCCCAGACGCTGTCGCGCGGCATCCGCGCCCTGGAGATCCTGGCCGACGCCCCGCACCCGCTCACCATCGCCGAACTCGCCGATGCGATGGGCGTGCACCGCTCCGTCGCCTACCGGATCCTGCGCACCCTTGAGGACCACTCGCTGCTGGTGCGCGACGACGGCGGCCGGGTCCAGCCCGGACCGGGCCTGGCCGTCCTGGCCCGGGGAGTTTCCCGGAACCTCCAGACGGCGGCCCTGCCGGAGCTCACCCAGCTCGCCAACGCGCTGACGATGAGCGCCTTCGTTGCCGTCTGGGACCATGAGGAGTGTGTCACCCTCGTCACCGTGGATCCGCGGCACACCGGGGCCACGGTGGTCCAGCATCCCGGCTCGCGGCATCCGATCAGCGCCGGCGCCCCCGGCATCGCGATCCAGTCGGCCATGTCGGAACAGGAATGGGCCGCCGCCGCACCCGGCATCCCCTACCGGGCCGAAGCGGCCGAGGCCCGCCGGAGGGGTTATGCCGCCAGCCATGACGAGGTCATCTCCGGCGTCTCCTCGCTGGCCGTACCGATCCGGGTTCCGGGCGGACGGCCGGCTGCCCTCGCCGTCGTCTACATCCGCGCCGCCCAGGATCCGGAAGAGGTCGCCGCAGCCCTGGCCGCCAGCGCTGAGCGGATCGAGAGCCAGCTGGGCTGACCGCGATGCCCTGTCACTTAATGTCGTTCTGAGCCCCCTTTAGGGACCATAAGTGATGGCGCAACGCGTGGGGTGCTGCTGGTCAGATGGCACCTAGGCGGCCGCCGGCTGCTTCCCGCGCTGCCGGAGCACGACGGCGGCTCCCGCACCGAGCAGGAACAGCGCCGCAGCGGCGCACACCGGTACCAGGAAAGCCGTGGAGTAGCCCTGGTGCTGTGCCAGCTGCCCCGCGATGGACGAGCCGATCGCGGTCCCGGCGACGATGCCGCTGGCCAGCGCCGTCATGACCGTGCCGAGTTTTCCCGCGGGGGCCACGTGTCCGCCGATCGCGAAGACCGTAACCATCAGCGGGCCCACCGGCAGGCCCAGGACCAGGAGCACGAGGATCATGGGAACCGCCGTCGACGGCAGCAACAGCAGCAGCGCGAGTCCCGCCATCAGCGCCGCGCAGGCCAGCCAGCGGGCGTTCACGGAGAACCGCTGGGGCCAGTACGCCACCGACAAGGCCGCGGCCGCGGAGCTGAGGCCCATAACCGCGTAGAGCAGGCCCGCCAGCTCGGACGTGGCGAAGCTGGCGGAGAAAGAACTCAGCGCGGTCTGTGTGGAGCCGAAGAACGTGCCCATGCAGACCATGGCCAGCACGGGCAGTCCGACGGCGGCGAACGCACCCGCACGCTGGCCCGCGGTCAGGGAAGCCCGGATTTCCTTCTGGTGCGCCGCACCGGCGGCTGTCCGCGCCGGTGTCCGGACCACCTCGTGATGCGTGGAGTGCACCGCGAAGGCCGGGACAAGCGTGATGGTCAGTGCCGCGGCGAGGGCAAGCGGCAGCCAGGGTGCGATGAGGCTCGCGAGGATCCCCACCAGGGCCGGGCCCAGGACAAAAGTCAGTTCGTCGGCGGTGCTTTCGTAGGACAGCGCCGTGTCAAGGTCCGCGGGATTGGCGTCGCGTCCGCCGCGGGACGTGAGGGCCATCCAGCGGACGCGGGCCAGGGAGCCGACCTGCGGGCAGCTGGCACCGGCCACGAAGGCGGCGGCCAGGACCGGGACGGCTGCGGCCAGCTCATCCCCGCCGGGGACCAGGTAGGCGGCGAGGATCAGGGCGATGACGGCGAGTGTGTTGAACACGGCGGCGAACAGCAGGACCGGGCGCTGGCCCAGCCGGTCCGCCAGCGCGCCAAAGACCGGGGCACCGAGCGCGGAGCCGATGCCGACGGCTCCGGCCACCATCCCGCCGACGGCGTAGGAGCCGGTGACGGCGGTGGCCAGTGTTAGGGCTCCGACCGTGAGCATGGCGAGCGGGAGCCGCGCGAACAGCCCGATCGGAATGAAGGTTCTACCGGCGAGCAGCGGCAAGCGGGAGAAACGCCCGCCGGTGTGCGGCGCCGGGGGTGTGGTCGCGGGTCCTGGTGGGGCCTGCCCGGGACGTGCCACGGCGGTGTCAGGAAAGTCTGGCGCGGAAGAAACGGGCGCCTGGGAAGTCGTTGAGAGAGTCATGATTCCGGGTTCGTTCAATGGTGCGCATCGTCCCTCCTCCCGATGCGCGCGACCCGGTAACTCACCAATTATAGCCGCAACGGTGCCCGGTGGCGCAGGCCCGGCGCCCGCGGGCGGCCGCGGGGACGCCAGACCCGCGGATGCGCGTCAGCCCAGGGCGTCGTCGGAAATGTGCAGGGTGGACCCGTTGCGTCCCTTGACCACTTGGAGTTGGGTGCTGATGCGCTGCTTCATCTCCCCGACGTGGCTGACCAGGCCGACCACGCGCCCTCCGTCCCGGAGCCCCTCGAGGGCGTCCATGACCTGCTCGAGGGCCTGTTCGTCGAGGCTGCCGAAGCCCTCATCCACAAACAGCGTCTCGATGTCCACACCGCCCGATTCCTGCTGCACGACGTCCGCGAGCCCGAGGGCGAGGGCGAGCGAGGCCATAAAGGATTCACCGCCGGACAGGGTTGCAGTGTCCCTCCGCTGCCCGGTCCACTGGTCCACGACTTCCAGGCCGAGGCCGGATTTCTGTCCGCGGACCGCCTTGGCGTCGGTGTGCTGCAGCGTGTAGCGGCCGTCGCTCATGCCGATCAGCCGTTCCGAGGCGGCGACCGCCACCTGTTCGAGCCGCGCGGCGAGCACGTAGCTGTTCAGGCTCATCCGGTAGTTGTTGTCTCCCCCGCCCCGGGCCGCGTCGGCGACGGCGGCCAGCAGCTGCGCCCGTTCGCGCGGCTCCCGTCCGTCCGCCGCGAGCTGCGCATAGTTCGCGGAAATCGTGCCCAGGGTCCGCACGGACTTTTCCGCGAGGCCGGCTGCGAGTTCGGCGTCCCGGGCCGAGCGTTCGGCCGCGGCCGCGTCGGCGCGGAGCTGTTCCACCAGCTCCCCGGCAACGGGGCCTTCCGTCGCCAGCTCGTGCAGCGCCTGGACGAGTTCCTCGCTGGCGAAGAGTTCCTCGATCCGGGCTGCTTCGTCCTGTCCGTCGCGGACCGCTGCTTCCAGTGCCGCGGCGTCCGGGGCGGAGAGCAGGACGGCCCGTGCCGCAGCCGCGGAATCGAAGCCGGCGCCCGGCAGCGCCAGCTCCAGTTGCTTCCGGGCCTCCGCGGAGCGGGCCGCGGCCTGTTCCAGCCTGGTCCGTGCCGCGTCAGCGTGTTCCAACACGGCTGCACTGCCGTCCAGTGCCGTGATGCGGTCCGCCAGGACGGGGTGGCCGGCCCGAAGATTGTCGAGGGCCAGTTCGAGCGAATCGGCCTGCACCTGGACTTCGGCGAGGGTGGATGCGGTCTCGGCGATGCTGGATATTGTGGCCGCCTGGGCCGACTCGGCGCCGGCGATCTCCTCGTCCAGTTCGGAGTGACGTGCGCGGTTGACGGCGAGGTCTGCCGCCGCACGGCGTGCTTCGGCGGCGCGTTCCCCCGCCAGGACGGCTTCCAGGCTGGCGTCCTCAGGCGGGGTGTTCCCGCCCTGTGCAGCCAGCACGGCCGCCTCCTGCTGGGCCTCGGAGAGTTCACGTTCCAGCGTCGCGAGGGCGGCCTCCGCCGCCTCGCAGGCGTGCTGCGCGGATTGTTCGGCCTCGGCCACGTCCAGGGCGGACGCTGCGGCCGGCGCGGGTACCGGATGCTCGGGGCTGCCGCAGACCGGGCACGGGAAGCCGGCCTGCAGCTGGGCAGCCAGCTCGGCCGAGGCGTTGGCCAGCCGTTCCTCGCGGAGATCGAGCCAGCGCTGGCGCCGGTCCTGGTACTCGGCCCGGGCGCGGCTATGGTGTTCGGCAACGGCTGCGCGGGCCTTCTCGGCAGCGGCGAAGCGCCGGACCAGGACCAGCAGTTCCTCCGCCGCGGCCGCCTCCTTCGTCCGCAACTGGACCTCGGCGGCGAGTTCTTCGAGCGGGCGCAGTGCGGCGAGCAGGGTAACCGATTCGTTGCGCAGGGCGAGCAGGGCCGCAGCCCCGGACGTCCGCCTGTCCTCCAGCTGCGCCAGGGCAAGCCCGAGCTGGGTGCCGCGGCTCCGGAGCCCGGCAAGCCTGGCCTCATCGGGCAGCCGCTCCGCCAGCACCGCGCGGAGCGAGCGCAGTCCCGCCAGCGCGGACTGCAGGGCCTCCCCTTTCAGGGCGGGGCTGTCAGCAACGCCGGCGGTGCCCGGGGAGTCTCCCGACCACGTTCCCGGGCTGCTGTCCGCGGTCGTGTTCCGCATCCCGGCAAGTTCGGGGTCGCTGAGCGCAGCGGTGCGCACATTTTCCGCGGCAGCGGCCATGGCGGCCGCCGCCAGCTCCTCTGCCGCCGCGGCGCTGTCCGCTGCATGCAGTTGCCCGCCGAGGACTTCTGCCTGTCGGTGCAGGCCCAGCTGCGCGCTTTTGGCGGCGAAAGCCGGGGCGGCGGCCTCAGCCTCGGCGCGCCGGCGTTCGGCCCCGGCCAGCCTGGCCTGACGGGCGGCCCGCGCTGTCGCGGCGTCCCTGGCGGACAAGCTCTGGGCTCGCCGCCCGTCGGCGTCGAGCGCGGCCGCACGGCGCTGCTCCGCGGCCGTGGCGGCATTCGTCTGGAGCCAGGCCAGGAACGAGTCCGGGTCGGCCCGGTCCGGGGCCCCCGCCGTGTCGAGCTCAAGGGAGTCAGTTTCGGCTTCCGCCTGGGCGAGCAGGAGCTCGAGCTGGCCGTTGAGGCTGGCGACCTCGGTGCGGGCAGCCTGCGCCTTCCGGCCGAGTTCCTGTTCCACGGCCTCGAAACGCTGGGTGCCGAAGAGGCTCTGCAGCAGGTCGAGGCGGTCGGCGGCCTTGGAACGCAGGAAGGCAGCGAAATCGCCCTGGGGCAGCATCACGACGCGGGTGAACTGGTCACGGTTCATGCCCAGGACGTCGGTGATCTCGGCGCCGGCCTCGTCGTTGCGGCCTGACTTCTCGATCCATTCGCCGTCGACGCGTTCCCGCAGCAGGGTGTTGGCCTGCTGCACGGTGAAGCCGTTCTTCCCCCGGGCGCTGGGCTTGTCCCAGGCGGGCGAGCGGGAGACTTCGAAGTGCCGTCCGCGGGCCGAGAACTCGCACGTGACCCGCGGCTCGGCAGCGGCCTCGGCGTGGTCACTGCGAAGCCGCTTTCCGTCCTGCCGCGCCCCGGGCACCGACCCGTACAGCGCGAAGCAGATGGCATCCAGGACGCTGGTCTTGCCGGCGCCCGTGGGGCCGTTGAGCAGGAACAGGCCGTGGGCGCTCAGGCGGTCGAAATCGATGCGTTCGGTGGCGGCGAAGGGCCCGAAGGCGGAGATCTCGAGACGATGGATCCTCACAGCGGGACTCCTTCCAGGCGCACGGACTCCAAGGCTTCGGCAAGGACAGCCGCCTCGCGGTCGTCGGCTGTCCGGCCGCGGACGTGTTCCAGGAAGCCGCAGCAGATGGAAAGGTCATCCTCGGCCTCGGCCAGGCGGCTACTGTAGCTGGTTTTTGCGGCCGCTCCGGCACCTTCGGGGTCGAAACCCAGCACGAGGGTGTCGGGGAACCGCGTGCGCAGCCGTTCCATGGCCTGGGCGGGGCGCTGGGAGTCGGTCAGGGTGATCTGGCAATAGGCGGCTTCAGCCCAGGCGTGGTCCTCGGCGGAGAGCAACTCCTCCAGTTTGCCGCGCAAAACGGCAAGGGTCCGGGGCGCGTCCCACAGCACCTCGCGGGCTGCCCCGACGCCGTCGGCGTCGACGTCCAACAGCCAGCTGCCCTTCTTGTGCTTCGCTTCGGAGAAAGAGTAGGCGAGCGGCGAACCGGAGTAGCGGACGGACGGCGAGAGCTCCTGCCGGCCGTGCAGGTGGCCCAGCGCCGTGTAGCCAAAGCCGTCGAAGAGGTCCAGCGGAACAGCGCCGACGCCGCCGATGCTGAGGTCCCGTTCACTGTCCGAGCTGATCCCGCCGCTGGCAAAGGTGTGGGCCAGGACCACGGAATGAACGGTCCGGGAGGCGGACCGGCGACCCAGGTCCTCGCGGATCCGGGCGGTGGCCGCGCGGGTTACCTCGAAGTGGCTGGCGGTTTCGACCCCCAGCTGTTCGGCCACGAGCCGTGGTTCCAGCCAGGGAATGCCATAGATCGCGAGCACGGGCCCGGCGTCCGGGGCGTCAGGGTCGAGCGGCAACAGCACAGGCTGGTCCAGCTCGGTGAGCCGCGTGCGCAGGTGCACTCCCCCGCGCTCCAGCAGCCGGGAGGCGAAGCCGAGCCGGATGGCCGAGTCGTGGTTGCCGCTGGTCAGCACCACCTGCGCGCCGGCGCCGGTCAGGCCCACCAGCGCGTCGTCCAGCAGCCGGACGACGTCGACTCCCGGCAGGGCGCGGTCGTAGACGTCGCCGGCGATCAGAACGACGTCTACCGCCTCGTCCCGCACAAAAGTGACGAGCTGGTCGATGAAGGCCCGCTGGGCGTCCAGCATCCCGACGCCGTGGAACGACCGACCCAAATGCCAGTCCGAGGTGTGCAATAACCGCATGCTCCTACGGTATCGGCTGCCACCGACAGGATTGCGCCACCGCTCCGGAACGCCAAACGCGGGGTCACTTCCGGCCGGTCCCGTCGGGGGGCGGGATGGGCCGGAAGTGACCCCGCGTTGGATTCTGTCCCGAAGCGGGTGCGGGCTACTGCCCGCGCTTGTCGAAGAAGTCGCGGGCCTCGTCGTCGCCCGTTTTCTGTTCGGCGGGCGCCGGAGCCGCTGCGGGTGCAGGCGCCGCCGCGGCCGGCCGCTCGGCGTCGGCCTCCGCCTCCACCTCCGGCACGGCCGTGGCCGGGCTGCCGTGCGCGAAGCCGCGGTACACGAGCCCCGCGAGTGCCGCGCCGACCAGCGGGGCCACCCAGAAGAGCCACAGCTGCCCGAGCACATCCGGGCTGCTGAAGAGTGCAGACGCCGTGGCGCGCGCCGGATTGAAGGGGATGTTGCCGGGCGCCTGGCCGAACTGCAGCAGAACGGCCATGGTCAGGCCGACGGCGAAGGGCGCCGCCAGCCGTGACGGATTCCGGGCCGACGTGGTGCTTAGGAATATGGCCACCAGCAGGGCGGTGCCGAGCACCTCCAGCAGCAGCACACCGGCCAGCGGGACCTGGATGACGGAATTTTCGCCGAACCCGGGGGCCACCGTGTCAAAGGCCGTTCTGGTGTCGGCGATGTTGGGGACTGTGCGCAGGATACCGAAAAGCGCCACCGCGCCGAGCAGTGCGCCCACCAGCTGCGCGCCCACGTACGCTGCTGCGTCGGCCAGCCGGATCCGGCCCGCAATGGCGTGTCCCGCCGTCACCGCGGGATTGAAGTGGCCGCCGGAGAGGTACCCGAAGGCCAGCATCGCGGCGGTGACCGCCAGCCCAGCCGCGAGCGCGGCGGAGAGCGGATTCGACTGCGGAATCGTGAACAACGGCACACCCAGGCCGGCGACCACCACGAAGAATGTGCCGAGAGCCTCGGCGGACAGCCGGCCCGGCAGCCCGGGATGCGGAGAGTCGTCAGGGGTGGCGGCCGGCTCGTGGGCTGGCGCGGGCGTGATCATTTCCAGGGAGTCCTTTGCTTGGGGTCAGCCAGCAGTCTGCCAGCGGAGTCTGGACGTTCGCTGGACCCGGGCTCAGCGTCCCAGCGCAATCGCGGCGACGGCGCTGGCGCCCAGCACGATGACGCCGGCGGCGGCCCAGCGCATCAGGGCGGCCGGCGGGGCGTAGGAGGAAAGCCGCAGTTGCCGTACCCGGACCAGAACGCAGAGACCCAGCACCGCGGTGGCGACCATTGCCGCCAAGGCACAGACCCCGAGATAGTCCGTGGTCGCGGCCCCCGCCCAACGGAGGTAATTGGAGTCCGGAGCTGCGGCAGGCCGCGTGGCTGCGATCGCCCAGCTGCGCCAGATCAGCAGGTCGGCCGCGAAGAGGGCCAGCAGCGTCCGGCCCCAGGACAACGAGGTCCGCTCGGGCTGCAGCCCATGATCCCTCACGGCCTCGGCGCTCATCGCGCGGCCAGGAGCAGCACGGCCAGGATAAAGGCCGCGGCAGCGACACCGACGGTCATCACCAGCATCACGCCGGAAAACGGCAGCTCACGGTTGTTGCGCATGGCCTCTTCCATCTGCCCCCAGCGCCGGTAGGCCACGATGGCGAGGACCGCACCGATGATCGCCAGGGCCACACAAAGGGCGACCCGCAGCGGGGTGGGAGCGATGTCCGGGAACAGCTGGTCGATGCCAAGGGCCCCCACGATCAGGGCCAGCGATGTCCGGATCCAGGCCAGGAACGTCGTTTCGTTGGCGAGCGAGAACCGGTAGTCAGGGGTGGATCCGGTCTTCCGCCATGCTGGTTCACGCATTGGTCGCCTGCTGTCCCGGTGTTGACTTGTGGCACCCGCTCCGGCATGGGGCCGGGGTAAAATTCTAAGTCATGAGCAACGAGCCCGTCATCACCCCCGCGCTGCGGTCAGCCCCCTCCCTCGAATCCCGGATCCACGGGTGCCTGCTGGGCGGCGCGCTGGGTGATTCGCTGGGATACGCCGTCGAATTCGACGACATTGCCACGATCCGTTCGACGTACGGCCCGGACGGTCTGCAGGACTTTTCAGTGCTCGGCGGCGGCAGCCACTTTTCCGACGACACACAGCTCACGCTCTACACCGTTGACGGGCTGCTGGAGGCGCTGGAGTGGGCCAATTCGGGCGTGGCCGCGGACACCAACGCGTGCCTGTGGCTTGCGTACCTGCGCTGGCTCGCCACCCAGGGCGTGCCGGTGCCGGACGCTGCACCGTTCCAGCCGCCCCGCTGGATCGACTCCCACGACGTCCTCAAGCACCGCCGCGCTCCCGGAAACACCTGCCTGAGCGGCCTGGCCACCGGAGAGATGGGAACGTTTTACCGCCCGGTCAATCCGGATTCCAAGGGCTGCGGCACCGTCATGCGTTCCGCCCCCTTCGGCCTGGTCCCCTACATCCCGGCCGAAGCCGTCTACAAGCTCAGCGCCGATGCGGCCTCGCTGACGCACGGGCATCCCGCGGCGCGGCAGAGCTCGGGCGTCTTCAGCCTCGTCATCCATGCCCTGGCCACCGGCCGCGGACTGCGTGAAGCGGCGGAATTCGCGCTCGGAGAACTCGGCGCCGGGCACCTGCGCAAGGGTGAGGAGCCCGACGCCGATCTTGTCGCCCGGCTCGAAACCGCCCTCCGGCTGGGCGCGGCCGGCGCACTCCTGGACCCCGAGGAACTGGTCCGGGAACTCGGCGAGGGATGGGTGGCCGAGGAGGCGCTCGCCGTCGCGCTCTACGCGGTGCTGGCTACGGCACCGGACCCGACGGCGGCTGCCGGGCACCCGGAGGCCCATTTCCGCGCGGCAATCGCCGTCGCCGTGAACCACAGCGGGGACAGTGACTCCACGGCGTCGATTGCCGGCAACATCCTCGGCGCGTTCTACGGCGAGGACTGCCTGCCGGCGGAGTGGCTCGACGTTCTGGAGGCGCCGGAGCTGATCCGGGGCATGGCCTCACAGCTGGCAGCAGTAACCGGCGCCTGAGCCTGCGCTACCGCGGCGCCGCGGCCGGCGCCCCTGAGTTCAGGCCCTCAGTTCAGGCGCGGCGGAGCGTGATGTTGTTGCAGGCCTCGCAGACGTCCTCGGGGATCAGTCCGCGGCGCTGGAGGAAACCGAAGATGGCGCAGCCCAGGCAGAAGCCGGCGAACGCTTCGAGGGACGCGGCCACAATGAGGACCGCGAGCAGGATCCAGGCGGCGGGCGCCAGACCGGCGGCCAGCAGGACGGCGGCGGTGGTGGACATCGCGGCTCCGATGCCCTGCGCGAACCGCTTCGGCGGACCCGGAACGAGCCGGGTCCTGCCCAGTCTCGGCGTCAGGACCTTGACGGACAGCTGGGCGAGCGGCGAGATCCGCGGGCCGAACAGGACCCGCAGCCAAAATCCGGCGGCAATGACGCCAAGGCCCCAGCCGAAACCGGTCAGCAATGTCACCACGGACAGCAGCACCACGAGTCCGGCCGTGATGCGGGCGGCGTACTCGTTGACCGGGTTCGGGAACGCGAAGACCTTCCGCCAGTCGGTTCGACCCGTCCGGCCGGTTGCGGGCGCCGGAGTCCCGGACGGTGCCGAAGTGAGTTTGCTCATCGTTCAAGGCTAGGAGCAGGCCGGGCCCGGCCGGAATGTTTGTTGCGCCGTATGACCCCGACCCGCTGGGCGGACCAGGCCCCGAGGGCTCAGGACATCGCGGCCGAGGGGACGTGGCCGCCCACCATCTGCAGGAATTCGCCTTCGGACAGGACCTCGATCCGCCGGCCCCGTTCGTGCAGCTCCAGCACCCTCCGGGCCTTGCCGGTGAGGCGGCCGGAGCGCAGGTCGGCGGCCACAAAACCGTCGCCCACCACCAGCACCGTGGTGCGGGCCGTGACCCGGCTTTCCGGGCTGGCGCCGAACTCGGCGGAACGGATCTTGGCCTCGGGCCGGGGTATGGCGAGTTCACCGGTGAACACCACGGTCTGCCCGAACAAGGGGTGTCCGGGATCGGCGAAGGCGTTCGGCAGCGGATTGGCGCCCTCCTCGGGCCAGCCCGGCTGGTAGACCCGGACGGGGGCGGCTTCGCCTCCGCCGGCGAGCGCCTCCAGCGCGGACTGACTGGCCTTGGAGAGCGGGTCGCGCCGGGGGTCGAACGCCGGCTGGCGGGACACCGCCAGGCCCAGGGACAGGTAGAGCTCGGCGATGCTGCCGGCCCCGTTGCGCGCGGCAATGTCAATCAGGATCCCGGCGCACGCCCGCGCGTCCTCGGCGGCGTCGTGGTGGTTGACCAGCGGGACACCGGCTTCCTCGGCCGCATACGGCAGGGAATTGGACACGAGTGAGTAGCAGCGGCGCGACAGCATCACGGTGCAGACGTAGTCATAGGCGGGGCCGGCGAGGCCGGAGACCTCGAGGGCGGAGCGGATCACGCCGAGATCGAAGGCGGCGTTGTGGGCGGCCAGGACGTCGCCGCCGATGAAGGCGCCGATCTCCGGGAACAGCTCACCGAAACGTGGCAGCCCGGCCACCTGCTCGGGCCGGATTCCGTGGATGCGGACATTGTGGTGGTCGAAGCGGTCATAGTTCTCCGGCGGCCGCATGAGCCAGGAGGCCTCCTCGACGACGACTCCGCCGCGGACTTTGCTGAGGCCAACAGCGCAGGGTGAACCACGGAAGCCGTTCGCCGTCTCAAAGTCGATCGCCGTAAAGTCCAAACCCACGCCCCAAACTTTACCGCCGGAATCCGGACCTGCCCGCACCGGGCGCGGCCTGTCGCTTGCCGTACATGCCCTTGGAACCCGGACAGCAAGGGCCGACGTCGGCCGTCAAGTACCCTTAACGAGTGAACCTTCTTGCTTTGAGTGACTTTGCCGTGTCCACGATCGGCGGTGCAGGACCGGTCCAGCCACAGCTGGCCTCCTTCCTGCCCGACTGGCTGAACCCCCAGGTCTTCCTGGCCAACCCCGCCCTCGCGCCGTGGGTCGTGCTGCTGGTCTGCGGCATCATCTTCGCGGAAACCGGCCTCCTGGTCGGCTTCTTCCTGCCGGGCGACTCAATGCTGTTCACGGCCGGGCTGCTGGTTGCCACCGGGACCATCAAGGTCAACATCTGGGCATTCATTGCGCTGATCATCGCCGCGGCGATCATCGGGAACCAGGTCGGCTACCTGATCGGGTCCAAAGCCGGACCGGCCATCTTCAACAAGCCCAATTCCCGGCTCTTCAAGCGCGAAAACGTCGAAAGCGCCCACGCCTTCTTCGAAAAGCACGGCGGCAAGGCCCTCATCCTGGCCCGCTTCGTGCCGATCATCCGGACCTTTGTCCCGGTGATTGTGGGCGTCGCGCAGATGGACAAGCGCAAATTCTTCCTGTTCAACGTCATCGGCGCCGTGCTGTGGGGCGGCGGCGTGACCCTGCTGGGCTACCTGCTGGGCGACACGTTCCCCTGGGTCCGCGAAAACCTGGACATCATCTTCATCATCATCGTCCTGGTCTCGGTGATCCCGATCGGCGTTGAGGTCGCCCGCGGCTTCATTGCCAAGCGCCAGGCCGAAAAGTACGGCACCGACGTCATCGAGGAGTTCATCGAGGAGCACGAGCCCGAAGAGGAACGCAAGACGCCGTAACCTCCGGGCAGCAGTCCGGACAGGCTAAAAGGAAGGCGCCCCACCATGTGGGGCGCCTTCCTTGCTTAACTGTCCGGCGGTGTCCGGGGCTTCCTTCGACGCCGGGTTGATGGGCTCCGGCTACGGGCTACCGCCCGGACAGGGCCTCCACGATCGCCGGGAGCAGCGCCCGGAAAGCGTGTCCGCGGTGGCTGATGGCGTTCTTCTCCTCGGGACTGAGCTCGGCGCAGCTGCGGTCCAGCCCGCTGGGCTGGAGCACCGGGTCGTAGCCGAAGCCACCGGCCCCGCGCGGTGCGCGCAGCAGTGTCCCCTCGAGCTGCCCGTACTCGACCACTTCCCGGCCCTCTTCCGGGGTCTCACCTGCGCCGGAAGGGGGAACGGCCAGCGCTGCGGCGCAGACAAACGCCGCGCCCCGGAACTCGTCCGGCACGTCGGCCAGCTGGTCCAGCAGCAGCTGCAGGTTGGCGGCGTCGTCCCCGTGCCGGCCGGCCCAGCGGGCCGAGAAGATCCCGGGCGCCCCGCCGAGTACGTCGACGGCGAGCCCGGAGTCGTCGGCGATCGCCACGAGCCCGGTCGCCTGCGCCACCGCGCGGGCCTTGAGCAGCGAGTTCTCGGCAAAGGTCACGCCGGTCTCGGCGACGTCGGGGGCGCCGACGGCCCCCGCGTCCACCACCTGCGTGTCGACGTCGAGGCCGGGCACCTGACCGCGCAACAGTTCGCGGAGCTCCCGGAGCTTGCCCTTGTTGTGGGTGGCCAGCACCAGCACCGGCGCTGCGCTGTGCTGCACTGTGTTGTGCTGTGCGGCGGCCTGACCTGCTGCGCCTTCTGTCACGGGGCTTCCGCCAGGGTCTCGCGCTGGATCGCGGCGAGCTGCTCGGTGCCCATCAGGGCCAGGTCGAGGAGCTTGTTGAGCTCGTCCCGGTCGAAGGGGGCGCCTTCGGCGGTGCCCTGGACCTCGACGAACTTGCCGGACCCGGTGACAACGACGTTCATGTCGGTCTCGGCACGGACATCCTCGACGTACGGGAGGTCCAGCATGGGGACGCCGTCGATGATGCCGACGGAGACGGCGGCGATCGTGTCGGTCAGGGGCTGGGCGTTGCGGGCGAGCATCTTGTTCTCGCGGGCAAAGCGGATGGCCTCGGCAAGCGCCACGTAGGCGCCCGTGATCGCGGCGGTGCGGGTTCCGCCGTCGGCCTGCAGGACATCGCAGTCCAGCACGATGGTGATCTCGCCCAGGGCCTTGGTGTCGATGATGGAACGCAGGGACCGGCCGATCAGCCGGGAGATCTCGTGGGTGCGGCCGCCGATCTTGCCCTTGACGGACTCGCGGTCGGAGCGGGTGTTGGTGGCGCGCGGCAGCATGGCGTACTCGGCCGTCACCCAGCCGCGCCCTTCGCCCTTGAGCCAGCGGGGCACACCCTCGGTGAGGGAGGCCGTGCAGAGCACCCGGGTGTTGCCGAACTCGATCAGGGCCGATCCCTCGGCCTGCTTGGACCAGCCGCGGGTGATGCTGATCGGCCGGAGCTGATCGGGCGTGCGGCCGTCGGCGCGGATGATGGGGGCAGTAAGGGCTTCGGAAGTCATGCCTTTAGCTTATCGACCCTGGCCGCTACTGCTGCGCGGTGCCCGCTTCGGGCAGGGCACAGGTCAGACGGTGTAGTGCACGCCTGCCACGGCCACGGCGACATGCTGGCCGAAGACGCCCTTGGCTTCCGCCATAACGGTCGTCGGCGAGGTCCAGACGGGAATGTGGGTCAGCAGGAGCCGCCGGGCACCGGCGGCCACGGCGGCTTCCCCGGCCCGTTTGCCGGTCAGGTGCACGTCCTTGATGCCGTCGTCCCGGCCTTCCTCGAAGGCTGCCTCACAGAGGAACAGGTCGGCGTCGCGGGCCGCATCTTCGAGGCCGCTGCAGGAGTCGGTGTCCCCCGAATAGCTGAGCACCCGGGTGACGGGGTTGCCGTCCTTGTCCGGTTCGGTGACTTCCACGCGGAGCGCGTAGGCCTCCTCCACCGGGTGGTTGACGGCGTACGGGGTGACCGTGAACGGGCCCATGGTCACCGGCTTGCGCTCGGACCAGTTGCTGAAGTCGAACTCCTCGTGCATCCCGGGGTCCAGTTCCAGGCCGTAGGCCGTGGCCATCCGGTCGGCCGTGGCGGCGGGCCCCCACACCGGAATCCTGCCGCGGCCCCAGCCGCCCGGCTTCCACCGCACGGCCACGTGGAGTCCGCACAGGTCCATGCAGTGGTCCGGGTGCAGGTGCGTGAGGAAGATGGCGTCAATGTCCTCGAGATCGGTGTAGCGCTGGATGGCGCCGAGCGCCCCGCTACCGAGGTCCAGCACAATCTTCCAGTCCCGCTCGCCGTCGTTCGCGGTCAGCAAGTAGCACGACGCCGGCGAACCCGGACCCGGGAACGATCCGGTACAGCCCACGATGGTCAGCTTCACAGGCCGCGCCCCCGCAGGGAGGCAGAGTGGGAGGCGGCTGCGGGAGACGGCACCACGAAGTTGGAGAGCCGGGGACGGCCTGCGCCGGCCTGCGCGGCGGCAATCATTTCCGGCGTGATCCTGGCCAGGCTGCCCGTGGGGTACTGGGCAGCGACATGGTCCACGTGGCGGACGCTGAGGACCTCGGGGCCGAGGAAGCGCCGGGCGAGGTGCTCGAACTGCGAGGCGTCCCCGGTGGCGATGAAGTTGTGTTCGGGTGCGGTGGCGTCGGTGCGCTCCAGCCCGCTGGAGGCAAGGGCGCGGTAGACATCCTTGGCCGTCTCCTCGGCGCTGGAGACGAGCGTAACGTCCTCCCCCATCACATAGGAGATCACGCCCGTGAGCAGCGGATAGTGGGTGCAGCCCAGCACCACGGTGTCCACGCCGGCGGCCTTGAGCGGCTCCAGGTACTCGCGGGCGACGGCGAGCAGCTCCGGGCCCGTGGTGATGCCGGCTTCGACGTAGGGCACGAACGCGGGGCAGGCCGCGGAGGTGATGTGCAGGTCCGGTGCGGCGGCGAACGTGTCCTCGTAGGCGCGGGAGCCGACCGTGGCGGAGGTGCCGATCACGCCCACCCGGCCGGTGCGGGTGGCGGCGACAGCGCGGCGCACCGCCGGCTGGATCACTTCGATCACGGGAATCCCGTACCGGGCCGTGTAGCGTTCGCGGGCGTCCCGCAGAACAGCGGCGGAGGCGGAGTTGCACGCGATGGTCAGCAGTTTCACGCCGGAATCCACCAGCTCGTCCATCACGCCCAGGGCGTTGGCCCTGACCTCGGCGATGGGGAGCGGGCCGTAGGGGCCGTGGGCGGTGTCGCCGACGTAGAGGATGGATTCGTTGGGCAGCTGGTCGATGATGGACCGGGCCACGGTGAGTCCGCCGACGCCGGAATCAAACACGCCGATGGGACGTGATCCCATTTCACTGGCGGTCTGGCTGGTGGCGCTGTTGCTCGCTGGGGAGTCCGCCACAGCTCGCGCTGCCGGATCCATGCTCGATGCTGAAGTCATGATTATTCGAGGATAGGGCTTAGCCACGGGCCGGGCCATCACATTGTGTTGTCCGACTCATGTCAAATGTGTCACACGCTGCTCCCCGGCCGCTGTTGCGCCGCAGCTCAGCCGCGCGTCTCCAGCGACTGCAGCATGGCCTGGACCAGGGATTCCTGCAGCCAGGTGGTGAAGTTGTAGACCAGCGCCAGGTAGCTCTCGACGTCTTCGGCCTGCGACCAGTCCTGCATGAGGTGCACGTGCCCGGCATCCTCGTCGTCGCGGATGTCCAGCCGTTCGGCCAGCACGAGCCGGACGTCGTTGAGTGCCATGGACCAGTGCCGCGCGTCGTCGGGGGTCAGGACCAGTTCGTCCTTGTCCAGCCCGAGGGACGCGGCCTTCAGCGCGCCGATCTTGCTCTCGCGCAGCGACCGCTCGGTGTACCGCCGGAACTCCAGCGAGGCGTCGGGGTCGTTTTTCGAGACGCTCGGCAGCAGCCGGCGCAGGGCCCGGTCCGAGGGTTCGCGGGCCTCGGCGTCGAGTCCCACCAGCGCCGCGAGGGGATCCTCGTTCGCGCGTTCCTCCGGCTCCAGCATGGACACGACGTCGTCGAACAGGCTGCGCAGCAGTTCCCGCTCCGCCGGTTCCAGGTAACCGCTGATCCCCTTGATGCCGTACTTGAATGCCTTAGCCACGTTTTCCCTTGCCCTTGCCCGATCCTCCGCCGGAGCCGCCGCCGGTGGCCTTTTCCACCGTGGCCCAGAGACCGTAGCCGTGCATAGCGACCGCGTGCTGTTCCACCTGCTCCTTGCTGCCGTGCGCCACGATGGAGCGCCCCTTCTTGTGGACTTCCAGCATGAGCTTGTTCGCCTTGGCCTCCGAGTAGCCGAAGTAGCTGCGGAACACGTAGCTCACATAGCTCATCAGGTTCACCGGGTCGTTCCAGATCACGAGGTTCCATGGGATGTCCGGGGCGATCAGGACGTCGGTCGACGTTGCTGTTCCGGTCTGGGTGCTCTCCCGGGTGTCGGGGCCGAGCGCAACGCTGAGGGTCATCTGTCCATTCTATGGGGATGGTGGGCCCACGCCGGCGAGGGCCCCGCGGCGAAGCGAAGCGAGACGTGGGAGCCGGTGGGTGGGCCCACGCCGGCGAGGGCCCCGCGGCGAAGCGAAGCGAGACGTGGGAGCCGGTGGGGACTAGAGTGATTTTGTGAGTACCTCAGCCGGCTGGGACCATCCCCGCACGTCCTTGTACACCGACCATTACGAGCTGACCATGCTCCAGGCCGCGCTGCACTCCGGTGCCGCACACCGGAAGTCGGTGTTTGAGGCGTTCGCACGGCGCCTGCCGGACGGCCGCCGCTACGGGATCGTTGCCGGCACCGGACGCCTGCTGGACGGCATCGCGAACTTCCGCTTCGGTGCGCCGGAGCTC
>DATIUQ010000097.1:0-5749 GCA_035466775.1 Arthrobacter sp.
CTTATCCCCGCCCAACCGCATCTGCGCCGCCGACACCTGGTTCAACGTCGAACCCGCCGCATCATCCACCAACACCGTCCCGGCATCCTGCAACACATCAAACGTCGTCGACGCCGGCGTCACCGCCCCATCCAGAACACGGGACGGATAATTCAACCGCCCCACAGCATTCTTCGACTTCGACACCACCCACACACCGCCATCATTCAACTCCACCTCAGTGGTCTTAAACCCCGGATAAATGATGGCAGCGGTTACCAGCACCGCAGCCGCGGCCGCGGTGGCGGTGCCGGCGATGAGCTTGTTGCGCCGTTTGATGGAGCTGGGGTTCTGTGGACGCAGCTGTTTGGAGTCCAGCTTCCTGGACCCTTGCTTCTTGAACCCCAGCGTGGCGAGCAGACGTGTCACAGCTTCAGATTTCCTTCAGGATGGCGTCATGATTCCGGTGGTGGACCCGAGACAAGGCCCTCAGTTCCCGCGACAGCCTACCGAACTGTCCGGAGGTCCGCGATGGGCAGGACTGCCCACCGGCGGGCGCCCCGGGGGCCGGGGCGGCTATGGTGTCGCTCCGACCGGGAAGGTGCAGTTCGGCACGCCGCTCTGCGCCGGCGGGCCAATCGACGTGTGGGTGGAATTGATCCACCGCGTCTGGTTCGGCGAGCCGCGCATGATGTAGTACCACTGCCCGTCACCACCGTACGTGGTGCCGTGGGGCTTCCAGCACATGATGTCGAAGGTGTCGAAGTGGGACATCCACGGCCGGTCGTAGCCGCCCTTGCCGTCACAGGTGAACGCCTGCGGATCGTAGGACGTGGGTCCGGGCAGGTCGGTGCAGCTGCGGTCCATCCCGCTGTTGAGCCGGGTGGTCCAGCGGGTCTTCTCGGTCCCGGACTGGGCGGAGGCCGTGGCGATCGGGCCGCCGGTACCAAGGGAGTTGACGGTCTGGACCCGGATCTGGTGCGGTTCGCTGAAGCCGCCGGTGTTGATGGTCCTGCTCCCCGAGGCCGGGACGCGTTCCCAGCCGCCGTTGTCGATGCTGATCTGGGTGTAGTCGACGTCGTTCGTCGCCGTCGACGGCGAGCTCCAGCTGAAACTGAGGTTCTGCTGGTTCTCGGCGCCGTTCTGACCCGACGCCGAGGGTGTTCCGGGCGAGCCGTACGGCGTGGCGGTGGCCCCGGTGCTGGCGTCGGAGCTGGGCGCGACGCTCGAGTTGGCCGTCACTGTAATCGTGGCGGCCTGGCCGTTGGGGAACCCGCCCACCTTCTGGCCGGGGCTGATGGCACCGGTCTTGCCGCTGGGGCTCGCGTAGTAGGTGTAGCTGACTTCACCGGGCTGGGAGCCGTTCCGTCCGGCGGCGTCCAGTTCCCGAAAGTTGATGACCACGGCCCGGCCGGCCCCGCCGGTGTCCGCCGGCGTCGCGCTGACGCCGGAGACCTGGCCGAGCTTGCCGGTGGCGCGGCGGGGTGCCGAGGGCGCGCTGACCGCGCCCTTGCCCGCCTTGTTCTCGGCCTGGACCGTGAAGGTGTAGCCGGTTTCGGAGTTGTTCGCCGTGAAGTTGGCGGTCCGCACGGTCCCGGCAATCATCTGGGTCTGGGTGGTGCCACCGCCGCCGCTCATGGTGACGTAGTAGTTCTTGATGGCGTCGCCGTTGGTGTTGGGCTCGGTCCAGTTCACTTTCAGCTGGTTGGAGGTCCCCACGGAAGACGCCACCGCCGTCGTGGGAGCTGCCGGGGCGGCCGGGACGCCGGCCGGGTTGTCCTCGGCCGAGTAGAGGCCCCACTCGGACGGGCCGAGTTCGTTGACGGCCTGGGCGCGGACCTTGTAGCGCACGCCGTTGGTCAGTCCGGGCCAGGTGTAGCTCAGGCCGGCCACACCGTTCTTCACCGCGATGCCGTTGGCGGGCGGCGGGGAGATCTCCAGGTTGTAGTTCTTGACGGCCGAGCCTTCGGTCTTCGCCGCGGGCCAGGTGATCACCATGGTCTTGTCCCCGGCCTTGACCGTGGGAGCCTCCGGGGGCGAGGGCTTCTCATCCGGCCGGATTTCGTTCGAGGCCGGGGACGCCGCGGACTCCCCCACCTCGTTGGTGGCGGTGACGGTGAACACGTACTTGACGTCGTTGGTCAGTCCGCTGAGTGTGCAGGTGGTGGTGGCGCAGTCCTGGCTGAAGCCGTTGGAGCGCACGGTGTATTTGCTGATGGTGGCGCCGTTGTCCGACGGCGGGGTCCACTTGAGCACCGCGGTCCGGCTGCGCACGTCCGTGGCGGACGGCGCGGAGGGGGCGTCGGGCTTGTCCCGGACCGTGATCCGGACCCGGCCGTCGGTCTGCCGGGAGATGTCGTCGGTCTTGTCCATCACGGTGTAGCGGAGCACCATCACGCCCTTGAAGCCGGCGGCCGGGGTGACGGTGATCGAGTCGCCGGCGACGGCGGGTTGTCCGGCGGCGGAGCCGGTTTCCACCGTGGCGGTGACAATCCTCAGCGGGGTTTCGCTGAAGGGGTTGAAGTCGTTGGCGAGCACGTTGATGGTCTCGGTCTTGCCGGCGTTGGCCTTCTCGATCACGTCCTCGTTCGCGACCGGCAGCGGGCGGTTGGAGGCCACGACGGTGGCGGTGACGCTGGCCTTGACCGGTTCGGAGCGGCCGTCGGTGACCTTGAGCGGGATGCTGCCCTTCCAGCCGGCGGCCTTGGCTGCGTCGGCGGTGACCTTCAGGGTCCCGCCGTCCACGGTGGCCTTGAAGCCCTCGGGCAGGGTGCCGTCGAGTTCGAACTTGAGCTTCTCCTGGTCGCCGGAGTCCACGTCCTTGGCCAGGTTGCCCAGGTCCAGGCTGGCGGATTCGGCCTTGGGCACCTCCAGTGTGGCTCCGCTGAAGCTCGGCGGGCGGTTGGCGTTCGGGTCGGGAAGGACCTTGGTGATGATGCTGAGGGTGGACTTGAGGCCCTGCGGGTCGTCGGGGCCGGTGCCGTCGGTCACTTCGAAGGTCACGGAGCCGGGGCCCACGTAGTCCGTAAGGGCGGCGTAGCGCAGCGCGCTGCCGTTTCCGGCGACGACGTTCTGCGGGTCGGCGCCCTGTACCCGGACGCTGTCCACCTGGGTGATCCGCGGGGTGCGGCCCTCCCTGACCCGGACGTATTCGTTCAGGTCAAGGTTGACCTCCTTGCCGGCCATGACTTCGACGACGTCGGTCCTGGCGAGCGTGGGGTGCTGTTCGCCCTGGCCGGGGACCCAGATGACCGCCGTCGCGCTCTGTCCGTCGACGTCGGTCACGGTGTACGGGACCAGCTGGTCCTTGGGCGCGAGGGCCACCCGGACACTGCCGTCGCCCGCGCGGGCGTTCGGGTTGCCGTCGGGCAGGCTGATCTTGAGTTCGGCGGCGACGCCGTCCGGGTCGGAGTCGTTTTTCAGGACGGGGACGTCGACGGCGGATTTGCCCAGTGTCTCGGCGGGGGTGACGACGTCGTCCTTGGCCACGGGCAGCTTCAGCGCGGCGTCCGGGCTGATCCGGACCCGGATGACTGCGCTGCCCTGGGCTTTCTTGTCGTCTTGGACCTTGTAGCTGACGCTCTCGTTGCCGGTGGTGGCGGGGGCGGTGAGGAGCACCTTGCCGCCGTCGGCCGCTTCGACCCCGAGTTCGGGGCGGGCCTCGAAGCCGTTGCCGACGAGGCTGATGGGGTCGCCGTCCGGGTCCGAGTCGTTCGCGAGGGCCTCGACCGCGATTTTCCGGCCGGGCCGGACGTCCACCGCGTCGTCGATGGCGATGGGTTTCTGGTTGTTGGCTTCCTGCGGGGCGATGCCGACGATCACGGTGCCGGTGTTTTCGGCGCCGATCCGGTCCCGGACGCGGTAGGTGAAGGTGTCCGTGCCGGCGCCGTTGCCGGCCGCGGTGAATTCGAGGTAGCCGTCCTTGACCACGGCCGTGCCCATGGCGGGGGCCTTGTCCACGCCGGTCAGCTGGACGGAGTCGCCGTCGGTGTCCACGCCGTCGAGCGGCACGGGAATGCGCACCGTCATGCCGGCCACCACCCGGGCGGTGAGGTTTTTGGGTTCGGGGCGGGTGTTGCGTTCGTCATCGCGTGCCCGGATCCGGATGGCGACCTGCTGGGAATCCGATTGGCCGGAGGCGTTGGTGACCTTGTAGATCGCGTAGACGGTCTTCGGCACCTCGCCGGCGATGAAGCGCAGCGCCCCTCCGGAGGTGAAGATCCTGCCGTCGGCGGCATCCGGCTGCTGGGCGAGGACCGGTTCCAGGGTGAGCTTGCCGCCGTTGGGGTCGGTGTCGTTTTCCAGCACCGGGATGGTGACGACGTCCCCGGCGCGCACTGTTGCTTCGTCCGGTTTCGCCTGTGGCGCCTGCAGTTTTGACGGTGCAGGGACCACCAGGACGGCGATCTCCCCGCTGGCGGAGGATTTGCCGTTGGAGATGGTGTATTTGACGCTGAGCTGGCCCTGCGCGCGGACGTCGGTGATCCGGACGACGGAGTGGTCCAGCACGGCCGCGCTCACCGGCAGTCCGTCCGCCGCGGTCACGGACTGCACCACCAGCACGCCGCCGGAGGGATCGGAGTCGTTGCCGAGGACGTCCACCAGGACGCTGCCGCCGCTGGGCAGCAGGGCGGTGTCGCGGACCGCCACCGGGGCGCCGTCGCCGTCGCCGGGGACGACGTCGACGCGCACCAGCTGCTGGGCGCTGGCCGGTCCGTTGGTGACGAGGTAGGACACGTAGTGGGCGCCCTGGGCGGTGGAGTTGAACGTGAACGTCTGCTGGTCTGCGCCCATCGTGGCGGTGGAGTTGCCGTCCGGGGTGACCTGGGCGAGGCGGAGGGCGCCGCCCTGGGGGTCGGAGTCGTTCTTGAGCGGGGCGATCACCGTGTCCACCCCGGCGACGGCCACGAGGTGGTCCGCGTTGGCGATCGGGGGCAGGGCGCCGGCGGCGCGGACGTCGACCGTGACCTTGCCTTCGGTGGTGGAGCGGCCATCGGAGACGGTGACGGTGACCGTTTTGCGGCCGGGTTCGGAGCCTGCGTCCTGGAAACTGAGCAGGCCGTCGGGCCGGACTTTGACCTGGTCGCGGGGGTCGCTGCCGGCCGCGCCGACGACGAACAGGTCGTCGCCGTCGGGGTCGATCCAGTCGGTGAGGATGTTCTGGCTGACGATCTTGCCGGACTGGACCACGAGGGTGGTGTTGCGGTTGGGCTTCGGCCGCGGGGCGGCGTTCTCCCCCGGCGGGACGATGTTGAGGGTGACGTCGGCGGCAGCGGAGAGGCCGCGGCCGTCGTCGGCTGTGTATTTGAACGTTTCCGAGCCGGTCTTGTCGGACCCGACGCTGACCTGGAAGCCGGTGGCGCCGTAGATCGGAGCGAGCAGCCCCGAGGTGAGCGGGTCCGGGCTGCGGACGGTGAGGATGTCGCCGTCGGGGTCGGTGTCGTTGTCCAGCACGGGAAGGATGGTGGTCTTGCCGGCGCGCACGCCGAACGTATCGGGCTTTGCCGCGGGCGCGCTGTTGGGTTTGGTGCGGTCCGGGAGCACGGTCTGCTGGACCTCGTCGGCGGAGTCCTTGTCGGCGTCGTCGGAGGTCTGCTGCGGCGGGACCACGTCGTCCCAGTTGTTGACCAGCTGCATGTTCTGGTTCACCAGCCACACATTCCCGGAATTCACATCGTTCAGGACCACCAGGTCCCGGTTCACCCGGAACACATAACTCGGCGACGCACTGGCCTTCGGCACATCCACGCTCTTGTCACCGGCATCATCG
>DATIUQ010000098.1:0-3129 GCA_035466775.1 Arthrobacter sp.
GGTGGTCCAGGACGGCGGGCACTTCGTCGGCTGGGCGCCCATGTACTGGAACATCCCGCGGCCGCAGGACCTGGTGATGGTGGGGACTGCGTTTCAGTCCATCGGGCTGGGGCTGGCCAGCGCCGTCGGGGCGGCCCGTGCCGTGGAGGACGGACGGACCCTGGTGCTGGCCTCGGGCGACGGCGGCTTCCTGATGGGCCTCTCCGACCTTGAATCGCTGATTGCCGCGGCCCGCAGCGCCATCGTGGTGATCTACAACGATGCCGCCTACGGCGCCGAAATCCACCAGTACGGCTCCCAGGGCCTGACCGAGAAGCCGATGCTGATCCCCGAGGTGGACTTCAGCGGGATTGCCCGCGCTTTGGGTGCCGAGTCCGCGATCATCCGCTCGTTGGCCGACCTGTCCGCGCTGCAGGACTGGATCGACGCCGGCGCCCACGGCACCTTCGTAGCGGACTGCCGGATCACGTCCACCGTCCGGGCGCCGTGGCTGAGCGAATGGATGCAGGCCTCGCAGGCCGCGAAGGCGGCGGTGGCCGGATAACCCTTGCGATGCCAAGGCATCACGCGCTGGGTTCACCAACGGCGGCCCTGTGCGGGGATGCACGCATCACCAGCGCCATCCCGCTGAGCATCGACGCCACGGCGGCGAAGATTAACAGCGGCCCCAGACCCAATCCGGGGATCATCGCACCTGCCACGGCCGGGGCCGCAACCGAGCTGAGTGCCCCCACGATGAGGCAGGCCGTGAACGCCTCGCCTGCGCGCTCGGGCACCAGTTCGGCGGTCCAAATCGCGAGCACCGCAGATCCTGCCATGTATCCCGCCCCGAAGACGCAGGCCGAGACCGCTGTAGCGGTCAGGGAATCGCTTGCCAACCCAAGCATCGCCAGTGCTACACCGACGGCTCCAAGGCACAGTCCGGCGATCCTCGAACTGCCCACCCGACGCGCGAGCGTCCCGGTCGCCACACCTACCACGCCGCAGATGCCAATGCCCGCGTAGAACGCCGGGACGGCTCCTGCTGGGAGGGCACCGCTGCCGAGGACGTCGGCGGCGTAGGTGAAGTAGATGACGACGGCGGCAAAGTAGGCCACCGAGTAGGCCCCCGGGCCCCGCAGCGCCCCAAATAGCGAGGAGGCACCACGGCGGTTGGTCACCACTGGGGCCGGCCTGGTTTTCGGTACGAGGCGAAGGTTCACAAGTGCGGCGGCTACCGCAGCCAAGGCGATGCCGACCCAGATGAGTCGCCAAGAGCCCAGTGGCGCCAGGACGGACAGCCCGCCCAGCAGCACCAGTCCACCGCTGGTACCGGTTGTGATGATCGCCAATGCCTTGGGCTGCTGCCGCAAGGGCACCGCACGGGTCACGATGTCCGAGTAGGGCGCCCAGACCCAGCCGCCGGCGCTGCCGGCCAGGATGACACCTGCGGCGAGCAGTCCCGGAGACTGCGCGGATGCCACGATCGCCGCACCCAGGACACCGCTGGCTCCGCCCACGGTCGTGGGAGCACGCGAACCGTGCCGGGCGGCGAGCGGCCCTGCCAACAGCAATCCTGCCAAGTACCCCGCGAACGTTGCGCTGGCGATGATGCCGAGCACCAGCTCGGACAGGCCCAAGTCTTCCCGGATGTTCGGCAGCGTCAGGCCGTAGGCGTAGCGGGCCATGCCAAAGGCGACTCCGACTACCGCTGCTCCGGCCAGGCCAATCCGACCGCCAGCTGAAAGCTTCATGAACTCCTCCTCGATTGGGCGCAGCAACTTCGCGCCTGCGGCCGACCAGCACGGCCCGTAGATATCGCACCTCTCCCGGAAAGGCTGTAACGCTCGTTACGCTAGAGCAAAACTACCGTTCTGTACACGGGTTGCCTAGACTAACGAGATGACCACCCGCCAGCGACCCCCTGCTCGCGCCCGGCTGCTCGGGGCGGCCGATCAGGTACTGTTCGACCGCGGCATCCGGGACACGTCCGTCGACGACCTGCTGCGCCAGGCGGAGGTCTCCGCGGCCACCCTGTACACGCACTTCGGCAGCAAGGATGCCCTGGTGGCCGAAGTGCTGCGGGTCCGGTTGTCGGACTGGCAGAGGGTCTGGGACCAGCACATCGTTGCGGCCGGCAATGACCTGGATCGGTTGCTCGCGGTCTTCGACGCCCTGGCCGCCTACCGAGACGCCCACGGCCACCCGTCACGGTGGTGCGCTTTCCTGGCCGCCGCCAGCGAGCTCCCCCAGGCCGCGGACGAAATTGGCGACGTCCTGGCCGGTGACACTGCCCTGCTCTCCGAACGCCTCCTGCACCTGTCCCGCCCGCTTGCGGGGGAGGGCGCCCAGGATTTGGCCAATGAAGTGCTCGTGGCTTACAGCGGGGCCTTGGCCGGGTTCCTCCGCGGTTCCCCTCAGTCCCCAATCGACGTGGGGCGCCGCCTGGCCCATGCAGCAGCCCAGACCCACAGCCGTGACTGAGGCATCCATCTGCCGCCCCGCCTGCGCGCCCTCGTGGAGGAACGCGGCCTGAAGCTGCTGAACGCTAACGAAGTGAAGAGCTCTCTCCTGCCGTTCCGGCCGGGGTAACAGCAGCGCCTATCCCACTGGCCAGCAATGTAGGGCCCGTCGGCGGCGTGGCAGGACTGCTTGCCCACACCTTTGAGCACTGGGAACGGCAAGGGCCTGGCCAGTGCTGTGGCCACGGTGCGGGGCGAGGCGCGCGGCAGCCAGTTCGATTTGGCCTGGCTCCGGGTTCCGCCTGTACGCAACCTGGCGGCCACCCTTTCATCCGGGTGGCCGCCAGTTTCAGTGCCTGCTGGGTGCTACTGCTCCGCTTCCGCGGCAGCCGCCTTGACGGCGTCCTTCTCGGCGCGCAGAGCCTTGGCGTCGTGCTGTTCCTCGGCTTTTTCCTGGTGGATGACCACTGCGAAGAGCTTCTCCATCTCCTTGGCCACGCCGGCCGCTGACGCCGGGTTCTGGCCGGTCACCAGCCGGTCGTCCACAACAACCTTTTCCTCAAAGACATCAGCGAAGACGTGGGTGGCGCCCTGCTCCTCAAGCCGGTCTGCCAGGAAGAACGGAATGACCTTGTCCTTGCCTGCAGCGACTTCCTCGTCGTTGGTGAAGGCGGCCACCTTGCGGCCC
>DATIUQ010000099.1:0-21815 GCA_035466775.1 Arthrobacter sp.
CCACTCGCTGCGGAACTTGTCGGCGTCCGGGCCCTTCCAGTCGGTGCCCTCGAGCACCTTGGTCAGCAGCGACTTCTGCTTGTCGATCTCCGACGAACCGGCCTGCAGCTTCGTCCCGAGAGTCTTGAGCTGAGCAATGTCAGCACCCCAAATAGCCATGCGTTATCTCCTAAAATTCACAGAAACGGACCCGAATTCTGTCGGCGTCCCCCAAAGGCCCCCGGCTGTTCCGGAAGTCCATTGCCTAAAAGCTACCCTGCCCGCCGAAAACGTGTCGATGGGCAGCCCTCCCCATCCCCGCACCGATGCCCTGTCAGTTGTTGTCCCTATCCGGGCCCGGAAGCAACCACAACTGACAGCTCAACGGGTTTAGTTCCGGTTCTCGGGCGGCAGCGCGACCTGGAGCTTGCGGACCTTGCCGCGGCCCACGATGTAGCCGCGGCCCGGGATGAAGTCCGTGCTGATCCGGCCCAGCGAGGTGCTGAGCAGGCTGTCGCCGTCGATGTCGCCCGGGTTGAGCAGCAGGCCGCGGCGGCCGGACTTGAACGGCTGCGCCAGCGACCAGGCCGAGGACCAGGTGGAGGTCTCGGATTCGCCCACCACCCACTGTTCGGTCTTGACCGACGCCGTGACCAGCCGTTCGATCCCGGATTCCGCACCCGTGTCGGTGAAGTCGGTCAGTCCCTCGATGAAGATCGCCAGCTTGCCGGGCGTGCCGGTGGAGTAGTCCACCAGCTCGTCGATGGCCTCCTCGACGTCGTCGGCGCCCACCACGGAGCGGTCCCAGAGCTTCAGGGACGCCGCGGCGGACCGCCGGGAGCCGACGTAGATCAGTTCGACGCCGGGGTTGGAGCGGCGCAGCGCGTAGGCCAGGGTCACCAGGGCCACGGTGCGGCCGGAACCGGGAGGACCTGCCAGCAGCAGCGGGCCCTTGGCGAGGATCTCGGCCGGCTGGAGCGTCTCGTCGTCGACGCCGATCACCGGCAGGTCCGGGCTGCCGGCGGGCAGGATCTCGAGGTCCACCTGGTCCGGCAGGCGTTCGATCTGCGGGGCGCGTTCCACGCCCTGGCGCAGCATCGCCTCGCTGAGTTTGTGCACCTCGCGGGCCTGCACGGCCAGGTTGGAGTTGCCGCCGAGCACCGCGAGCTGCACTTCGAGGTTGCCCAGGAGGCCGCGTCCCGGGGGCGAGGCCTGGCCGAGGACATCCTTGGGCACGTCCATGGACAGGTAGTCGTCCTCCGAGGAGAGGCGCAGCACAAGCCGGCGCTGGATCGAGGCGAGCAGCGACGCCGGCACCGAGTTGGGCCGGTCGCCGCTGACCACGAGGTGGATGCCCAGCGGGCGGCCGTCGGTGGCGAGCTGCAGGAAAATGTCCCACAGCGCCGAGAGTTTGCTGTATTCGTAGGCCTCGCGGAAGGCGGACATGCCGTCCACCAGCACGAAGATCCGCTTCTCGTCCGGCAGGTTGGCCAGCTTCCGGTATTCCACGATGGTCGACGCACGGACTTCCGAGTAGCGGGCCGCGCGGTCGTCGGCGAGGTCCCGGAGCCAGCGCAGCAGCCGGCCGACGCGTTCGACGTCGTCGCCGTTGATGATCTCGCCGACGTGCGGCAGCCCGTCCAGCATCTTCAGCCCCGAGGAGCCGCAGTCGATGCCGTAGACGTGGACCGGCCCGCCGCGCGGGGTGACCGCGGCGGCGATCGCGATGCCGCGCAGGGCCGCAGACTTGCCGGAGCCGCCGGTGCCGTAGATGGCCATGTTGCCGTCCTGGTCCGGCTCGTAGAACACCGTGGGCTGGTCCTGGTGTGCGGGGTCGTCCGCCACGCCCAGCAGCAGCCGTTCGTCGGTGCGGGGGTTCGGCAGCTTGGAGAAATCGTAGGTCGTGGCGAGTTCGTCGAGCCAGGGTTTGCGCGGCGGCTCGATGGAGAGCACATCGGCGGCCTGGATGATGTTGGCCGTCATCCGGGCGATGTCGTTGAGGCCGGCGGCTTCTTCCTTGACCGGGCTCTCGGGCGCCGGGGCGGCCCATGCCGGTCCGGAGCCGAAGGCCATCTCGACGATCTCGATCTGCGGCCGCTGCGGCTTGTCCGTGGTCCAGCCCCCGGCGTAGCCCGTCTGGAAGCCCTGGATCCGGCCGGGGCCGGTCTTGGCGGCGCCGCGCCCGGGGATGGACGGGTCGAAGTATGCGGCGGTGGGCACGCCGAGGATGTCGATGGCGTCGTCCTCGTCGGCCATCCGCAGCGCCACGCGCAGGTTGGTGTTGGCGCGCAGGCTTTCCTTGATCACGCCGGCCGGGCGCTGGGTGGCCAGGATCAGGTGCAGGCCCAGGGACCGGCCGCGGGCGGCGACGTCCACCACGCCGTCGACGAACTCCGGCACCTCGGTGGCGAGGGCCGCGAACTCGTCCACGATGATGATCAGGTACGGCGGCGCCTCAGGGTCCGCTTCGCGCTGGAGTTCCAGCAGGTCCTTGGCCTTCTTCCGGTTCAGCAGCCGTTCCCGGTGGTGCAGCTCGGCCCGCAGCGAGGTCAGCGCGCGGCGGACCAGGTGCGGGGACAGGTCGGTGACCAGGCCGACAGTGTGCGGCAGGTGCAGGCAGTCCGCAAACGCGGCCCCGCCCTTGTAGTCGACGAAGAGGAAGCTCACCCGGTCCGGGCTGTACGCCGCGGCCATGCCCATCACCCAGGACTGCAGGAACTCGGACTTGCCGGCGCCGGTGGTCCCGCCGACGAGGGCGTGCGGGCCCTCGTTCTTGAGGTCGAGGTAGAGCGGTTCGATGCCTTTGGAACCCACCAGGGCCCGGAGGGTGCCGTTGTCCTTCCGGTTCGGCACCGCGGAGGCCCGGACCGAGTTGTTTTCGGTCCAGCGTTCGGCCACGGCCGCCGGGTTGTCCAGGAAGTCCTTCCCGATCAGGGTCGCGTAGGAGACGGCACGCGGCAGATCGGAGTCGTCCTCCAGCGGCTTGCCGACGTCGACCACCGGCGTGAGCATCCGGGCCAGCTGCGCGGCGAGCCCGGCGTCGAGGCTTTCGCAGCTCACCGGGAAGGTGTGCCGGCCGAGGCGGACCTGGCCGGTGGTGGTGCCGTGGTCGCCGTCGACCGCCATGAAGTCCCGGCACGCGGCCGGAAGCTGCTGCACCGAGGATGCCACCCACATCACGTGCACCCCGGAGTCGGGGCCCCGCTCGAGGATCCGGGTGAGCCGGCCGCGGTCCACGGGGGCGTCGTCCTCGACGACCACCAGCACGGTGGGCAGGATCGGTTCGGCGAGGTCCGTGCCGAGCGGGTCGACGCCGGGCCGCAGGGCCGGGCGCGGGGTCTGCGACGCGGCCTCGCGCTGGTCGATCAGGTCTTCGAGCCGGGAGAGCAGGGCCGTGCCGCCCGCGGGACCGGCGGCGAGGTGGTCGCCGCTCAGCGGGCTGTGGCCGGAGCCGACGTGCGGGAGCCACTGCAGCCATTCCCAGCGTTCCTTCGACTGCGCCGAGGTGATGGCGGCCAGGACCACTTCGGCCGGCGAGTGCAGGCCGACCAGCTGCAGCACCATGCCGCGGGCCACATCGTCGACGAGGCCGCGGGATCCGGCCAGGCCGAAGGAACCGGCGGAGCGCAGCTGCGAGACGACCGGCACGCCTTCGATGTCCCGGAACTGCGCCATGCACTCCTGGATCTCGGCCATGTATTCGGCTTCGGTGTCGTTGCTGTTGGGCTCCTCGAACTGGATCCGCGAGGGTGCGGTGCCCAGGCCGAAGCGCAGGCCCAGGAATCCGGTGTGCTCGGGCCGGTGGGTCCAGAGCAGCGGGCCGAGCTTGTAGATCGAGTCCACGGTGTCGCTGACCGAGGGTGCCTCCTGCAGCCGGACCGAGCGTTCCACGTTCTGCAGCCGGGTGATGTCCGCCCGGAAGGCGGCCATGGATTCGCGGAACTGCTTGAGCTGCTCCTTGCGTTCCCGCTTCGCCTGCAGCTTCTGGTCCACGTAATGGCCCACGATGAACAGGGGCATCATCAGCATAAAAACGACGGAGAGCACATTCTGCGTGACCGCGAACAGGATGCCGCCCATCATCAGCGGCGCGAGCAGCATGATGTAGGGGAAGGCGTGGTGCTCCTGGCGCTTGGGCCCGGCGGGGAGCATCCGTTTCTGCTGCTCGAAGCGCGGCACCACGCGCGGCGAGCGGTTGAAGTCGATCAGCGGGGAAGTCGGGGCGGAACTGTGCCCGGTGCCCAGCGACACCACGGACACGGTTGTGTCGCCCAGGGCCACGGTGTCCGAGGAGTTCAGCGTGGCACGCGTGACCGGCAGCCCGTCCATCAGCAGCCCGTTGGCCGAGTTCGTGTCGACAATCTCCACGGTTTCGCCGACGGTGATGCGGGCGTGCCGCTTGGACGTGAGCGGGTCCGTGAGCCGGACATCCGCGTCGCGGCCCCGGCCGATGTAGCTGGTGCCCGACGGCAGCGAGAATTCGCGTCCGGCGTCGGGCCCGGACAGCACCCGCAGCGTCGCCGCCGCCGGCCCCCGGTTCGCGCCCGGCGTCCCGAACTGCTCACTGAGCTGCGTCAGCGAG
Source organism: Arthrobacter sp. (assembly GCA_035466775.1). GTDB lineage: Bacteria > Actinomycetota > Actinomycetes > Actinomycetales > Micrococcaceae > Arthrobacter. Next base: position 4,562 of record DATIUQ010000099.1, read on the forward strand.
ACGATGGAGCCCGGACGGAGCCCGGACTCGAGCAGGTTGTCCTTGCGGTCCAGGACGCTGCCCTTCATGCCGCCGGCGGCGAAGGCTTCATCGATGCTGAGGGACAGGTTCGACGGCGGCGGGGTCCCCCGGCGTGCCGGGTCGGCCGCCCAGAGCTGCGTGGCGATGTCCGCCACGGTGGCGAGCCCGTCCACGGTGACGGCAAGGTCTTTGGCCTCGGCCGGGTCGCGGCGCAGCGTCAGTCGGATTCTCATGCTTCGCCGATCTTTTCAGTGCCGGGTTCCCCGGTGCCGCCCTTGGCGGCGCCGGCCTTGTCAGGAATGTGCTTTTCGAGCAGGTACAGGTCCGCCGGTGTCACGAGGTGCGAGGTGACGGCGTGTTCGACGAGCCGCGCGCGGCGGTTGGTGGCAAGTTTTCCGCCGCCGCCCCGCAGTCCGGCGACCCCCACCTTGTCCAGTTTGTCGCACACGTTGTCGAGCTTCCGGTTGAACCGGGTCAGGGCCCAGCCCAGGGTCCGGGCGGCGTCGGCGGAGGACGGGATGGCGCTGAAGCCGGTCCCCTCGCGGCGCAGCACGGGTTCGGCGAGGGCCACGATCAGGGCCTTTTGCGAGTCGGTGAAGAGCACCGGCCCGATGGTGGTGTCCCCGCCGCTGTCCTCCTCGCGCGATTCCTGCCGGAACGCGGGGGTGCGGAGATGCACGGCGAACTCGTAGGTGGTGGGCCCGGCGGTGAAGATGACGTTGGTGTGGCTGAAGACCAGCGGAATCCGCGCCCCGGGCGAGAGCCACGCCTGCATCCCGCCGGAGGCATCGGCGATGGTCGCGGAGAGCATGCTGCCGACGTTGCTCAGCCACCAGATGCCGTCGTAGCGGGCGATCTGCAGGAACTGCCGGTGCAGGTACGGGTTGTCGTCCACCTCGAGGTCGCCCTCGCGGCCGATGCTGAAGATGTCCTCGTCCGAGGGCTCATGCCACTCGCCGCAGAAATCTATTGCCAGATCCCCCATGTGCCGTGCCTTTCTGGAAACTCGTTGGTGATGCTACTTCGGGACGCAGGCGATGGAGTCCGGGCCCAGCGGCGAGGAGGCCCCGTCACTGCGGACGATCATCACCTGGATGCAGCTGGGTTCGGCCGGGTTCGCCGCCATTTCGGCTGCCGGCCCGGCGGTGGCCTGGTACTGCCCGTCGCCCTTGAGCGTGTGGACCCGCCACTTGTAGCTGTCCCCCGGTTTCGGTTGCGGGTTGGTCCAGGTGAAGCTGACTTTCCCGGCCGGCCCGGCCACCCCTGCCAGCCCGGTGACGTCCGGGACGGTGCCGTTGTCCAGGGCGTCCGCGGGCGGCTTGCTGACCTGGTCCGTCGCCTTCGGCGCCGGCTCCGGGCGGGTGGTGCCCGCCACGATCCCCAGGACGACGGCGGCCACCAGGACGGTGCCGCCGACGATCGAGAGCAGCAGGTTCCTGCGGCCGTGGCCCGCGGGGTGCTCCCCCGCGCCGTCGTCCGCGCCGCCGTCCCCTCTCTCCGGGGGTGCGGCAGCGGCGCTGGACCGGTTGACCGTGGCGGCGACGTCGTCGTCGGCGGCACCGGCAGCAGTCCCGGGTCCGGGTGTGACAAAGCCGGGCAGCGACGGCGGCCGACGGACTGTTGCGTTGTTGAACGTCGTCGCGTTGTCGGCCGTGGTGCCGGTGTCCGCGGGGAACCGTGCCGGGAAGGTGGGCGCGTTGCCGGTGGCGTCCGGATCGATCGCCGCGACGCTGCGGACGCGGGTTTCCTCGAAGCCGTCGTCCGGGTGGTTGTCCTCGGCGCGCGGCTCCTCCAGGACCTCGAAGGGGGTCACGGAGAGGTTCAGTTCGGCCTGGATCCGCTGCAGGGCCAGGGCAAAGGCGTGCGCCGAGGAATAGCGGGAGGAGGCGGACTTGGCCATCGCCGTCGAGAGCGCCAGTTCCAGGGATTCCGGCACGTCGGCACGGCCCAGCTGAGGCACCGGCAGGTTGGTGATGCGCGAGATCAGCTCCCGCTGGGAGTTGTCCGCTCCCGGCAGCACGAACGGGGACCGGCCGGCCAGCAGGGTGTAGAGCGTCGCGCCGAGCGCCCAGACGTCCACCAGGACGCCGTCGACCTGGCGGCCGCTGAACTGTTCCGGCGGGGACCACGGGATGGACATGCCCGCGTCCTCGTCGGCGTCCCCGGCAAGGGTGCCGGAGATGCCAAAGTCGGTCAGGGCGGGCCGGTTGTAGTCCGTGACAAGGATGTTGGCAGGCTTGATGTCCCGGTGCGCGATCCCCGCCCGGTGGGCGGTCTCGACGGCGGATGCCACCTGGATGCCAACGGCCAGGACCTCGTCCACGCTGAAGCGCTGCCGCCGGTACCGGACGTCCAGGCTGGGCCGGGAGCAGTACTCCATGGCGAGGTAGGAATGCCCGGAGTCGGTGATTTCGGCTTCGAAGATGGTCACGATGTACGGGTGCGAGGACAGCTGCGCCATCAGGTTCGCTTCGGATTCGAAGCGGCGGCGGGCGCCCTCGGTCTTGAGGTCCGAAAGCAGCACCTTGACGGCCACTTTGCGGCGGGGCCTGTCCTGCTCGTAGAGGTACACATCGGAGAACCCGCCGGACCCGAGCAGGCTGATGTAGGTGAAGCCCGGGATGATCGGCGGCGGGGCTACGGGCCGTTTTGAGCTCACGGGATCTCCTCAAAGCGCAGCGAGATGCCGTCGCCGACTTCGGCGATGTCGCCGTCGAGCAGGATCGCCATCTCGCCCTGGGCCAGCCGCCGCGGGGGCTGGCCCTCACGGACCAGCACGGTGCCGTTGGTCGCCTTGAGGTCGCACAGCATGACGTGCCAGCCTTCGAGCCGGACCTCCACGTGCGAGCGGGAGATGTCTCCGCTGGGACTCGCCACCTGGATCAGTTTGGGCATCACGGCGCCCTGGACGCGCGACACGGAGGGCTGGCGTCCCACAACGAGTGACTGGTCGAGGTCGATCAGCTCGCCGGTGGACAGGCGCATCCGGCCCAGCCGCGGGCGCCGGACCTGCACGCCGTCACCGGGCAGCGGGTCACCGCAGCGGCCGCACTGGGCATAAGTGGAGGGGTTCGCGTGGCCCTGTGGGCAGACCCGGGCCAGCACGAGGGGTCCGGTGGACGGTCCTGTGTCCGGTCCTGTGGACGGGCGCTGGGCGCCGGCGGGCCGCGCCCCGGCCAGATCGCCCTTCATGATCGTCTGGCCGTCGTGGTCCGCGTCGGCGTCGGGCTGCGCGTCCGGCCGCTGCCGGCCAGGCGTCTGCGCGGCCGATGCCTGCGGGTCCGCTGCCTGCGGTCCCGGCGCTTGCGGGGCCGTGGGCGGAAGCAGAGCACCGGGCACGGGCGACGGCGCCGGGGACGGCCGGGCTGCAGACGCCGACGACGGCGACGACGACGACGGCCGGTCGCCGCCGGTGTGCCAAGGCACCGAATCGATCAGTCCGGTGTGAACCGCCGGGCGTGGCGCCGCTGGCGGCTCGGGCGCGGGCGCGTATTCTGCCTCGTCCCCTTCTTTGTCCTCGGTTGACACGTCCGCTGCAGGAGCAGCCTCGGGTATGTGCCCGGGTGCCGGCTCGGCGCCGGTGGACTCGTCTCCGGCAGACCCGTCGTTAGCGGATTCGACGGCGGGTTCGGAGTCTGCGTCAGGGTCCTCGCGGACGGCGGCGTCTTCGATATTGCGCATCACGGTCTGTTCCCAGAGGTGGTCGTAGCTGCTGGTCAACTCCTGCTCGGCCGGCTCGGGTTCCGGCGCGGGCTCAGGCTCCGCTGACGGCTCCGGCTCCGGCTCCGGCTCCGCTGACGGCTCCGGCTCGGGCTCCGCTGACGGCTCCGGCACTTCGTTGAGGGTTCCATCGCGCTCGGAGTCCTCGCCGGGGAACTCCAGCACGGTCTCGGCGGACGCGCCGTGGTCGCCCAGCCCGGCTGCAATGTCGGCTTCGGCCGCCGCCAGGACTTCGTCCTCCACCGCTGCTTCGGCGTCCGGCGTGAGATCCACGCCGGTGGGATCGGCCGCAACGGCTGCAGCCGTGGCCGAGGCTGGGACCGCCGGGGCGTCCGCCCGTCCGGTGGCGCCGGCAAAGTCCATCCGCAGGCCCTGCAACAGGACCACACCGTCAGCCAGCGGCAGGTCCGGCTGCAGGTCAGACCCGGCTCCGGATGCACCGGCGGTTGCGGCACCCGGGACCGTCAGGCTGAATCCATCGGCCCTGGCGAAGCGCCGTTCGGTCCAGGTGGTGACATCGCGGCCGCTCAGTTCCACCGGTCCGGCCGGCAGGTCCACGGTGAGGTCGATTTCGCCGCGCAGGAACACCTGGATGGAGCCGTTGCCGGCCACGATCGCGAACCACGGCAGCCGGGCGAGCGAACCGCCCGAGGCCGACGTCACGGCGTCGAGCACCTCGTGCACTTCGGGGCCGGCGGCGAGGAGCTCCCAGAGTGAGTCCACCAGGGCGGGCGCGCTGTCCTGGGGCAGCAGCACCACGGTTCCGGAGCGCACCACTCCGAGCCAGCTGCCGGGCGTGTAGCGCGCTGCGGCAGCGGGGTTACTGCTTGCCATCATGCGGGTCCTTGCCATGTTCTTCGGCAGCGGGTTCTTCGGCAGCCGGTGCTCCAGCAGCAGGTTCTTCAGCTGCCGGCTCCAGTTCCCCATTGGGGGTCAGGTCCAGGGCGTCGGTCCGGGGCAGGGTGTCCTCGTCCTCCGCCGCGGCGGCGCTGCGGGGAGCGGTCTGGGCGGCGCCGTCGTAGTCGCTGGTCACATTGGTGGCGTCCAGCACGATGCAGGTGACGTTGTCCCGGCCGCCGCTGCGCAGGGCCGCCTGGATGAGTTCATCCACGGCCGCCTGCGGGTCCGACTGGGAGCGCAGGATGTTGGCGATGTGCTGGTCGTCGAGTTCGCCGTTGAGGCCGTCGGAACAGACCAGGATCCGGTCGCCTTCCTCGATGGGCAGCAACCAGTAGTCGGCCTCAGTCTCGTCTCCGGTGCCCAGGGCGCGGGTGACGACATGCCGGCGCGGGTGGACTGCGGCCTGGGCCTGGGTGATCTGCCCGGCATCCACCAGTTCCTGGACCTCGGAGTGGTCCACGCTGACCTGGCTGAGCTTGCCCTGGCTGAGGCGGTACGTCCGGGAGTCGCCGATATTGAGGACCAGCCAGTACGGCGCCCCCATCTGCTCTACCACCACGACGCCGGAGAGAGTGGTCCCGGCGCGGGAGCCCGTGGCCTCGCGGATGCCCTCGTCGGCCATCAGCAGGTACTCCTGCACGACGCCGGCCGTCGCGTCCCGCGCTCCGCTCGCCAGCTGCGGGATTCCGGCGAGCGTGCGCACGCAGATGCCGCTGGCGATTTCGCCCGCCTCATGCCCGCCCATGCCGTCGGCGACGGCGAAGACGGGATCGGAGGCGATGAAGGAATCCTCGTTCATTTCGCGGCGGAGGCCGCGGTCGGTGCCGTAGCCGCAGCTCAGCCGGAGGCTGGAGGAACTGCTGGAGGAACTGCTCGAGGAACTGCTGGAAGAAGCGCTGGAGGAACTGCCCAGGGACGGCAAAGGGGCCGTGTCGGAGTTGGCTGGGGAGGGCTCGGCGGCCGGCTGGGAGTTCATGCCTGTCCTAGGTAGAAGGAGCGGTCACCGAAGTGCACGGTGGAACCTGGGCGGACGTGGGTGGGTTCCCCGGCCGCGAGGGCGGTACGGATACCGTCCGGGGTGGTCACGGCGCTGCCGTTGGTGGAGTTGCGGTCCGTCACCCACACTCCCCCGTTTCCGGCGAGCAGATGGAGGTGGGTCTTGGAAATCGAACGGCCCGGGTCGGCGACCGGAATCAGCTGCGCGGAGTCCTCGCCGGGGTGTCCGGCAGGATTCCGGCCGATCAGCACGGTGCGGTCCAGTTCGATGTCGCGGCCGTCGTCGAGCCGGATCCGGAGCATCGCCACCGTGACCGGGGCATGGGTATCGCCACGGACCTGCGTGCGGTCGTGGTCGTCATCGGGATGCGGGCCCGGCTGGGGCATCGCGGATCCGGCGGGCGGCGCGAACGACGCCGCCTGCGGAACCGGCTGCTGGACCAGCGGCTGCACCGGGGCAGCCTGCTGAACGGCAGGCGGCCGATCGGCGGCAGGGGCGGGCCGGACGGCGGAGGGTGGCTGCCACTGGTGGGGGTTCGGCGCGGCCGGAATGCCCGCCGCGGCAGCGGCCAGCGGCGAGGCGACTTGCTGGACCGGAGGGAGGTCCAGCGGCGCGAAGCTGTACGGGCCGGCGATACCGCCGGTGGTGACCGGGTTGCGGCCGGCCGTCACGTCGAACATGAGGGTCTTGGCGGCCGTATCGTGCCAGCCGCGGAGCTTTCCGTTGCGGTCCCAGGCACTGGACAGCACCACGAGGACCGCCCAGGCCGCCCCCAGGAACAGCAGCGGTCCGAGCACCAGCAGGGCAACGCCGAACCATTGGAACAGCACCACGGCAGCGGCGGCGAGCACGGCCAGCAGCACTCCGGCGCCGGTGATGAGGCCGCGGAGGAACACCGCTCCCCCGCCCGGAGCGAAGCCGTCAGCGTCCGTGCTGCGGATGCCCATCAGGCGGTTGCCGAGGGTCGCGCCGGTCCGGGCTTCGAGCGTGGCCAGAACCGTCAGGTAGACCAGGGTGAGGCCTGCACCGATCCCGCCGAAAAGCACCAGGGACGACGTGTCGTACACGATGAAGCCGCCGCTTTGGCTCCGGGTGATGCCGGCGAATCCGATCGCCAACAGGATGGTCAGGGCGGTGGCTGGCGGGAGCCAGTCCAGCACCGCCGCCCCCAGCCGCTTTCCGGCCGTTGCCGGAACCACCTCAAGCTTGCTCGGCATGGAAGGACCTCCCCCTTGTCCGCGGCCCGGAGCCGGGCCCAGCGTTACGGGGATACTACCGGGGATCGGCTGGGGCTGTGGAAGGTCCCGCACGTTGCGGGCGTTCCGCGCGGAGCGGTTGCTCAGCGGCGTGCCGCAGGAGGTGCAGAAAGCGGCCCCCGGTCGGAGCGGCTGCTGGCAGCGCGGGCAGCGCTCGGCGTCGTCGGTCATGGCTCGTTGCGGTTCTTCCTGGCAGTCTGGCTGGACTCGGTCGCGGCATCCGCAGCACCGTCACGGGGGGCTGCGGCGGCCGGATCGGATTCCACTGTACCCGCGGTCAATTCTGATCCGGCACGTGCGCCGCGCCTGGCGCCGGGCATCCTGGGCTTGAGACCCCGGAGTGTGAGCGCGGCCCGGCCGTCGGCCAGCAGGGAACGCGGCGAAAAGCGGGCCCTCTGCCGCCCCCAGAACCCGAGGGTGCCGGTCAGCTCCTTCAGCGAGCCGTCCACGATGTCCCAGTACTCCCGCACCTGCTCCTCGCTCGGCTGGCCGGCACCGAAGATCGCGGCGTCGGCCCGGTTGGCGAGCAGCGTGGTGGTGCCCCCGGCGGCCGGGAAGGCGTCCGCGAGCACGACGGCGGACTCCCGCCGGGTGGCCCGGGTGTCCACGCCGGCGCCCAGGTCTGTGGCGAAGCTGACGATTTCGTTCCAGCCGCCGCCGACGCGCTGCGCCGGGGGGCCTTCGGTGAAACGGGCCTTTCGGCGCCGGGACTTGAGCAGCGCGATGAGCAGCAGCGGCAGCGCCAGAATGCCGATCGGGATCAGCGCGATGCCGATCGCCGTGAGGAGCGGGCCCCAGAACAGCCAGGGGTTGTTCTTCTTCTCGTCGGCGTCGAGGGCATCCGGCGAGGAGTCCGGCGGCAGGTCCGCCGGTTCCTGCGGCGGGGGCGGCGGCTGCAGCACCTGCGGCTTGGGCTTGGACTTGTTCTCCGGATCCGGCGGGATGGGCACATTGTCCTTTGGCGGGGTTGGATCGAAGGACACCCAGCCCACCCGGTCAAAGGCAACCTCCACCCACGCGTGGACGTCCTTGCCGGTGATCTTCACTTCGCCGGCGCCGTTTTCCGGGCTCTTGGGATCGGGGTAGAACCCCATCACCACCCGGGAGGGGATGCCGAGGTGGCGCAGCATGAGCGACATCGCAACGGCGTACTGTTCGTCGTCGCCGAGCATCTGTTTGGCGGTGAGCAGGCTCCGGACGCGGTTTGCCCCGTGGCCGGAGACGCTGGGCAGCTGGCCGTCGGCGATCAGGCCGTTGCTGAACGCGCCTTTTTTCTGGAAATGCGCCTCGACCTGGCGCACCCGGTCGATGGCGGTGGGGGCGTCGGCGGCGAGGTCGTTGGCCTGGGACCCGACCACCGGCGGCACCTCGGCGGGATCCGGCAGGGACAGCTTGGCGAAGCCGTATTGGGTCAGCTGCCCGTGCTCCAGCGTGGCGGGGTCGGCGACCTGGACCTGGTAGGCGTCGCCCTTGGCGAGGCCCTTGGTGGTCACGGCAGTGTCCGTCCCGGCGTTGAAGTACAGCCCCGAGGCGGCACCCGAGCCGTCCCGGGCAAAGCTGATCCCGGTGGTTTTGCGGCCGCCGGGCAGGAAGTAGCCCTGGTAGTCCTCGATCGTGATGTCGAGGGTGTAGTTGTTGCTGGGCACAATCCCGGTGGAGTCGGCCAGGGTGTTGAGGGACTTGGCGTCGCCCACCTTGCTGAAGCTGCCGGAGCCGTTCGGGTCCATGTTGTAGTTGGTGCCGTTGAAGGAATCCAGCGCGGCAAGCCGCACCCGGGCGTCCTTGGGCAGTCCCTTGACGACGAAGAGGTTGTCGTCCTTCTTGTCCTTGACGAAGTTCCGGAAGCTCGCCAGCGGCGTCACGTAGTCCTTGGGATCGAACGGCGGGACGATTGTGTTGCGCAGCACGCGGCGGTCGTCGCTGGCGGTGACCAGGGGGGACGCGACGGCGGTGATCCCGACGGCGACGGCGATCACAGCGGCGGCGGTTGCCAGCCGGCGCAGCTTGGCCGCGCGGGCGGTGGCTTCGTCCGTCTCCAGCCGGTTGACGGAGATTTTCCGGGTGTTGCTGCGGCGGAGGGCGTCGCGGCGGAAGGTGGCCCACGCGATGGCGACCACGGTGAGTGAGATGCCGCGTTCCACCGTGAGGAACCCGGCGTTCGTGCTGAAGGCGATGCCGGTGACGAACAGCACCAGCACCGGCAGCAGCGGCCAGTACGGGCTTTTGAGCCGCCAGATCAGCAGCCCGGCGGCCAGCGCGGTGAGGAGCGAGCTCAGGAACGGCACAATCAGGGTGCCGCCGGCGGTGCCCACCGGCACACCGACAGTGAGCATGTCCTTCCAGGCGAACACGACGCCGAGCAGGAGGGTGCGCAGGGAATCGAGGGTCGGCAGTACCCCCGCGAAGGACGCCTCCGGAACTGCCAGGGCGGTGCCGAAGACGAGGTACACGCCGAGCGTCAGGGCCGCGGTGATCAGGAGCCCCAGGCGGAAGTGGACCGTGGCCGCCGCGAGGGCCAGGCCCAGCAGGATTCCGCCGAAGCCCGCGACCAGGTAGTAAGGGTCACCGCCGAAGCTGAGGCTGAAGCCGAGGACGCCGAGGCCGAGCAGCACGGTGAGGGCACCGGCGTCGAGCGCGACGTGCCAGAGCGGCTGGCCGTCGGCAAAGCCGGAACGCTTGGCCGCATTGGTGCGGGGGCGGAGCGGGGTTGAGGTGCTCATGCTGCCGCCTTCCTCAGCACGATGGCCAGGTCGGAGAGGTCGCCGAGGGTCAGGACGGTCAGGTCGCCGATATTGGCGCGGGCCGGTGCGGCGCCGAGCTGGAGCCGGACCGCGAGGCTGCGGACGCCCAGCGGCACCGAAGCCGCGGCGGAGCGCAGCTGGGTGGGGGTGATGTTGCTGCCCACGACCAGGAACACCACGGAGGCGTTGGGGACGGTGTCCGCCAGGCTCCGGGCAAGGTCGACGGCGGTCTTGCGTTGGGGTGCGCCGACGATCCGCGTCATGTCATCGAGCAGGTTTCGTCCGGTTTCGCAGCGCAGCGGACCTTTTTGCGTGAGCACATCGAGGTCGCGCTGCTCGCGGATGGCCTGGCGTCCAATCGAGGCGGCGGCGGAGATGGCCAGTTCGAACTCCTCGTCGGAGGCGTATTCGTCCGTGTTGATGGACAGCGAGATGGCGAGGTGCGCGCGGCGGGTTTCCTCGAACTGGCGGACCATGAGCTTGTTGGTGCGGGCCGTGGTTTTCCAGTGGATGTGCCTGCGGTCATCTCCCGGCACGTAGTCGCGCAGGGCGTGGAAGGACACGTCGGCGCTGGACAGGTCCGTGGTGGGCATGCCCTCAAGGTCGCGGATGAATCCGGCGGCCGAGCCGGCCAGCGCCGTGGTTTTTGGGTGCACGAACAGGTCTTCGGGTTCGGTCCAGAGCACCTGGCGGCGCAGCAGGTGCAGCGGGTCGGCGCGGACGGAGCGCACCGGGCCCACCACGATCACGGCGCGGCGCGCGGTGGGAATGGTGAACAGGTCCTCGTGGACCTGCTGGGGTTTCATCCGCGGCAGGTGGAACACGGCGGTGGCCGCTCCGACCGGGAGTTCCAGGTCCGCGGGCAGCAGCGGCCGGGCGGAGGTGTTGGAGACCGCGATGCTGCCGACGGCACTGTCCCCCACTGCGACCCGGGTGCGGGCCAGGTCCAGGACGACGCCGTAGGAGGAGCGCCCCAGGATAAAGCCGACGGCGAGCACGAACAGGACGAACGCGGCGATAGCGGCCGCCTTGGCTTCCTGCCAGCCGAATGCCTGGCCGACGGTCCACAGCAGGACCGCGGCGGCCAGCACGGACCAGCCCAGGACGCTCACCACGGACAGGACCGGCCACACGTAGCGAAGCCAGAGCGCGCGGACCGCGCGCCAGACCGGGGCGAGGGCCAGGCCCGCGGTGCTTCCGGCCTCGGTCCAGAGGGACGCCGGATGCAGCCGGGTGGGCCTGCCGTCCCGGTGGAAGGGCCGTTGCAGGCGTTCAGCAAGCCGGGTCAGCGGAGTGCTGGAGGACATATGGGTGCCTTTGTTCGTGCTGGGTGGGTGCCGGTGGTGGCTGGCGGTATTTCGGGGCGGAGCTCTCAGCCGGGGCTGCCTGCCGGTGCGCTTAGGACACGGAAGCGCGCTGCTGCGGTGCGGCAACCTCGGCCAGGACGCGCTTCAGCACGGCCTCGGCGGTGGCGCCGGAGAACTCGGCTTCCGGGTCCATTACGAGGCGGTGGGTCCAGACGACGGCGGCCAGGTCCTTGACGTCGTCCGGGAGCACGAAGTTGCGGCCCTGGCCGGCGGCCCAGACCTTGGCGGCCCGGACCATGGCGAGGGCCCCCCGGACGGACACGCCGAGGCGCGTCTCCGGTGCGGTGCGGGTCTCCTCGCAGAGCCGGGAGATGTATTCCAGCACGGCGGTGTCAACATGGGCGGTGGCCGCAAGGTCGGCCATGTCCGCGATCGCCTGGGTGGTGATGACGGCGGTGATTTCCTTGGAGCGGTCCTTGAGGTTGGCGCCGCCGAGCAGCTGCACGGTGGAGGCGTGGTCCGGGTAGCCGATGGAGGTCTTGATCAGGAAGCGGTCCAGCTGGGCCTCGGGCAGGCGGTAGGTGCCGGCCTGTTCGATCGGGTTCTGGGTGGCCATCACCATAAACGGGCGCCCGGCCTCGTAGGTGGTGCCGTCCACGGTGACGCGGGACTCCTCCATGACCTCCAGGAGCGCGGACTGGGTCTTGGGCGAGGCGCGGTTGATCTCATCGGCGAGGACGATGTTGTTGAAGATGGGTCCCTTGTGGAACTCGAACTTCTGCGTCTTCTGGTCGTAGATGGTCACGCCGGTGACGTCGGAGGGCAGCAGGTCCGGGGTGAACTGGATGCGGTTGTTGGAGCCCTGGACCGTGGCCGCGAGGGCGCGCGCCAGGGAGGTCTTGCCGGTGCCCGGGGCGTCCTCGAAGAGGACATGTCCCTCGGCCAGCATCGCGGTGAAGGTCAGCCGGATGACGTGGGACTTGCCCAGCACGGCCTGTCCGACGTTGGCGACGAGCTTCTCGAAGGTGCCGGCAAACCATTCGGCCTGTTCGGTGGTCATGGTCATGGGTTGGTCCTCTTCTGTTCTGGGTGAAAAAGCATGGTGTGCCGGTATGGGGGTGGGCCGCCGGGTCCGGCGGCCAGTTTAGCCGCCTGCATCAGCAGCCGTTTGGTTTGGCACCGAACAGGTCCACGGTGGTTGACTTCACGAACCAGTCGGGGTGGCTGCCCTGGGTCACGCGGTACCACGGCGTCCCATTGCCGTAGATGTCCTTGGTGCAGTTGATGTCCAGGCGGCCCTCGGAGCGCTCCACCCAGCCGGCGCCGCAGTCCTTTGGCGGCCCGTCAGAGTAAGTGTCCCGGACGCCGGGCTTGCCGGGGCAAGTCCGGACCACGTCGGCACTGACCTGGATCTGCGACGACGGCGGCGGCGGCGTCGGGTCTGCGCCGGAGGTCGACGTGGCTGCGTCGTCGAAACCGCAGTCGTTGTTTCCGTCCGTGCCGTTGCAGGCCCGGACCTTCAGATTGCGGCTTGTGCTCCAGCCCCCGGCGTTGTGGTCATAGCTGCGGTTCAGGCCGACGCTCTTCCAGCCGGTGCCCTCATAGTTGACTTCATACCGGTTGATCGTCCGGCCGTTGTCGTTCGGTGCCGTCCAGGTCCAGTGCACCTGGCCGTCGCCCTTGGGCGACGTTCCCCCGGTGAGGCTGGGCCTTCCCGGCTGTCCGTAGGGTACGGCCGAACCGATGGCCTCGGCATCCCCGGAAACATTGTTCTTCGTGGAGACGGCGATGATGTTGACGGTGACGTTTTTGCCGTTGGGCTGGCCGCCGATGGTGCCTCCCGGGGCGTTGATCGGGCCGGAGCCGTACGCCGTGGACCAGCGGTAGCTGATCTCCGAGGCCTGCGAGCCGTTGCGTTGGGCCTGGGTCAGCGGCGTGAACGTCACTTTTAGCTCTCCGCTGTTGCCGGGCGCGGCGACAGTGCCGCCCGAGACCCTGCCGGGCTTGCCGGCGGCCCGGACGGGCGCAGACCCGGGGCTGGTACCGGATGTTCCGGCCTTGTTGGTCGCGGCCACGGCAAAGGTGTAGTCCGCCTCCGAATTGTCCACCGTGACGTTTTGCGAGGTGCCGGACACCTGTTGGCTTCCCACGGCCGCTCCCCCGCGCAGCGTGGTCAGCGTGTAGGACGACACGGCGTCGCCGTTGTTGTTCGGCGCCGCCCATGTCACCTTGAGCTGGCTCTGCGTGCCTACGGAACCGGCCTGGCTGGCGCTCGGTGCCGAAGGAGTGACGGGCACGCCGGCGGGTGTCTCGGCAGCGGAGTAAGCGCTCCATTCGGAGGGCTCCTTGGCGTCGTTCCGGGCAAGGACGCGGACTTTGTAGGCCACGCCGTTCTTGAGGCCCTTCCACACGTAGCTCGTAGAGGTGAGGTTCTGGATCTGGGCGTTCTGCCCGGCCGGAGCCGGGGAGATCTCCAGGTCGTAGGATTTCACCGGCGAGCCCTTGGACGCCGGCGCCGCCCACGTCACAGCCAGCTGCTTGTCGCCGAACTTCAGGGCCGGCGCCGCCGGGGTGTCCGGCTTGACGTCCGGGCGCACCTCGGCCGATGCCGGGGACCGCTCGGATTCGCCCAGGGCGTTGCTGGCGGTGACCTGGAAGTGGTACTTGGAGTTGTTGGCCAGGCCGGTGAGCGTGCAGGAATTGGCCGGGCAGTCCTGCCGGAACCCGCCCTCGCCGTAGACCGTGTACTTGGTAATGGCCGAGCCGCGGTCCGCCGGGGCGGTCCAGTTCAGCAAGGCAGTGCCGTCCCCCACGCTCGCGGCCTGCGGGGTGGTGGGTGCCAGGGGCTTGTCCTTGACGGTCAGCCGGATCCGGGCAGTCGCGTAGCGCGAGGACTCCCCGGTCTTGTCGGCCACGGTGTAGGACACGATCATGGTGCCCGAGAACCCCCCGGCCGGGGTCACCGTCACGGAGTCCCCGTTGACTTCCGCGGAGCCCTGACCGGTCTCGGTCACGGCGGACACGATCTTCAGCGCCGTGTCCGGGAACGGGTTGGCGTCGTTGTCCAGCACCCGCACGGTGACGGGTTTGCCGGCCGCGGCGTTGGGCTCCACGTCGTCGTTGGCCACGGGCTTGGGCCGGTTGGAGGCGGTGACGGTCAGCTGGTAGGTGGCGGTGGCTTCGAGCCCGCGGGGGTCCTTGGCCTTGACCTGGACCGCGCCGCCCGATCCGGTGTCGGTGCCGTCCTTGGCCGAGGCCTTCAGGGTCTTCCCGTCGATGCTGGCGTCGAAACCTGCCGGGACGGCGCCCACCAGTTCGTACTTCATGTTGTCGACGTCGCCGTCGTCCGGGTCTGTGGTCAGCCTGGAAAGGTCGGTCGTGGTGGAGTCCGCTTTGGGCACCTCGACCTGGCTGCCCAGCAGCACCGGCGGGTTGTTCCGGTTGGGGTCCGGGAGCACCTTGGTGCGGATGCTGAGGGTCGCCTTCAGCCCGGCGGGATCGTCCGGGCCGGAGCCGTCGGTGACCTCGAAGCTCAGCGAGCCGGGACCCACGTAGTCCTGGCCGGCCGTGTACTTCAGGGCGGTGCCGTTGTTGGCCACTGGATCGGAGCCGTCGGCGCCGATCAGCTTGATCCGGTCCGTCTGGGTCAGGCGCGCCGAGCGTCCCTCGCGGACCTTGACCCATTCCTTGAGGTCCACGGTGACGGATTGCCCGGCGACGAGTTCGATCACCTCGTCCTTGGCCAGGGTGGGGACCTGCTGGCCTACCCCCGGGACCCAGATGATGGCGGTGGATTTCTGGCCGTCCACATCCTCCACGGTGTACGGGATGAGCTGCGGCTGCTCCGTCAGTTCCACCACCATGTTGCCCTCGGCGCCGGGCCGGGCGGTGGTGGCGTCGGTGGCGATCTTGAGGTTCTCGCCGACGCCGTCCGGGTCCTCATCGTTCTTGAGGACGGGAACGTCGACGGCGGTCTTGCCGAGCGTCTGCGCGGAGGTCACCCTGTCGTCGCGGGCGATCGGGGCCTGCAGCGGCACATCCTTCTGCACCTTGACGGCGATGGTGGCCTGCGCGGTGGCGCCGCGGTCGTCCGCCACGGCATAGCGCACGTTGACCGTGCCCTCCTCGCCGGGGGCCAGCAGGATGATGCGGGAGCTCTGCTTGCTGACGGTGGCCTGCAGCGCCGGGGCGGCCTCGATGCCGTCGCTGGCGATCCGGATCGGGTCGCCGTCGGGGTCCGTGTCGTTGCCGGTGGCGTCGACGGCGATTTGGCGGCCCGGCCGGACCTTCACCTCGTCGTCCACGGGGGTGGGCTTCTGGTTCGTGTCCCCGCGCGGGGCGATGCCAACGGTGACGGTGCCGGTGTTGACCGCGCCCTGCCGGTCCACCACTTTGTAGCGGAACGTGTCCGTGCCGGCACCGTCGCCGGCTGCCGTGAAGTCGATGAAGTTGCTGCCCACGGTGGCGGTGCCCATCGCCGGGGTGCTGTCGATGCCGGTCAGCTGGACGGAGTCACCGTCGGGGTCGATCCCGTCGAGCTCCACCGGAATCCGCACCGACCCGGCAGCCACCACGCGGGCGGTGAGGTTCTTGGGCTGCGGGCGGGAGTTTTCCGCGCCCTCCAGGGGCAGGATGTGGATGGTGACGGCCGCGGCGCTCTTCTGGCCCTGCGGGTCCACGGCGTTGTAGATGGCACGGACTGTTTTGGGTTCGGCGCCGGCGATGAAGCGGAGGGTGTTTTCGGAGACGAAGCTTTTCCCGTCGGTATCGGGGACGGGCTGCGGCAGGACGGGGTCCAGGGTGAGCTTCTCGCCCTGCGGGTGGGTGTCGTTGGCCAGCACCGGGATGGTGACGACGTCGTTGACCCGGACGTTCACCTCGTCCGGTTTGGGCTGCGGGGCCTCGACGACGGCGGGCGCCGGAACGGGGACCACGGAGACGCTGCCGGTGGCCGACTGGGTGCCGTTGGACATGGTGTAGCGGAACGTGAACGGGTCCTTGGTGCCGACGACGTCGGTGATCCGCAGGACGCTGTGGTCGATCACGCTGACCGAGGCGGTCGCGTTCTCCGGCAGCTGGACGGACTGCAGGACCAGCACGCCTCCGGACGGGTCCGAGTCGTTGGCCAGCGGATCCAGGAGCACGCTTCCGCCGACGGGCATCAGGGCGACGTCGTGCACGGCGACCGGGTTGCCGGCGTCCTTGCCGGATTCGACGTCCACCCGGATCAGGCCCTGGCTGCTTTGCGGGCCGTTGCTGGCGATGTAGGTCAGGTAGATGGGACCGGGGGTGCTGCTGCGGAAGGTGAAGGTCCCGCCGTCGGTCACGGGACCCAGTTCGGCGGTGCCGGCTGCCTCCACCTGGGCGAGGCGCAGCGCGCCGCCGTTGGGGTCGACGTCGTTCTTGAGTGGCGCGATCACGAGGTCCTGGCCGACGACGGCGGTGACGTGGTCGGCGTTGACCACGGGCTGCAGGGCACCGGGGGGCTGGACGTTCACGATGACCTTGCCGGTAGTCGTGGCGCGGCCGTCCCAGACGGTCACGGTGACGGATTTCTTGCCGGGGGCGGCGCCGGCGTCCTGATAGGTGAGCAGGCCGTCGCGGCGGACCTTGACCTGGTCCTGGTCGTTGTCGGCTTTGGCGTCCATCAGGACGAGGTCGTCGCCGTCGGGGTCGGTCCAGTCGGTGAGGATGTTCTGGCTGACGGTCTTGCCCTGCTCCACGAGCATGGTGGTGGGGTCGCCGCGCTTGAACAGCGGCGGTTTGTTCTCGTCCGGGCCGACGACATTGAGGGTGATGCTTCCGCCGGCGGAGAGGCCGCGGCCGTCGGCGGCGTTGTAGGCAAAGGTTTCGGTGCCGGGCTTCGCCTCCGCGGGGACCGTGATCTGGAAGGCGGTGCCGCCGTAGATGTTCTCGAGGCTGCCTGAGGCGGGGCCGTTGTCGCCGGCGGAGGCCGTGAGGACGTCGCCGTCGGGGTCCGAGTCGTTGTCCAGCACGGAGAGGATGGTGGTGCGGCCCGGGCGGACGCCGACGGCGTCGGGCTTGGTTTCCGGGGGCCGGTTGGGTTTGGTGCGGTCCGGCAGGATGTTGATGGTGTTGTTGTCCGCCGATTCCTGGTCCTGGTCATTGGACTGGTTTTTGGGCGGGACCACGTCGTCCCAGTTGTTGACGAGCTGCATGTTCTGGTTCACCAGCCACACATTCCCGGAATTCACATCGTTCAGGACCACCAGGTCCCGGTTCACCCGGAACACATAACTCGGCGACGCACTGGCCTTCGGCACATCCACGCTCTTGTCACCGGCATCATCG